>NZ_MUND01000019.1 GCF_002154375.1 Streptomyces glaucescens | reverse complement strand
AACCGGCACCCAGTGCCGCCCCCGCCCCGCAGGGCCACGCAGGGGTCGGATGCGGGGCCTGTGGCCGGTGGTTGACCGTCGTGTCAGGCTGGCGTCCCCTCCGCGACGCCCAGTGTTCGCTGTCCGCTAGGCGGACCTCGGGCGCGGGCGGCACTGGGTGCCGGTTACCGTGGGAGCACCATGAGCGCTACGCAGACCTCTGACGTCCCCACTCTCCTGGTCAAGATCTTTGGCAAGGACAGGCCGGGCATCACGGCCGGACTCTTCGACACCCTCGCCGCCTACTCCGTCGACGTGGTCGACATCGAGCAGGTCGTCACGCGGGGCCGGATCGTGCTGTGCGCGCTCGTGACCGAGCCGCCCCACGGGCTGGAGGGCGACCTGCGCGCCACCGTCCACAGCTGGGCGGAGTCGATGAAGATGCAGGCCGAGATCATCTCCGGGCTCGGCGACAACCGCCCGCGCGGCCTCGGCCGCTCCCTGGTGACCGTGCTCGGCCATCCGCTCACCGCGGAGGCCACGGCCGCCATCGCCGCCAAGATCACCAAGGCCGGCGGCAACATCGACCGCATCTTCCGGCTCGCCAAGTACCCGGTGACCGCCGTGGAGTTCGCGGTCTCCGGTGTGGAGACGGAACCGCTGCGCACCACCCTCGTCACTGACGCCGCGGCACTCGGTGTCGATGTCGCGGTCGTGGCGGCGGGGTTGCACCGGCGGGCCCAGCGGCTGGTCGTGATGGACGTGGATTCCACGCTCATCCAGGACGAGGTCATCGAGCTCTTCGCGGCGCACGCCGGCTGCGAGGAGCAGGTCGCCGAGGTGACCGCCGCGGCGATGCGCGGGGAGCTGGACTTCGAGCAGTCGCTGCACGCGCGGGTCGCCCTGCTGAAGGGGCTGGACGTCTCGGTGGTGGACAAGGTGCGCAGCGAGGTCCGGCTGACGCCGGGCGCCCGCACCCTCATCCGTACGCTGAAGCGGCTCGGCTACCAGGTCGGTGTGGTCTCCGGAGGATTCACCCAGGTCACGGACGATCTGAAGGAGCGGCTGGGGCTGGACTTCGCCCAGGCCAACACCCTGGAGATCGTGGACGGCAAGCTGACCGGGAAGGTCACCGGCGAGATCGTGGACCGCGCGGGCAAGGCGCGGCTGCTGCGCCGGTTCGCCGCGGAGGCGGGCGTGCCGCTGTCGCAGACGGTGGCGATCGGCGACGGCGCCAACGATCTGGACATGTTGAACGCGGCGGGGCTCGGGGTGGCCTTCAACGCCAAGCCGGTGGTGCGGGAGGCGGCGCACACGGCGGTGAACGTGCCGTTCCTGGACACCGTGCTGTATCTGCTCGGCGTCACCCGGGAAGAGGTCGAGGCGGCGGACGCGCACGAGGAGAGCTGACCGGCGCTCCGGAGTACGGGGGCCGTCGCGGAAGCGGCAGTGTGCAGGGGCCGGTGCCGTGCGGCACCGGCCCGCTTCGGCCCTGCCGGGCTGTGCGGGGTCAGTCGGTCGGCGCCCAGTAGTCGAGCAGGGTGGCCACGCCCGGCTCCAGGGTCTTCCAGGCGCCCGAGAAGGACAGCACGGCGAAGGCGGCGGCCGGGAAGCCGCGGCTGTTCATCCGCTCGCGGGGATCGGCCTCGGCCGACCCGGCCAGCACCTCGGCGAGCCCGTGCACGCCGGGGTTGTGGCCGACGAGGAGGAGGTTCTGGGCGTCGTCGGGGGTTTCGTTGAGCACGGCGATCAGCTCGCCGGGCGAGGCCTCGTAGAGCCGCTCCTCGTAGACCGTTTTCGGCCGGTGCGCGAACTCGTGGACGGCGAGCTTCCAGGTCTCGCGGGTCCGGGTCGCGGTGGAGCAGAGGGCCAGGTCGAAGGGGATGCCGGTGTCGACCAGCCTGCGTCCGGCTTCGGCGGCGTCCTTGCGGCCCCGCTCGGCGAGCGGCCGCTCATGGTCGTTCACCTGGGGCCAGTCGGCCTTCGCGTGCCGGAAGAGGACGATCCTGCGGGGTTCTGCGACGCTCATGACTCCCAGCTTCGCATGAAACAGGCCATGGGGCGCAGGGAGTTGACGGGCGACTCGCGGGAGGCTCAGCGGGTCAGCAGCTGCTGGAAGCGCTCCATGAGCCGGGCCACGACGGGCTCGTCGGCGGCGGCGTGGGCGTCCGAGGGGTTGAGGATCAGCGTCAGCAGGGCGACGAAGGCGAGCGTCGGGAGGGCGAGGGCCCACCAGGGCAGCCGAGTGTCGACGGCCCGGGTGCTCGCCGGGCGGGGGCGGGGCTGGGTGCGGGCCGACATGATGCCTCCGTGGATCCGTCCTCGACTGGGTGCGGTCCGCCTTTCCGCGGCCACACGTCGACGCTACGGAATGGAGAGTCGCCGGCCCATCCGGTGATCCACCCACTTGACCCTGAGCCTCACCCCCTAGGGGATGGTGGGGTTACCCCCACCCGGCTCAGGGCGCGGCGATCGACGCGATGACGGCGATGATCACGAAGATGGCGAAGAACGAGCCGAAGACGATCAGCATCTTCTTCTGGCCGTTCTGCGGGTTCGGGTCGAGCACTGGCATACGGCAAGTCTCGCATCCGCCACCCGAGCCCGCTCGGCCGGGGTCGGGGGCGACGCCGGCCGAGTCGGGGTCGCCCGACCCGGGCGCCGGGGGGAGACGCCGGAGCCGGGGGCGAGGGCAACGCCGGAGCCGGGGGCGAGGGCGCGGGCGGAGCCGGGGGCGAGGGCGACGCCGGCACCGAGGGCGCAGGCGACGCCGGCACCGAGGGCGAGGGCGACGCCGGAGCCGAGGGCGAGGGCGACGCCGGAGCCGAGGGCGCGGGCGGCCCGCCGGGCTCAGCGCGCGGCGGCCTCCTCCTCCACCGTGCGGTCACGGCCCGCCAGCCAGCCCACCGCCATCTGGGGGACCATCAGGGCGACCATGAGCAGGATCGGCTGTCCCCAGCCGCCGCTGTGCTGGTAGAGCACGCCCACCAGGAGCGGGCCGGGGATGGAGATCAGGTAGCCGGTGCTCTGCGCGAACGCGGACAGCTGGGCCACCCCGGGGCCGGACCGGGCGCGCATCCCGACCATGGTCAGGGCGAGCGGGAAGGCGCAGTTGGAGACGCCGAGCAGGAGGGCCCAGGCCCAGGCACCCTCGGCCGGGGCGGCGTACAGACCGGCGTAGCCGATGAGGCCGCAGACGCCGAGCGCGAGTGCGATGGGTCCCTGGTGGGGCAGCCGGGTGGCCAGGCGCGGGATGACGAAGGCCAGCGGCACGCCCATCACCATCGTGACGGCCAGGAGCAGACCGGCGGTGCCGGCGGGGACCCCGGCGTCGCGGAAGATCTGCGCCATCCAGCCCATGGTGATGTAGGCGGCGGTGGCCTGGAGGCCGAAGAACACGGCGAGCGCCCACGCGGTGCGGCTGCGGGTGATCCGCAGCGCGGGCGCCTGCGTCTCGCCCTGGGCGGCGGCCCCGGGGCCGTCCTGCCCGGCGCCGGCGCTCCGGTCCCGCAGGACGGGCAGCCACGGCAGGACGGCGGCCGCCGCGAGCGCGGCCCACACGGCGAGCCCGGACTGCCAGTGGCCGCCCAGGGCGTCGGTCATCGGCACGGTCACGGCGGCGGCGGTGGAGGTGCCGAGGGCGAGGGCCATGGAGTACGCGCCGGTCATGGAACCGACCCGGTCGGGGAACCAGCGCTTGACGATGACCGGCATGAGGACGTTGCTGACCGCGATGCCCATGAGGGCGAGCGCGCTGGCGGCCAGGAAGCCGGGCGTGCCTCCGGTGTACGGCCGGACGATCAGGCCGGCGGCGATGGCGGCCATGCCGGCGCACACCACCGCGGCCGGGCCGAAGCGGCGGGCCAGGCGGGGCGCCATGACGCCGAAGACGGCGAAGCAGAGCGGCGGCACGGAGGTGAGCAGTCCAGCCACGCTGCCGCTCATGCCGAGGCCGTCCCGCACCTCTTCCAGGAGGGCGCCGAGGCTGGTGATGGCGGGGCGGAGGTTGAGGGCGGACAACAGGATGCCGGCGACGACCAGGCGCGTGGTCCACGCGCGCGTGGAGCTCTTGCGCGTCGCTTCGCCGCCGCCCGCGCCACCGCCCGCCGCGGGGCCGCGTGCGTCCGGGTGGTTCCTCGTCTCGGTTTCCTCGCTTGCCATGCCAGCCATCATAGAATCATGGGATGATTGGTTGTCCATTCTCAGGGCGTCCGCTGCCGCCCGTCCCGTGCGAAGGTGGGCCATGCCCTTGAGCCACCCGCGTCGATCGGCGCTGTCCGAGCAGGTCATCGCCGCGCTGCGCAACCAGATCACCTCGGGCGAATGGCCGGTCGGCTCGCGCATCCCGACCGAGCCGGAGCTGGTCGGACAGCTCGGCGTCGCCCGCAACACGGTCCGCGAGGCGGTCCGGGCGCTGGCCCACAACGGTCTGCTGGACATCCGCCAGGGATCGGGCACGTACGTCGTGGCGACCAGCGAGCTGGCCGGCGTGATGCACCGCCGCTTCGCGGATGCCGACCCCCGGCACATCGCCGAGCTGCGCTCCACGCTCGAGTCGGCCGCCGCGAAGCTGGCCGCCGAGCGGCGCACCGAGAAGGACCTGAAGCAGCTGGACGCGCTGCTGGCGCGGCGCGAGGAGGCCTGGGAGACGGGCGACAAGGAGCTGTTCGTGACCGCGGACGCCACCTTCCACCTGGCGGTGGTGGCCGCCTCCCACAACGACGTCATGACGGCGATGTACGCGGACCTGGGCGAGGTGCTGCGGGACTGGCTGCGCGAGGACGTGGGTGAGGAGCTGACCCCGGAGACCCACATGGACCACGGGCGGCTGGTGGACGCCATCCGCGCGGGAGACGCCGAGACCGCGGCGGCGGAGGCGGCGGGCTACCCCTTCCTGTGCCGGTTCAGCGCCCCAGGTTCTGGTGACTGACCCACACCGAGCGGACCTCCATCCAGCACCGGCCGGTCAGCCGTACGGTCTCCGCGGGCCCGGCGTCGGCCGGGGCGCTGTCGGTGTCCAGGTCCCACCAGCGCGCGCACTCGATGTGCAGCCGCACGCGGTCGGTGTCGACATAGGGGTTGTGGCAGTGGGCGGTCACCTCGGAGCCGTCGACGCGGGTGCGGCACTCGGCGCCGAACGGCCTCGGGACGTCGATGGCGGGTGCCGCCACGGGCGCGTGGGGCATCGCTTCGTACGACACGGACAGCACCAGGGCTACGGCTACGGTCACTGAGGCCAGGCTGCGGAACAGGCGCACAAGGGGACCTCCTCGGCCGTACGGGGGAGGGTCGCGTCGGTGAAACGCTTCCTCCAGAGTGCCCGGTCGCCCCGCCGCTCCGCCCGGCCGACTGGGCCGAACGGGGGACGCCCCGCTCCCCGCGCGGTGCGGGGAACGGGGCGCCGGCGACGTGCGCGGAACCGTCCGGAAAGGTCAGGCGCCGATGGCGTGCAGACCGCCGTCGACGTGGATGATCTCGCCCGTGGTCTTCGGGAACCAGTCGCTCAGCAGGGCGACGATGCCGCGG
Source organism: Streptomyces glaucescens (assembly GCF_002154375.1). GTDB lineage: Bacteria > Actinomycetota > Actinomycetes > Streptomycetales > Streptomycetaceae > Streptomyces > Streptomyces glaucescens. The sequence goes on along the minus strand of NZ_MUND01000019.1, from coordinate 24,570 downwards.
CCGGCCGGCTCCGGGTCCTTCATGTCCCACTCCAGCGGGGAGCGGGTGTCCCAGACGGAGGCCAGCTCGCTGAAGCCCGGGATGGACTTGGCGGCCATGGAGCCGATCGGACCCGCCGAGATGAGGTTGCAGCGGATGTTCTGCTTGCCCAGGTCACGGGCCATGTAGCGGTTCGTGGCCTCCAGGGCGGCCTTGGCCGGGCCCATCCAGTCGTACTGCGGCCAGGCGTACTGGGCGTCGAAGGTGAGGCCGACGACGGAGCCGCCGTTCTGCATCAGCGGCAGGCAGGCCATGGTCAGCGACTTCAGCGAGAACGCCGAGACGTGCATGGCGGTGGCCACCGACTCGAACGGCGTGTTCAGGAAGTTGCCGCCGAGCGCGTCCTGCGGCGCGAAGCCGATGGAGTGGACGACGCCGTCCAGGCCCCCGAGCTCCTCGCCGACGAGGTCGGCCAGGCGCCCCAGGTGCTCGTCGTTGGTGACGTCCAGCTCGATGACCTTGGTGGGCTTCGGGAGCTTCCTGGCGATGCGCTCGGTCAGCGTGGGCCGCGGGAACGCGGTGAGGATGATCTCGGCGCCCTGCTCCTGGGCCAGCTTGGCGGCGTGGAACGCGATGGAGGACTCCATCAGCACACCGGTGATCAGGACGCGCTTGCCCTCGAGAATTCCGCTCATGGTGATCAGTGACCCATTCCCAGTCCGCCGTCAACGGGAATGACGGCTCCAGTGATGTACGAGGCGTCGTCCGAGGCAAGGAACCGCACCGCCGCGGCGACCTCCTCCGGCTGCGCGTACCGGCCGAGCGGCACCTGCGCGACGATGCCCTGGCGCTGCTCGTCGGTGAGCACCTTGGTCATGTCGGTGTCGACGAAACCGGGCGCGACGACGTTGAAGGTGATGTTGCGCGAGCCCAGCTCACGGGCGAGGGAGCGCGCGAAGCCGACCAGGGCGGCCTTGGAGGCGGCGTAGTTCGCCTGGCCCGCCGAGCCGAGCAGGCCGACGACGGACGAGACGAGGACCACCCGGCCCTTCTTGGCGCGCAGCATGCCGCGGTTGGCGCGCTTGACGACCCGGAAGGTGCCGGTGAGGTTGGTGTCGAGGACCGAGGTGAAGTCCTCCTCGGACATCCGCATGAGCAGCTGGTCCTTGGTGATGCCGGCGTTGGCCACCAGCACCTCGACCGGGCCGTGCTCGGCCTCGATCTCCTTGTAGGCCTGCTCCACCTGCTCGGAGTCGGTGATGTCGCACTTGACCGCCAGGAAACCGGCGGGCGGCTCCCCCGAGCGGTACGTGATCGCGACCTTGTCGCCGGCGTCGGCGAAAGCGCGGGCGATGGCGAGGCCGATGCCCCGGTTGCCTCCGGTGACGAGAACCGAGCGGCTCAACGGATCACCCTTTCCATAGCGGTCTGATTCCCCCGCCCGGGCACCTGGACGACAGGCGGCGATGACAGGCGGCTTCCCGGAAAACCTATCGGTCGGCTCCCCTCGCCGGACATTCGGGCACCGACAGTGGCTCAGGGGACACACTGTCGAATCCCTACAGAAAGCCCCGGCCGCGGGAGGCAAACCTGTGGTCGGCGGGCCCGCGGTCGCGACATGATCGGAGCCGACAGGCGACGACAGCAGGGAGACCTCGGGTGCCTCATACCATCGACGAAGCCTTCACGGCGCTTCCGCTACGCGCCCTCGCCGACGCCGCCCTGGCCCGGGCGCGGGCGCTGGGGGCGGAGCACGCGGACTTCCGGTTCGAGCGGGTGCGCAGCGCGTCGTGGCGGCTGCGGGACGGCAGGCCGTCCGGGTCGTCGGACACCACGGACCTGGGATACGCGGTGCGCGTGGTGCACGGCGGGACGTGGGGGTTCGCGTCCGGCGTGGATCTGACCATGGACGCCGCGGCCAAGGTGGCGAGCCAGGCCGTGGCCATGGCGAAGCTCTCCGCGCAGGTGATCAAGGCCGCGGGCTCCGACGAGCGGGTCGAGCTGGCCGACGAGCCGGTGCACGCGGAGAAGACGTGGATCTCGTCCTACGAGATCGACCCGTTCACCGTGCCCGACGAGGAGAAGGCCGGGCTGCTCGCGGAGTGGAGCCGGCGGCTGCTCGCGGCGGACGGCGTGGACCATGTGGACGCCTCGCTGCTCACCGTGCACGAGAACAAGTTCTACGCCGATACGGCGGGCACCGTGACCACCCAGCAGCGGGTACGGCTGCACCCGCAGCTCACCGCGGTGTCGGTGGACGAGTCGAGCGGCGAGTTCGACTCGATGCGCACCCTCGCCCCGCCGGTCGGCCGCGGCTGGGAGTACCTGACCGGCACCGGCTGGGACTGGGACGCGGAGCTGGCCGAGATCCCGGAGCTGCTCGCGCAGAAGATGCGTGCGCCGAGCGTGGAGCCGGGCCTCTACGACCTGGTGGTGGACCCGTCCAACCTGTGGCTGACCATCCACGAGTCGATCGGGCACGCCACCGAGCTGGACCGCGCGCTCGGCTACGAGGCCGCGTACGCCGGCACCTCCTTCGCCACCTTCGACCAGCTCGGCAAGCTGCGCTACGGCTCCGAGCTGATGAACGTCACCGGCGACCGCACCGCCGAGCACGGCCTGGCGACCATCGGCTACGACGACGAGGGCGTCGAGGCGCAGTCCTGGGACCTGGTGCGGCAGGGCACGCTCGTCGGGTACCAGCTGGACCGCAGGATCGCGAAGCTGACCGGGCTCGGGCGGTCCAACGGATGCGCCTTCGCCGACTCCCCCGCGCACGTCCCGGTGCAGCGGATGGCCAACGTGTCGCTGCGGCCGGACCCCGCCGGGATGTCGACCGAGGACCTGATCGGCGGCGTCGACCGGGGTATCTACGTCGTCGGGGACCGGTCCTGGTCCATCGACATGCAGCGCTACAACTTCCAGTTCACCGGGCAGCGCTTCTTCAAGATCGAGAACGGGCGGATCACCGGACAGCTGCGCGATGTCGCCTACCAGGCGACGACCACCGACTTCTGGGGGTCGATGGCCGCGGTCGGCGGCCCGCAGACCTATGTCCTCGGCGGCGCGTTCAACTGCGGCAAGGCCCAGCCGGGGCAGGTCGCCGCCGTCTCCCACGGCTGCCCCTCCGCCCTCTTCCGGGGCGTCAACATTCTGAACACCACCCAGGAGGCCGGTCGATGAGCGCCGCGACGAACAAGCCGCACGAGATCGTCGAGCGGGCCCTGGAGCTGTCCGAGGCGGACGGCTGTGTCGTGATCGCCGACGAGCAGTCGACGGCCAACCTGCGCTGGGCGGGCAACGCGCTCACCACGAACGGTGTCACGCGCGGGCGCACGCTCACCGTGATCGCGACCGTCGACGGCAAGGAGGGCACCGCCTCCGGCGTGGTGTCCCGCTCGGCGGTGACCGCGGACGACCTGGAGCCGCTGGTGCGGGCCGCGGAGGCCGCGGCGCGCGGTGCCGCGCCCGCCGAGGACGCCCGGCCGCTGGTGACGGACGTGCCCGCGTCGTCGGACTTCACGGCGGCCCCCGCGGAGACCTCCTCGGCCGTCTTCGCCGACTTCGCGCCCGCCCTGGGCGAGGCGTTCGCCCGCGCGCGGGCGGGCGGCCGGGAACTGTACGGCTTCGCCAACCACGAGCTGACCAGCAGCTACCTGGGCACGTCCACGGGGCTGCGGCTGCGCCACGACCAGCCCAACGGCACGCTGGAGCTGAACGCCAAGTCGCCGGACCGCACCCGCTCGGCGTGGGCCGGACGGTCCACCCGGGACTTCCAGGACGTCGACCCGGCGGCGCTCGACGCGGAGCTGGCCGTCCGCCTCGGCTGGGCCGAGCGCCGGATCGAGCTGCCCGCCGGCCGGTACGAGACGCTGCTGCCGCCGACGGCGGTCGCGGACCTGCTGATCTACCAGATGTGGTCGGCGTCGGGCCGGGACGCGGGCGAGGGCCGGACGGTGTTCTCCAAGCCCGGCGGCGGCAACCGGGTCGGCGAGAAGCTGACCGAGCTGCCGCTGACCCTGCGCAGCGACCCGCACGAGCCGGGCCTCCAGGCCGCGCCGTTCGTGCTCGCGCACTCCTCCGGCGGTGACTCCTCGGTGTTCGACAACGGGCTGCCGCTCGCGGCCACCGAGTGGATCGGCCAGGGCGAGCTGAAGCACCTGATCACCAGCCGGCACAGCGCGGACCTCACCGGGCTGCCGGTGGCGCCGGCCATCGACAACCTGATCCTGGACGGCGGCGACGACCGCACCCTGGACGAGATGGTCGCGGACACCGAGCGCGGGCTGCTGCTGACCTGCCTGTGGTACATCCGCGAGGTCGACCCGGCGACGCTGCTGCTCACCGGCCTCACCCGGGACGGGGTGTACCTGGTCGAGAACGGCGAGGTGACCGGCGAGGTGAACAACTTCCGGTTCAACGAGTCGCCGGTCGGGCTGCTGGGCCGGGCCACGGAGGCGGGGCGCACGGAGAAGACCCTGCCGAGGGAGTGGAGCGACTGGTTCACCAGGGCGGCGATGCCGCCGCTGCGGGTGCCCGACTTCAACATGAGCTCGGTCAGCCGAGGCGTCTGAGCTGTCGGTGGCCCCCCATAGACTGGGGGAAGCCCTTTTCACCGTTCAAGGAGACAAACCACGTGACGGACATCGTCGATGAGCTGAAGTGGCGCGGGGTGATCGCCCTGTCCACTGACGAGGACGCATTGCGCAAGGCGCTCGCGGACGGTCCCGTCACGTTCTATTGCGGCTTCGACCCGACCGCGGCCAGCCTGCACGTCGGCCACCTGGTCCAGGTCCTCACCATGCGCCGCCTCCAGCAGGCGGGCCTGCGCCCGCTGGCGCTGGTGGGCGGCGCGACGGGCCAGATCGGCGACCCGCGTCCGACGGCGGAGCGCACGCTGAACGACCCGCAGACGGTCGCGAACTGGGTGACCCGCCTGCGCGCGCAGATCGAACCGTTCCTGTCCTTCGAGGGCGAGAACGCCGCCGTGCTGGTGAACAACCTGGACTGGACGGCCGGCATGTCGGCCATCGAGTTCCTGCGGGACATCGGCAAGCACTTCCGCGTCAACAAGATGCTGACGAAGGACTCGGTCGCCCGTCGCCTGCAGTCCGAAGAGGGCATCAGCTACACCGAGTTCAGCTACCAGCTGCTGCAGGGCATGGACTACCTGGAGCTGTACCGACGGTACGGCTGCACGCTCCAGCAGGGTGGCAGCGATCAGTGGGGCAACCTCACGGCGGGTCTGGACCTGATCCACAAGATGGAGCCGCACGCCAACGTGCACGCTCTCGCGACCCCGCTGATGACCAAGGCCGACGGCACCAAGTTCGGCAAGACCGAGGGCGGCGCCGTCTGGCTCGACCCGGAGATGACGACGCCGTACGCGTTCTACCAGTTCTGGCTGAACGCGGACGACCGGGACGTCTCCACCTACATGCGCATCCTCTCCTTCAAGTCCCGCGAGGAGCTCGAGGAGCTGGAGAAGCAGACCGAGGAGCGGCCGCAGGCCCGTGCCGCGCAGCGGGCCCTCGCCGAGGAGCTGACCACCCTGGTGCACGGCGCCGACCAGACCGCCGCGGTGATCGCGGCGTCCAAGGCGCTGTTCGGCCAGGGTGAGCTGACCGACCTGGACGAGCGGACGCTGGCCGCGGCGCTGTCCGAGGTGCCGCACATCCAGGTCACCGAGCTGGGTCCGGTCGTCGACCTGTTCGCCGAGGTCGGCCTGGTGGCCAGCAAGTCCGCCGCGCGGCGCACGGTGAAGGAGGGCGGCGCCTACGTGAACAACGTGAAGGTCGCCGGCGAGGACGCCGTGCCCGCGAAGGAGGACCTGCTGCACGGGCGGTGGCTGGTGCTGCGCCGCGGCAAGAAGAATCTTGCCGCCGTGGAGGTTGTGGGCGCCTAGGCGCCGTGGGGGCGTGGGGTTCTTCTGCGGCCGCGGCATTCGTCGTGGTTCTCGCGCAGTTCCCCGCGCCCCCTTCACGCCCTTCGGGGCTCTCGGGGGCGGGAGTGCTATGCCCGTTCCCGCCTGCGCTTGCCCAGGGTGGCCATGTAGAGCATGTCGCCCACGGCCACGATGACGATGGCGGCGATGAGCTGGAAGATGTGCCGGCTCCAGTCGATGCCCGGCGTCTCCTCGACGCCGAAGGCGCGCGCTATGGCGTTGCCGGCGATGGCACCGAGTATGCCGAAGATGGTGACCAGCCACAGGGGGCTGTGCTGCTTGCCCGGGATGATCGCTTTCGCGAGCAGACCCAGCACGAATCCCACGATGATCGCCCACAACCAGCCCATGGTTGCCTCCTCGTCCGGCTCGACGTGAGCAGTACCCGCCCAGTCTCGGTCCGTACGCCGTACGGCGCATGTCGGGTGGGGCCGTATGCGGGACGGGGGACATCGTTCGCGCAGGCTGGTGGAGGGTGCCCCGGTCTCGTGGGCCGCGCGGGCGCGGCGTAACGTGGACGCTGTCCCGGCCGGGCGTCCGACCGGTGCGGTGGACGTCGGGACGGGCCTGGGAGAGTCCGATGCGGGCGGATGGTGGTATGTGATGCGGAAGCTGCGGGACGGCGGCGACGCCCAGGTGTTCCGGATCACCGGAGCCCGGCAGAGCCTCCAGGACGATGTCCGCGGGCGGCAGCGCCGGTATGTCATCTCGATGAGCGTCCGGACGGTCTCGGTGATCCTGGCCGCGGTGCTCTGGAACGTGGAGCGGCACGTCGCGGTCGTGGCGCTGGTGCTCGGCGCGGTGCTGCCGTACATCGCGGTGGTGATCGCGAACGCGGGGCGGGAGAACGCGCCGTCGCTGCCCTCGACGTTCGTGTCGGTGACCCCGCCGCCGATGATCGCGCCGCCGTCGGCGGCAACCGGTGCGGAGGATGCGGCGAAGGGTGCGGCGGACGACGCCGGGGCGAAACCGGGGGCCGAGCCGCGAGGCTGATCGCCCTGCCGGTCCCGGCAAAGCTCAAGAAAAGCTCAGATCAATCCTGTCGTTACGGGCCCGGCAAGCGATTACCCGTGACATACTGCGTACGCGCTCCGCATCCCCCGTCGGAGCGATGGACCGACGCCGGGCAGCTCCCCCCGTGGCTGCTCGGCGTCGTTTTTTTCTGTGCGGTTTTCTCTGCGGTTGTGAGACGAAGCGTGAGTGACGAGAACTCGGTCATCTGTTCCGCCAAGGGCTGCCGGGACGCGGCGGTGTGGGTGCTGGCCTGGAACAACCCGAAGATCCACACGCCGGAGCGGCGCAAGACGTGGCTCGCCTGCGACGGGCATCGCGAACATCTGTCGCAGTTCCTGGGCGTGCGCGGGTTCCTGAAGGACGTCGTGACGCTCGAGCAGTGGGAGCGGCAGGAGGGCTGAGCTTCGTCGCCCTGCCCCTCGTCATCGCCGCCGGTCAGCCGCCGATCGCCGACATCGGGCGGTCCGGCTGGACGAAGCCCGGGTCGTCCAGGCCCGCGCCCGCCTTCTTGCCCCACATCGCGAGGCGCCAGATGCGGGCGACCTCCTCGTCGGGGGCGCCGGAGCGCAGGGCGGCCCGCAGGTCGGTCTCCTCGGTGGCGAAGAGGCAGGTGCGGACCTGGCCGTCGGCGGTGAGCCGGGTGCGGTCGCAGGCGGAGCAGAACGGGCGGGTGACGGAGGCGATGACGCCCACGCGGTGCGGGCCGCCGTCGACCAGCCAGCGCTCGGCCGGGGCGGAGCCGCGGGCCTCGTCGCCCTCGGGAGTCAGCTCGAAGCGGGTGCGCAGCGAGGTGAGGATGTCGCCCGCGGTGATCATGCCCTCGCGCTTCCAGCCGTGCTGGGCGTCCAGGGGCATCTGCTCGATGAACCGCAGTTCGTAGTCGTGTTCGACGGCCCAGGCGAGGAGGTCGGGGGCCTCGTCCTCGTTGAGCCCGGGCATCAGCACGGAGTTGACCTTGACCGGGGTGAGGCCGGCCTCACGGGCGGCTTCCAGGCCTTCGAGGACGTCCTTGTGCCGGTCGCGGCGGGTGAGGGTCTTGAAGACGTCGGGGCGCAGGGTGTCCAGCGAGACGTTGACCCGGTCCAGGCCGGCGGACTTGAGGGCGGCCGCGGTGCGCCTGAGGCCGATGCCGTTCGTCGTCAGGGACATCTGGGGGCGGGGCCGCAGGGCCGCGACGCGCTCGACGATGCCGACGAGGCCGGGGCGCAGCAGCGGTTCGCCGCCGGTGAAGCGGACTTCCTCGATGCCGAGGGAGGTGACCGCGATGTCGATGAGGCGGACGATCTCGTCGTCCGTGAGCAGGTCCGGCTTGGCCAGCCACTGCAGGCCCTCTTCGGGCATGCAGTAGGTGCAGCGCAGATTGCACCGGTCGGTGAGCGAGACCCGCAGGTCGGTGGCCACCCGGCCGTAGGTGTCGATGAGCACGTGGGCCCCCTCCCTCGTCGCGGAGCACGGCGGAACACGCAGCGAGTACGCACTGTCCGCCACCCACGAGCGTACGTGACCGCACCGACAACGACAGTGCCCGATCCCACGACGTAAGACACGGCCGCGTCGTAGGTCCCTACGACGCGGCCGTGCGGGGTGGGCTCAGTGAGCGCCGGTGCCGGTGAGGGAGCGGACCTCCAGCTCGGCGTACTTGCCCTTGTCCGGCTCTTCCTTCGACATCAGGGTGCCGATGACGCCCAGCAGGAAGCCGACCGGGATCGAGATGATGCCGGGGTTCTCCAGCGGGAACCAGTGGAAGTCGACGTCGGGGAACATCGAGGTGGGCTTGCCGGAGACGACCGGCGAGAACAGCACCAGGCCGACCGCGGTGACCAGACCGCCGTAGATCGACCACAGGGCGCCCTGGGTGGTGAAGCGCTTCCAGAACAGGCTGTAGAGGATGGTCGGCAGGTTGGCGGAGGCGGCGACCGCGAAGGCCAGGGCGACCAGGCCGGCCACGTTCAGGTCGCGGGCGAGGGCGCCGAGCACGATGGAGACCGCGCCGATGCCGACGGTGGCCCAGCGGGCGGCGCTGATCTCCTGCTTCTCGGAGGCCTGCCCCTTCTTGATGACGTTGGCGTAGATGTCGTGCGCGAACGACGAGGACGAGGCCAGGGTGAGGCCGGCGACGACCGCGAGGATGGTGGCGAAGGCGACCGCCGAGATGGTGGCGAGCAGGATGGCGCCCCAGGTGGAGTCGACGCCGCCCAGGTGCAGGGCGAGCAGCGGGGCGGCGGTGTTGCCCGCCTTGTTGGAGCTGGTGATCTCCTCGGGGCTGATCAGCGCGGCGGCGCCGAAGCCGAGCGCGAGGGTCATCAGGTAGAAGGCGCCGATCAGGCCGATCGCCCAGATCACGGACTTGCGGGCGGCCTGGGCGGTGGGGACGGTGTAGAAGCGGATCAGGATGTGCGGCAGGCCGGCCGTGCCCAGGACGAGGGCGATGCCGAGGGAGATGAAGTCCAGCTTGCTGGTGCCGGTGGCGCCGTACTTGAGGCCGGGCTCCAGGAAGGCCGCGCCGTGGCCGCTCTTGTCGGCGGCGGTGCCGAGCAGGTCGGAGATGTTGAAGTCGAACTTCAGCAGTACCAGGAAGGTCAGCAGCAGGGCGCCCGCGATGAGCAGCACGGCCTTGACCATCTGCACCCAGGTGGTGCCCTTCATGCCGCCGATGCTGACGTAGACGATCATAAGGATGCCGACCAGGGCGACGATGGCGATCTTGCCGCCGTCGCTGGTGATGCCGAGCAGCAGCGACACCAGGACGCCCGCACCCGCCATCTGGGCCAGCAGGTAGAAGATCGACACGACGATGGTGGAGGTGCCGGCCGCGGTGCGCACCGGGCGCTGGCGCATCCGGTAGGCGAGGACGTCGCCCATGGTGTAGCGGCCGGAGTTGCGCAGCGGTTCGGCGACCAGCAGCAGGGCGACGAGCCAGGCGACGAGGAAGCCGATGGAGTACAGGAAGCCGTCGTAGCCGAAGAGGGCGATGGCGCCGGCGATGCCGAGGAAGGATGCGGCGGACATGTAGTCGCCGGAGACGGCGAGGCCGTTCTGGAAGCCGGTGAACTGGCGTCCGCCGGCGTAGAAGTCGGCGGCGTCCTTGGTCTGCCGGCCGGCCCAGATGGTGATGACCAGGGTGGCGACGACGAAGACGCCGAAGAGGCTGATGATCAGCCCGCGGTGCTCGCTGGCCTCGCCGGCGGCCAGGGTGATGGCTGCGGTGTTCATTCGGCGGCCTCCATACGGGACTTGATGACCTCGGCCTTGGGGTCGAGCTTGGCGGCGGCGTGCCGGGCGTACCACCAGGCGATGAGGAACGTGGTGAGGAACTGGGCGAGGCCGAGGGCGAGGGCCACGTTGATGTTGCCGAACAACTTGGTGCCCATGAAGCCGCCCGCGTAGTTGGAGAGCAGCACGTACAGCAGGTACCAGGCGATGAAGCCGACGGTCAGCGGAAAGGCGAAGGAGCGGTAGGAGCGGCGCAGTTCAACGAACTCCGCGCTCTCCTGCACCCGGGCGAACTCCTCGGTGGACGGGAGCCGGTGTTCGGTCTTCGAAGGGGGCGGTGCGTCGGTGGCCACGGAGTCTCCTCGCGGTGCGGGCAATGACAAGGGTGATCTGGATCACATGAGCCGGGCGGCGATGGTAGTGGCCCCCGGCGTGATCCGACAGGGGGCTCGCACGTGCCCGGCCCTCTGCTCAACGTCACGGCGCGTCCGAGGAACCGGTTCAACCGTGCCGGGCGTAAATCTGAGAAGTCATCGCGGTAACTCATTGCTGGTCAGCGAGTGGGGGAGATAGCGTCCCCCTGCACCATCGTCATGCACCTGCCCGAGCACCACCTTGTGTCTCGGGCCGGTTTCGTTTTCCGGATGATGTGGAGACCCCATGGCTCATCTGCGCTCCAGACGCCGACTCGCCCTCGCGGTGCCGGTCGTGCTGTCGCTGACCGCCTCGCTCGGCTTCCTGCCCGCGACCGCCACGGCCGCGCCGCAACTGGACGCCGCGACGCAGGCGGCGGACGCGCCCGAGCTGGCGTACGTCGTGAACACCAAGGTGAACAAGGGCACGATCGCGGCGGTGAAGAAGGCGGTCACCGCCGCCGGCGGCACCATCGTCACGACGTACGAGAAGATCGGTGTGATCGTCGTGCACTCGGCGAACCCCGACTTCGCCAAGCAGATACGCACCGTCCGCGGAGTGCAGTCGGCGGGTGCCACGCGCACCGCGCCGCTGACCCCCGCGGGCACGACCGACGAGGGCGCCGTCGACTACCTGACGGCCGCGGAGGCCGCGAAGGTGAAGGCCGCCTCGGCGGCCACCCCGGGCGCGGAGCCCCTCGAGGCCGACCAGTGGGACCTGCGGGTGATCGGCGCCGACAAGGCCGCCCAGATCAACCCGGGCAGCAAGAAGGTGACCGTCGCCGTCATCGACACCGGCGTGGACGACACCCACCCGGACCTCGCCCCGAACTTCTCCAGGTCGCAGTCCGCGAACTGCGCGGGCGGTGTCGCGGACACCAGCGAGGGCGCCTGGCGGCCGTACACCGAGGCGGACTACCACGGCACGCACGTGGCCGGTGAGATCGCCGCCGCCCGCAACGGCGTCGGCGTGGCCGGTGTCGCGCCCGGCGTGAAGGTCGCCGGCATCCAGGTGACCGACCCCAAGAACGGCCTCTTCTACGCGGAGAGCGTCGTCTGCGCGTTCGTGTTCGCCGCCGACCACGGCGTCGAGATCACGAACAACAGCTACTACGTCGACCCGTGGCTGTACAACTGCATGGACGACCCCGACCAGCGGGCCATCGTCGACGCGGTCAACCGGGCCCAGCTGTACGCGCAGAAGAAGGGCACGCTGCACCTGGCGTCCGCGGGCAACTCCAACCACGACCTCGACGCGGACGCGATCCTCGACGACTCCAGCCCGAACGACACGACGCCGGTCGAGCGCACCATCGACCCGCACGAGTGCTACGACGTGCCGACCCAGCTGCCGGGCATCGTCACGGTCAGCGCGACGGGCGTGAACCACCTCAAGTCGTACTACTCGTCGTACGGCAACGGTGTGGTGGACGTGGCCGCGCCGGGCGGTGACCGGCTCTACCAGATCCCGGACACGCCGTCGAAGAACGGCCGCATCCTGTCCACGATGCCGAACAACCAGTACGGCTTCCTCCAGGGCACCTCGATGGCCTCGCCGCACGCGGCGGGCGTCGCCGCGCTGCTGAAGTCGGAGTACCCGTACGCCACTCCGGCTCAGCTCCAGGCGCTGCTGAAGGCCCAGGCGGACAACCCGGGCTGCCCCGAGTCGTACGACCAGAACGGCGACGGCACGCAGGACGCGGTGTGCGAGGGCGGCAAGCGCGTCAACGGGTTCTACGGCTTCGGGATCGTCGACGCGCTGGACGCGGTGGACTGACGGTTCGGTCGAGAGCCCCGTACTGATGCCGGGCCGCGTGGGGATGTCTCCCGCGCGGCCCGGCATAGTTCATCCATGAGGAACATCGCTTACGCCTGGTCCGCCGTCGGCGGCGATCCCGCATTGGCCGGCCGGGTCACGGTGACGCCTCGGCACGGCGCGCTCGCCGCCCGCCTCCCGGTCCGGGAGGCGGCCCGGGCCTGCGTCGCCGCGTGCGCGCTGGCCGCCGCCGAACTCGCGGCGCGCCGTGCCGGGCTCGCGCGGGTGCCCGGCGTGCGGGTGGACGACGGGGCCGTGGCCACCGCGTGCACCAGCGAGCGGCACCTGCTGGTCGACGGGCGCGCGCCGGTCGCCTTCGCGCCGCTGTCCCGGTTCTGGCGCACGGCGGACGGCTGGGTGCGGACCCATGCCAACTACCCGCACCACCGGCAGCGGTTGCTGTCCGCGCTGCGGGCCGGGGAGGCCGCCGGGGAGCGTGAGGTGGAGGCGGCGATGGCGGAGCGGACGGCCGTGGAGGTCGAGGAGGCCGTGTACGCCGCCGGCGGTCTCGCCGTCGCCGTACGGACCTTCGAGGAGTGGGCCCGGCACCCGCAGGCGGTTGCCGTGGCGGGCCGGCCGCTGGTGGAGCACGAACGGCTCGACACCGCACCCGCGCGCGTGCTCACCGCCCTGCCCGCCGAGGGCACTCCCCTGCTGCCGGCCGCGGGACTGCGCGTGCTGGACCTGTCCCGGGTCATCGCCGGACCGGTGGCCACCCGCACCCTCTCCCTGCTCGGCGCGGACGTGCTGCGGGTGGACCCGCCGGGGTTGCCCGAGCTGCCCGACCAGCACACCGACACGGGCTTCGGCAAGCGGTCCGCCACCCTGGACCTCGCGGCCGACCGGCGCGCCTTCGAGGAGCTGCTCGCCACGGCGGACGTCGTCGTCACCGGCTACCGGCCGGGCGCGCTGGACCGGTTCGGGCTCGGTGCCGAGGAGCTGGTCGAGCGGCGGCCCGGGCTGGTGGTGGCCCAGTTGTCGGCGTGGGGGGCGTACGGACCGTGGGGCGGGCGGCGCGGTTTCGACAGCCTGGTGCAGGCCGCCACCGGCATCGCGGTCGCCGAAGGCACACCGCAGCGCCCCGGAGCGCTGCCCGCCCAGGTCCTCGACCACGGCTCGGGTCATCTGCTCGCGGCGGCGGTGCTGCGGGCGCTGACGGAGCAGTCGGACGACGGCTGCGGACGGGTGGTCCGGGTGGCACTGGCGCGTACGGCGCGGTGGCTGACGGAGGAGGTCGCCGCGGACACCGGCACCGCCGGGGACGAGTACGCCGGCGCGGGCCCCTGGCTCGCCGAACGGGACAGCCGGCTCGGCCGGCTCCGGTACGCCCGGCCGCCGGTCGGCTTCGACGGCGGACCGGCCGACTGGGCGCGGCCACCGAGGCCCTGGGGGGCGGACGCGGCATGCTGGGCATGAGCGAACCGACAGCACGGGAGCATGTGGTGACCTTGATGCGACCGACCCCCGAGACCGCCGACGCGCGCGGCCGGGCGCGGCACGCCCGCCGGAGCGGCGGGACGGGAAGTACCGGTGTCGGCGGGGCCGTCGCCGTGCTGGTCCTGGTGACGCTGGGAGCGCTGATCCCGCTGCTCGGGCCGTCCGCCGCGCTGCACGGCACCGGAGAGTCCGCGGCGCCCGGGGTCGGCGGCATCGGTCTGCTGCGCACGGTGCTCTTCGCGGCGCTGAGCGTCCCGCTGGGCGAGCTGTTCGTGCACCGGCTGGCCCGTGCCGTCCCCGGCGCCCCGGCCGAACGGCCGCACAGCTGGGCGGCGTGGGCGGCCGGCGCCGGGTTCCTCGCCGCGCTGGGGCTGGCCTCGGTGGTGGCGACCGGCAACCTGGTGCCGGACTCCCCCGGTCAGATCGACGTGGGCGGCCTGTACGCCTCGCGGGACGGCAAGCTCGCCCTGCTGGAGGTCAACGCGTTCGCGCTGGCGGGCCTGTGCGCCCTGTCGCGCAGACCGGGCACGCAGGTGTGGCCGCTGGCCGCGGTGGCGGTCGCGGAGGCGCTGCGCGCGCACCCGACGACCGAGCACAGCCCGCTGCTGGGCTCGGGGCTGACGCTGGTCCACGTGGTGTGCGCGTCACTGTGGGCGGGCGGTCTGCTGTACGCGCTGCGCACGCTGCGCCGGTGGGGCGCGGGAGGGGCGGGGGCGGCGCTGCTCGGCCGCTACGCGCGCGTGGCGGCCGTCCTGCTCGCCGCGCTCACCGCGACGGGCCTGGTGAGCACCCTGCGCCGGATGCCGCCGGGGACGGTGCTGGAGCAGCTGACGACGACGGCGTACGGGCGCGCCCTGCTCGCCAAGGTGCTCCTCGTCGCCGTCGTCGCCGCGCTGGCGCTGTGGGCGCGGCTCCGGCTGTCCCGCGCGGCCGACCCGCTGACCGCCTGCGCGCCCGCGCGCGCGGAGGTGGCGGTGCTGGCGCTGGTGGTCGCGGTGTCCGGGCTGCTCACCGCGCTTCCCGTGCCGATCCGCTGGTGACGGTCAGGTCGTCACCAGCACCTCGGGGACGGTGCGCTGGTCCATCGCCCGGAAGCCATCGGGGACGCCCTCCGGGGCGAGGGTCATGTCGAAGACGGGGACCGGTGGCGCTCAGGGGGTGGTCGAGCGCACCTCCCCGTACGGCCGTGCGACCGGAGGGTGCGCGTCGAGCGCCTTGAGCGCGCCGCTGACGAGCAGGACCTGCGCGGCGATATAGGTGAGCATGATCCACAGGTCGGGGCGCGGCGGCTGGGGCCAGTCGGCGACCCCGGTGGCGATGAGGGTGTCGGAGAGCATGAAGAGCGCGCCGCCGATCCCCGCGGTGCGGCCGAACCGGGTCCCCGCGCGGTACGCCATGACCGTGAGCAGCAGGCTGTAGCCGGCGACGGGCAGGCGCAGACCGGCGGGCAGATCCGGCCAGAGCGCGGCGACGGTGTTCACCAGCAGGACGCTGTAGCAGGCGAGGAGGAAGGCCTGGTGGGCGTACGGACGGCCGTACCTCGTGAACAGCACCAGGTAGCAGACGTGTCCGGCGGCGAACGAGGCCATCCCGGCGAGGAAGGCGGGCTCCGCGCCGGACAGCAGCAGCACGTCCCCGCCCCAGCCGCACAGCAGCGCCGCGAGCAGCAGCCGGGGGGCTCCGCGCAGCGCGGCGTAGGCGGCCAGCAGGGGCATCAGAAGGGGCTTGGCGGCCAGGTGCCCGGGGTCGTAGCCGGCCGCGAGGGAGCCGAGGTCGACGAGGGCCGCGAGGAGGAAGGCGGCCAGGAGGGGGCGGCGGAGTCTCATGCGACCACGGTCTCGTCGGCCGTCTCGGCCTTCGAGTCCGCCTCCTTCCCCTTTTCCGCCGTCCTGGCCTGTATCTCCGTTTCCGCCCGCATCTTCGTTTCCGCCCGAGTCTCCGTCTCCTCCCGCGTCTTCGCCGCCGGTGCGGCGGGCTGCCAGCCCGGACCGCGGAACACGCGGCCCGCCCGCTCGCGCCAACCGGAGGCGGCCCGCAGGTCCTTGGCGAGGGAGACGTACTCGTGGGTGGCGACCTTCAGCGGGTTGTACGTCTCGATGTTCTTCGTCAGTCCGTAGACGGGCCGCTCGGTCTCGGGGGTGAAGGAGCCGAAGAGGCGGTCCCAGACGATGAGGATGCCGCCGAAGTTGCGGTCGAGGTAGCCGCCCTGCGAGGCGTGGTGGACCCGGTGGTGGGACGGCGTGTTGAAGACGAACTCGAACCAGCGGGGCATCTTGTCGATCCGCTCGGTGTGGATCCAGAACTGGTAGACGAGGTTCGCGGAGGAGCAGAAGGCGAGCGCGGCCGGGTGCACTCCGGCGGCGATCAGGGGGACGTAGAAGGGCCAGACGGTCAGCGAGGTCCAGGGCTGGCGCAGCGCGGTGGTGAGGTTGAACTTCCGGCTGGAGTGGTGGACCACGTGGCAGGCCCACAGGATGCGGATGACGTGGTGGCCGCGGTGCGACCAGTAGTAGAAGAAGTCCTGTGCGAGAAGCATCAGGGCGACGGTCCACCACAGCACGGGCACGCGCAGCGGGGTGAGTTCGTAGAGGGCCGTGTAGATGGCGACGATCGGGAACTTCCAGAGGAAGTCGAAGAGGAGACTGCCGAGCCCCATGGTCAGGCTCGTCGCGGCGTCCTTCGTCTCGTACCCGGCCTGTTCCTCGTCGGGATGGAGCCGGACGCTGATCATCTCGAGGATCGTGAGCAGCGCGAAGGCGGGTATCGACCACACCACGACATTGGGGAGGTTCGGCATTCCTGCACCGTAGGACCGCCGTACGGCCCGGTCCAGAGGTTGTTACCGATAAGTATTACCGGCGGTAAGCGCTTGTTTGTTGGCGATCTCCGCCAATGCCCGCGCGCGCATGGGGCAACAACGCCGCGGGAGGGGCCTCGTGAGGGCCTTTCACCCGCGCTGTCAGTCCCGGCCCGTATCCTCAGGGACCATGCTCGAAGACCACATGCCCGCAGTGTCCGCCGCCACGACGTGGCCGGCCGCGTATCCGAACGGATACGCGGTCGTTGACGTGGAGACCACCGGCCTGGCCCGGGACGACCGGATCATCTCCGCGGCCGTCTACCGCCTGGACGCGCGCGGCGAGGTCGAGGACCACTGGTACACGCTGGTCAACCCGGAGCGCGATCCGGGCCCGGTGTGGATCCACGGCCTCACGAGCGAGGCGCTGGAGGGGGCGCCCCTCTTCGCGGACGTAGCCGAGGAGTTCGCGGCCCGGCTGGCGGACCGGGTGCTGGTCGCGCACAACGCCGTCTTCGACTGGCAGATGATCGCCCGGGAGTACGCGCGGACGCGCCGTGAGGCACCGGTCCGGCAGCGGCTGTGCACCATCGCGCTGTCCAAGGCGCTCGATCTGCCGCTGCCCAACCACAAGCTGGAGTCGCTGGCCGCGCACTTCGGAGTGGTGCAGCGCCGGGCGCACCACGCGCTGGACGACGCGCGCGTGCTGGCCGAGGCCTTCCGGCCGAGCCTGCACGCCGCCGCCCAGGGGGGCGTGCGGCTACCGCTGCACGAGTGCCTGCCGCTGACCGAGTGGGCCGACCGGCCCGTGCCGCGCATCGGGCAGCAGGCGGGCGGCCGGGGCGGTCACGGCGGCAGCGGCTACGGCGGCTACCGGGCGACGAGTTGGCGCCCGTCCCGGAAGCGGCCCGCGTGCCCCTATCCCAACCCCGGCCGGTACGAAGAGGGCAAAAGGCTCAAGCAGGGCATGCGGGTCGCCTTCTCCGGAGACACCTCGGTGGAGCGGGAGCTGCTGGAGGACCGGGCGGTCGAGGCGGGGCTGCATGTCGCGACCAGCCTGTCCCGGCTGACCAGCCTGCTCGTCACGAACGACCCGGAGTCGGGCACGTCCAAGGTGCTGAAGGCGCGGCAGTACGGCACGCCGGTGGTCGACGAGGCCGCGTTCGGCCAGCTGCTGGGAGATGTGGAACCGGCGTCGGAGCAGTGACCGTACGGACGGGTGATTGCCGCGCGACTCGCCCGCCGCCCGCTCGCCCGCGCGGCGGCGACGGCCCACCCTGTGGCGCATGGCGACATGTGAAGTTTGCGGCAATAACTACGGAATGACCTTCGAGGTGCACGCGCAGGGCGCGGTGCACGTCTTCGACTGCTTCTCCTGCGCGATCCACCGCATGGCCCCGATCTGCGAGCACTGCCGGGTGCAGATCATCGGCCAGGGCGTCGAGGTCGAGGGCCACTGGTACTGCGGCGCCCACTGCGCCCGCGCGGAGGGAAAGGCAGGCATCGTCGACCGCGTCTGACCCCGGCCCCCGGCCACCCCTGCCGACGGCACCCCACGGCCCAAGATGTACCGTCGTGGGGTGTACCGCTTCCTGTTGTCCCGGCAGTGGGTGATCCTCACCCTTGTCGCCCTCGCTCTCATCCCGACGATGATCGAGCTGGGCTTCTGGCAGCTGCACCGGCACGAGCACAAGGTCGCCCTGAACAAGGTGATCGCCGACTCGCTGGCGGCGAAGCCGGTGCCGGCCGAGTCGCTGACCGCGCCCGGCGCCGAGGTGAAGGACGCGGACCTGTACCGCCGGGTGACGGCGAAGGGCCGCTTCGACACCGCCCACGAGGTCGTCGTACGGCGCCGCACCAACGCGGACGACCAGATCGGCTTCCACGTCCTGACCCCGTTCGTGCTCCCCGACGGCAAGGTCCTGATGGTCAACCGGGGCTGGATCCCCGCGGACGGGCCGAGCCAGACCGTGTTCCCGAAGATCCCGCCGCCGCCGCGCGGCGAGGTCACCGTCACCGGCCGGCTGATGGCCGACCAGACGACGGCCGCGAGCGGCATCAAGGACAAGACGGGGCTGCCGGACCGCCAGATCATGCTGATCAACAGCCGGCAGGAGGCGGAGCGGCTCGGCAGGCAGGTCCTCGGCGGATACATCGACATGACCGAGCCGCGCCCCCGGGGCGACACCCCGCAGCTGATCCCGGCCCCCGACCACGACGACATCGGCCCGCACATGGCGTACGCCGTCCAGTGGTGGCTGTTCGCCGGAGCCGTCCCGGTCGGCTGGGTGGTCCTGGCCCGCCGGGAGGCCCGCGACCGGGCTGCCGCGGAGGAGAGGGAGAAGGACGACGAGTCGTCCGAGCCCGAACCGGCCCCGGTGTAGCCCACAGGCTTCGCCGCCGTCCCGTCTCACCCGGCCCGGCCCCGATTGGCCCCGGGTCCGCCGGGAACCCGCACCCCGTGCACCCCCGTATCGAGGACTACGCGCTCATCGGCGACGAACAGACCGCCGCTCTCGTCGGCCGCGACGGCTCCGTCGACTGGCTCTGCCTGCCCCGCTTCGACTCGGCCGCCTGCTTCGCCAAGCTGCTCGGCGGTGAGGAGAACGGCCACTGGCGGCTGGCCCCCGAAGGCGTCGAGGGCCCCTGTACCCGCCGCGCCTACCGCACCGGCACCCTGGTGCTGGACACCGAGTGGGAGACCCCGCAGGGAGCGGTCCGGGTCACCGACCTGATGCCGCAGCGAGACCGCGCCCCCGACCTCGTCCGCGTGGTGGAGGGCCTGCGCGGCAGCGTGACCATGCGCGGCACCCTGCGGCTGCGATTCGACTACGGCTCGATCGTGCCGTGGGTGCGCCGCTCCGACGGCCACCGGGTGGCCGTCGCGGGCCCGGACTCGGTCTGGCTGCGCAGCGTCGGCGCGGTGCACACCTGGGGCGAGGACCAGTCCACCCACTCCGAGTTCACCGTGCGGGAGGGCGAGCGGGTCGCGTTCGTGCTCACCTGGCACCCCTCCCACGAGCCGCGCCCGCCGCTGGTCGACCCGTTCGCCGCCCTGGAGTCGAGCGTCGCCGACTGGCGGGCCTGGTCGTCCCGCTGCCGCTACGACGGACCGTACCGCGACGAGGTGCTGCGCTCCCTGATCACCCTCAAGGCGCTCACCTACTCCCCCACCGGCGGCATCGTCGCCGCCCCCACCACCTCCCTGCCCGAGGAGATCGGCGGGGTGCGCAACTGGGACTACCGCTACTGCTGGCTGCGCGACTCCACCCTCACTCTCGGCGCCCTGCTCGCGGCGGGCTACCGGGAGGAGGCCGAGGCGTGGCGTGAGTGGCTGCTGCGCGCGGTCGCGGGCGACCCGGCGGACCTGCAGATCATGTACGGCGTCGCGGGCGAGCGGCGGCTGCCCGAGATGGAGCTGCCGTGGCTGCCGGGGTTCGCCGACTCGCGGCCGGTGCGGATCGGCAACGCGGCCGTCAAACAGGTGCAGCTCGACGTGTACGGCGAGGTGATGGACACCCTGTCGCTGGCCCGGAGCGCGGGCATGCCGCTGCTGCCTGAGGCGTGGGCGATCCAGCGGGCCCTGCTGGACTTCCTGTGCCATGCCTGGCGTGAACCGGACGAGGGGCTGTGGGAGGTGCGCGGCGGGCGCCGGCACTTCGTCCACTCCAAGGTGATGGTGTGGGTGGCCGCGGACCGCGCGGTGCGGGCGCTGGAGCGCTACCCCCAGCTGGACGGGGACCGGGAGGCCTGGGAGGCGCTGCGCGACGAGGTGCACCGCGAGGTGTGCGAGCGCGGTTTCGATCCCGCGCGGAACACGTTCACGCAGTCCTACGGGTCGCGGGAACTGGACGCCGCCCTGCTGCTGATCCCGCGCGTCGGCTTTCTGCCGCCGGACGATCCGCGGGTGCTGGGCACCATCGAGGCGGTCCGCGCGGAGCTGAGCCACGACGGTTTCCTGCGCCGCTACTCCACCGACCGGGCGGCCGTGGACGGGCTGCCCGGCGACGAGGGCACCTTCCTGGTGTGCTCGTTCTGGCTGGCCGACGCCCTGCACCTGACGGGCCGCACGGACGAGGCCCGCAAGCTGTTCGAACGGCTGCTGGAGCTCGCCAACGACGTGGGGCTGCTCTCCGAGGAGTACGACCCCTCGACCGGCCGCCGGCTCGGCAACTTCCCGCAGGCGTTCAGTCACATCGGGCTGGTGAACACCGCCTTCGCACTGTTCGGCGAGGAGCGGGCAGGATAGGGCCATGGATCTTGGACTGAAGGACCGGGTGTACGTCGTGACCGGGGCCACGCGCGGCCTCGGCAACGCCACCGCGCGCGAGCTGGCCGCCGACGGGGCGAAGGTGGTCATCACCGGGCGGGACGGGAAGACCGTCGCCGACGCGGCGGCTGCGCTGGGGCCGGACGTGGTGGGCGTGGCCGTGGACAACGCCGATCCGGAGGCGCCGGCCCGGCTGATCGCCACCGCGCGGGAGCGGTTCGGGCGGTTCGACGGCATCCTCGTCAGCGTCGGCGGGCCCCCCGCCGGGTTCGTGGCCGACAACTCCGACGAGCAGTGGCAGGCGGCGTTCGAGTCGGTGTTCCTGGGCGCGGTGCGGCTGGCGCGGGCCGCGGCGGCGGAGCTGGACGAGGGCGGTGTCATCGGTTTCGTGCTGTCCGGTTCGGTGTACGAGCCGATCGCCGGGCTGACCATCTCCAACGGGCTGCGGCCCGGTCTGGCGGGCTTCGCCAAGTCGCTCTCGGACGAGCTGGGGCCGCGCGGCATCCGGGTCGTCGGGGTGCTGCCGGGCCGTATCGACACCGACCGGGTGCGCGAACTGGACTCGCTGTCCGCGGACCCGGAGGCGACCCGCACGGCGTCCGAGTCGCGGATTCCGCTGCGCCGGTACGGCAAGCCGGAGGAGTTCGGCCGCACGGCGGCGTTCCTGCTCTCCCCCGCCGCGTCCTACATGACCGGGGTCATGGTGCCGGTCGACGGCGGGGCACGGCACGGCTTCTGACGGGCGCGCGGGCTCACTCAGCTGACGCGTTCCGCGCGGTGCTTGACGCCCCGCAGCCGGACCTTCGCCGGGAGGGCGGCCACGCCCGCCGCCTCGCGGGCGTGGGTCAGGGCGTGGGCCGAGAGGTGCTGGAGGGTCGTTCCCGGGTCCGCGTGCGGCTCCAGCCGCAGCTGTACGCGGGCTCGGGGAGCGGTGCGCCGGCCGGTGAGGCGGACGTGGGCGCTGGTGACGCCGTCCAGGCCGGCCGCCTCCGCCTCCAGGACCTTCTCCAGGGCGCGGCCCCGCACCTGCGCGCCCTCGCCGTCGCCGGTGTCGACCAGGACCTCGGTCAGCCGGTGCCGGCGCAGGACCGCGACGAGCCACCACAGGGCGAGCAGCACCAGCACGGCGAGGGCGGCGAGCACGACGGGCCACCACCACCCGGCGTCCCGCCAGCGGGTGCGTTCGGCGTGGTCGAGCAGGACGTCGTGGCGGCCGTGGTGGATCCACCAGGAGGGCGCGGGCGCGCCCAGGCCGACGGCGAGGACGGAGCCGCCGAGGACGAGGAGGACCAGCCCGGCGAGGCCGAGCAGGACGCGATTGACGGTTCGTGTCATCGTCCTCATCCCTTCCGTTCCGATCGCCGGACGCGCACGGACAGCCGCGGCGGCCGGGCCAGGCCCAGCGCCGCGATCGCCTCGGCGAGCACCGCGTCGAGTTCGGCGCGTACGTCGTCCGGTTCGCGGAAGTGGGAGACCGCGCGGGCGACGGCCGTGCGACGGCCCACCGACACCCGCGCCGACTGCACCCCGGGGACCTCCATGGCCCGGTCCCGCAGCACCGTCGCGGCGGCCGGCCGGTCCAGGACGGCGCGGACGTCGGGATGGGTCCGCCGCATCGGCAGCAGGCCGCGCAGTCCCGGTGTGACGGCCAGGAGGACGAGCCAGAGGCCGAGGGCCGCGGCGACCCCGGCGCCGACGAGGACCCAGATGTCGTCCAGGGGCCGTTCGGCGAGCTGCCGGGCGAGTTCGCGGCGCCAGCGCATGACCGGCCGGTCGGCGCGGACCGCGGCGATGTCGTAGAGGAGGAGACCCGCCAGGGCGAGCAGGAGCACGGCGACGACCGCCGCGGGGACGCGGCGCGCGGACCAGAAGCGGTGCCCGCCGCCGTGTCCGCCGTCGGGCCCGGGCAGCGGACCGGGGCCGGCGGGCACGCCCGACCCGGCCGGACCGTCCTTCTCCAGGACCGGCAGGGGCCGTGTGAGGCGCTCGGAGTCCTGGGAGCCGTGGGGCTCGCTCATCGCGTCCTCCCGTGTGCCGCGCCGAATGCCGCCGGCAGGTGCAGCCGTTCCACCTGGACGGCGACCTCCGGCACTTCGAATCCCACCAACCCGCGCACGCGCTCCAGGACTTGGCGGCGCACCGCGCGGCACCGGGAGCCGATGTCGGCGGGGTACTCCAGCTCCAGGTGGACCCGGATCCGCGCGGTCTCGTGGTGGACCGCCACCGTCGCGTGCGGGGGCGACGCCCCGCTGGGCAGCGGGCCGGCCGCCTCGCGCGCCGCCTGGGCTGCGATCTTGGCGACGACCCGGTCGGCGATCCGCGTGGCGCCACGCTCCCCCGGCGGTACGACCGTCGGGGGACTGGAGAACGCACCGGCCCCCTCGCTCACCGCGGTCACCGCCGCCGGTCGTCACGCGAACGGAAGAGGTCGCCGAGGTCCAGGTCCCCCTCCAGGAACCTGCCGACGACGAACCCGATGGCGCCCAGGGCTGCCACCAGCAGGAAGGCACCGAAGCCGCCGAAGTATCCGGCGAAGCCCAGCGCCAACCCGGCGATCATGCCGACCACGGCCATGCTCATGCTGTGCTCCTACCCTGTGTCACTGGATCCGGGGTTCCGGCTGCTCCTCGTCCTCTTCGTCCGGGAGCTTGACGTCGCTGACCGCGATGTTGACCTCGACGACTTCGAGGCCGGTCATCCGCTCCACTGCGCCGATGACGTTCTCGCGCACATCGCGGGCGACGTCGGAGATCGAGACGCCGTAGTCGACGACGATCTCCAGGTCGAGTGCGGTCTGCCGTTCGCCGACCTCGGCCTTCACCCCGCGGGTCACGGATTTCGACCCGCCGGGCACCCGGTCGCGCACGGCGCCGAAGGTACGGCTGATGCCGCTGCCCATGGCGTGCACGCCCACGACGTCCCGGGCGGCCAGTCCGGCGATCTTCTCCACCACGCCGTCGGCGACGGTGGTCCGCCCCCGGGTGCCGGGGTCGCCGCCGCCGCGCCGAGGGGACTTGCGGGTCTGCACGGGCGACTCGTTCTCGCCTTCCGGAGTCTGCGTCCGGTTCCGGCCCGTCATATCGGTCATCCGTACGTTCCTCTCGGTTCGTCCTTCTTCGTCCACCGTAAGCGCGGTTGCTCGGTTGCGCGCCGGGAATGCGGCAGGCTGGAGGAATGACGGCGGACCGATGGACGCGGGCGGTGCGGGAACAGCTGGGGCTGGGCAGGATCCTGCCCCTGGGTGACGCGCGTGACGGCGCGTGGATCGCGGAGGGCGCGGCACAGACGGTGCTGCGGGATGCGGCGGACGAGGTGGCGGGCGTGCGGCTGGGGACGCTGCGGATCGGCCTGGCCGACCCGGAGCACACCTACGACCCGGCCGTACCGGCCCCGCCGAGCGCGCTGCCGCCGGGGCCACTGCGGCTGGCGGCGGAGTTCGCGGCCGCCGTGGCGCGGCCCCTGCCGGAGTCCGCGGCACGGCTGCGTACGGCGCTGGCGGCGGCCGCGGCGCGGCGCCTGGGGCTGCGGGTCGCGGAGGTCGATCTGCGCGTGACGGATCTGCTGGACGAGGAGCCCGAACGGGTGACCGTCCGGCCGCCCGAGCCACCGGACGCGCGGGAGGCCGCGGAGGGCGACGAGGCACACGCCGCGGACGTGGCGCGCACGGTGCCGGGGGACCCCCGGCAC
>NZ_MUND01000189.1 GCF_002154375.1 Streptomyces glaucescens | reverse complement strand
ACTTTGCGGACACGGCCTAGCTCCTCTGCTCTCCAGTAGCGGGGCGGGTCCCGGCGTGGCCGCCCGGTCAGCCGTCGAGCACGGCGGACGGTGCGTCCCCGTTCTGGGCCTGTCGGGCCCGCTCGGCAAGCATCGTGGCCAGGTCCCGTACTCCGTCCTCGTCGATGCCGCCCTTGTCCGCGGAAGCCGCCTCGGTCCACAGCAGCGCCGTGCCGACCCGGATCTGGGCCACGGCGCCGGGCTCGCCGCTGAAGCCGGAGGAACCGAATCGAGCGTCGCGCTCGTCACCGACCAAGCCGATCTCGAACGTCTTGGCCCTCTGTCCCGCCACCTTGCCGTAGTAGCCGTCCCAGAGCACGTCGTACGCGTCCTGGGCGGCCTGTTCGCTGCCGTAGGCGATGATCAGGAAGGTGACGGTGGCGGCGTTGTCGTCGTGCCGGAAGGTCGAGGCACCGAAGAAGCGGGCGTTCTCACAGCCCGCGTTGCCCTTGATGGGGCAGGCCTGCGAACGGTAGAGCTTGTCCATCACGACGGCCGTGGGCCGAGCGGACTCCTTCCAACCCGTCATGGCCTCGCCGTCCGGCAACGTCTCCCGTACTTGTTCCTTCGTGAGCGCCACCGCCTTGCCGTTCCCGCTGTCGCTCTCCGCGCCACCGCCACAGCCGGCCAGCAGCAGTGCAGCCGCGATCGCCACGCACCACCGGTAGTTCCTCATGGCCATGCCACCACCCCTCGAGCGGTGATCTTACGCAGACCAGGCCGCTGCCGTGTTCCTGGCCTCGTTCGGTGATGACCGGTCGGATCCCGCGTCGCCGGGTCCGGGTCCGGGTCCGTCTCAGGGTGCGCCGGCTTCCCTTCACGTTCCGTGCTCCAGTGGTGTTCGCCGCCGCAGTCACATGCGTAGATCCCACTGGCGGACACGGTCTCAGCACGTCAGGCCAGTCCTCGCTCCTGCGCCGCGCCGAGGCTGCTCAGCTGGCCTGGCCAAAGGGCCCGAAGTGCTTGCGAGCGGCGTGCAGGTAGTCCGACAGCCAGGTGAGGGGCTGCGTCTCATCGGGGCTGCGGGCAGGGAGCAGGAGGTGCGAGATGATGATTTCGGGCTGGAGGGCGATCGGGTGGGGCAGGCGCTCGTGGAGGCGCTCGGCGCGTTGACGGAGGCCGTCGGCGAGGTGGGTGTCGACGAGTAGTGCGGGGATGCGCAGGTCGGCCCCTCCCACAACCTTGACGGTCTCGTCTTCGCCACCGGCACCTACCGCGACGGCTTTCACTGCTCACCCGTCATCGCGCGACGGCCAGTCCTGTGCCGTGGAGCATGGGTGGAACGGCGCCGGGAGGCAGCGCGGTTGCGGCCAGTCCACCGCTCATGCTGCCGGCTGCCAGGACCACCTGGGCCGCCTGGAGCGTCCGGCCGTCGTCCAGCCGAACACCTCGCACGGTTCCGTTGTCCGCGACCAGTTCCCTGGGACTGTCTGGAGACCGACGAGCCGGCGGCCGTGATCACCTTTCCGGCCGCGCCCCGTCCACTTTGGCCGGGGCCTGCTTCGCCGGTCTGGGCTATCACACGGGCGGAAGCCCGCGATGCTGATCGGCTCGCTCATCCATCAGGGGCCGGCGAGGCGGGCACTACATCGGCGCCACCAGCGTCATCACTTCCCAAGCGGGCGCCGGGCCGGAAATGGGGACCGCCCACGAGATACTGCGAGCCGCCTGCGACCAGATCGACCAACAGCTCTCCGCGGCCCAGGTCACCGCCTGGCTGTGCGGGAGCCGCCCCATCCCATTGGACTGCTTCCCCCTGACCTCGTCCGGGCGCCGTCCGGTGTCGACGGGCGGCTCCCGGTCGCGGCGTCGCTTCGCCGGGTTGCCTCACCGGAGGCTCCCCGGCGAAGCTCCTCACCCTTGGGCCGGCGGGTTCGCAATCGCGCCTGCCGGGCAGGCATCCGGTTCGTTCCCCTGCAGGACGCAGACGATGAGAGGCTCGAACGACTCAAGGAGCGCGCCGGCCGAGACTTCCTCCAGGAGGTCGAGTCGGCCCAGCAGGAGGGGCGAGAGGTCGAGCAGCCCGAGGAGACACTCGCCGATGCCCTCCGGCGCATGCGCCCTTTGACAGAGTGGGCTGCCGGTCAGCTGCGGATGCTCAACCAGGATCTGATTGATGGCCTCGTGGAAAGCCTGCGCGTTGGTCTCGGTGACGTCAGGGTCCGGAACGGCCAGCTTCGTCTTGGGGAAGATCCAATGGCCGGCTTCGCTGCCCTTGCGCCCGTGGCCTCGCGCCTTCTTTTCGAGCACCTCGTCGTTGGCCCCGTAGAGGGCCCACCATTTCGCTCCGTCGCCGTAGTGATGGTCGGCGATCTCCCACAAGCTGTCTCCGGTTTCCACGGTGTAGGTCTCGTGGAGCGCCCGATCCTTCGAGCGTTCGGGAGCAGCGTCGGCCGGTCGGGGCGGCTCACCCTTGTGTGTCTCCTGAGGCCTGTCAGGCCCCGTCACCGACACCATGGCGCGTTCGGGTGCGTGCGTGGTCATGGCCATGGTCTGGCCTGTGGTCAGAAGCGTCGAGCCTGCTGCCAGACCGCTGACTATGCCCAGAGCCAGACTGCGGCGACGTATCTGCGGCATACCTCACCTCCTGAAGCGAAAGCATTGAGTAACCAGCGATCACGCTAAGTGGCGGTAGGTGGTGCGGCACGACCACTGAGCCGATCGGCCGAGCAGCCTCAGTGGGACACCGGTGCCTCTGCGGGCCGGGGATCGACTCGCACGGTCGGTCCGTCATACGTACGCGTCCCCGGCGCGCGGGTGCTGCCGCACGCGAGCCAGTCCATCGACCGGCCCGCCCCGCGCATGCCGCTGATCGGCCGCACGGTCCGCGGTCGCCAACTGGTCACGGGCACGGTCTTGGCATGATCTTGGCATCGCCCGGATCACCGACTGCCGCCACGACCCCGACGGACAGCCGCTCCGCTCGTGGTGGGCGCACCCGGGTGCCTGCCACCCGCTGCTCGCCACGTCCAGGAGCTGCCTCTGCCGGTCCTCGCCCGCGGACAGGTCGTGCTTCCTGGATGCCGTCACCGGGCGATGCCGGACCGCGTGCTCCGGCAGCTGCCCGAGCTTCCGACCGTGACCGCGCAGTGCCGCCTGCGCGGGGTGCCGACACCGCCGGAGCGGCCGGCGATCGCCGGTCCGGCTCACCTTGGCCGGGCGGGAGCGCACCCGCCCATCCCGTCGGGCGGCGCGGTCAGGTACGCAGCCAGACGGCGGTGTCCGGCGGGATCGTGCCGTGGGCCGGCAGCTCGTCGCTGGCCAGCAGGATGTCGGTGTGCGGCGGGAGGGGGACGGGGTCGCCGGAGAGGTTCGCGACGCAGAGGAGGCCCTCCGCGCGGGCGAAGGCCAGCACGCCCTCGGGAGACGGCAGCCAGCCCAGGGGGCCGTCCCCGAATCCGGCCTCGGTGCGGCGCAGCTCCAGGGCGGTGCGGTAGAGGGTGAGCATGGAGCCGGGGTCGGCGGCCTGGCGGTCGACGGCGTAGCGGGCCCAGTCGTCGGGCTGCGGAAGCCACGGTTCCCGCCCCGGGTCCGTGCCGAAGCCGTACGCGGGGGCCTCGGCCTCCCACGGGATGGGGACCCGGCAGCCGTCGCGGCCCGGGTCGGTGCCGCCGGACCGGAAGTGCATCGGGTCCTGGATGCGGTCACGGGGGATGTCGGCCTCGGGCAGCCCCAGTTCCTCGCCTTGGTAGAGGTAGACGGAGCCGGGGAGGGCGAGGGTGAGGAGGGCGGCGGCGCGGGCGCGCCGGGTGCCGAGGGTTGGGTCGGTGCGGGTGCCGAAGCGCTTCTTGGCGAAGTCGAAGCCGGTGTCGTCGCGGCCGTAGCGGGTGACGGTGCGCGTCACGTCGTGGTTGCACAGGACCCAGGTGGCGGGGGCGCCGACGGGGGCGTGTTCGGCGAGGGTGTCGTCGATGGTGCGGCGCAGCCGGTCCGCCTCCCAGGGGCAGGTGAGGAAGTTGAAGTTGAAGGCGGTGTGGAGTTCGTCGGGGCGCAGGTAGCGGGCGAAGCGCTCGGGGTCCGGGAGCCAGACCTCACCGACGAAGACGCCGCCGTACTCGTCGGCTATCGCCCGCCAGGAGCGGTAGATGTCGTGGATGTCGTCCTGGTCGATGTACGGGTGCGGGTCGACGCCGTCGATGAAGTCGCGCAGCTCGGGGTCCTTGGTGAGCAGGGCCGCGGAGTCGATGCGTACGCCGGCGACACCGCGCTCGAACCAGAAGCGCAGTACCTCCTCGTGCTCGCGGCGGACGTCGGGGTGGGACCAGTTGAGGTCGGGCTGTTCGGGGGTGAAGAGGTGGAGGTACCACTCGCCGTCGGGGACGCGGGTCCAGGTGTTCCCGGAGAACTGGGACGGCCAGTCGTTGGGGGGCAGTTCGCCGTTCTCGCCCCGACCGGGCCTGAAGTGGAAGCGGGCTCGCTCGGGGCTGCCGGGGCCGGCTGCAAGGGCGGCCCGGAACCAGGCGTGCTGGTCGGAGACGTGGTTGGGGACGATGTCGATGATCACCCGGAGGCCCAGGTCGCGGGCCTCGGCGATGAGCTTCTCGGCCTCGGCGAGGGTGCCGAAGGCGGGGTCGATGGTGCGGTAGTCGGCGACGTCGTAGCCGCCGTCGACCAGCGGGGAGGCGTACCAGGGGGTGAACCAGATCGCGTCGACGCCGAGTTCGGCGAGGTAGGGCAGTCTCGCCCGGACGCCCGCGAGGTCCCCGGTGCCGTCGCCGTCACCGTCGGCGAAGCTGCGTGGGTACACCTGGTAGATGGCCGCGTCGCGCCACCAGTCGTCGGTGCGGAGGGTGTCAGGGGCTGCCACGGGGCGGTCCTTTCGGGCAGTCGGTTCTTCGCCGCCGACCCGCACAGCGGGGCGGCGGATGGGCCGGCGGCGAAGGCTTGTGGGGGTGCGGACTCGTGATCGGGCGGAGGGCTCGGGGCTCGGTCAGCCCTTGAGGCCACCGGCGGTGAGGCCGCTCATGATGTTCCGCTGGAAGATCAAGAAGATGATCAGAGTGGGCAGTGAGGCGATGGTGAGCGCGGCGATGAGGACGTTGACCGGGACGCCGTTGGAGAGGGAGTAGATGCCGACGTTGAGGGTCTGCTTGGAGGGGTCGGGCAGGGTGAGCATCGGCCAGAGGAAGTCCTTCCAGACGCCCACGACCGCGAAGATCGACACGACACCCAGGATGGGCCGGGAGATCGGCAGCACGATCGACCACAGGATCCGCAGGGACGATGCTCCGTCCATGGAGGCGGCGTCGAGGAGTTCCTTCGGGATGGAGTCGAAGAAGCGCTTCAGCAGGAAGATGTTGAAGGCGTTGGTGACGGAGGGCAGCCAGATCGCCCACGGGGTGTTCAGCAGGTTGCGTTCGACGATCGGCATGTCGAGGACCGTCAGGTACTGCGGTACGACCAGGACGGTGGCCGGAATCATGAGCGTCGCCAGCATCATGCCGAGGATCGCCTTGCCCAGGACCGGGCGGAGCTTGGACAGGGAGTAGGCGGCGGCGACGTCCAGGACGAGCTGGAAGGCGAGCGCGCCGAAGGCGTAGTAGAGGGTGTTGAACAGCAGGGTGGAGAGGTCCATGACCTCCCAGGCCCGGCTGTGGTTCTCGGGTTCGAAGGAGCCGGGGACCAGGGTCGGCGGGGTCTGGATGACCTCCTGGGCGTCCTTGAAGCCGCTGGACATCAGCCAGTAGAGGGGGCCGAGGAACACCAAGGTGAACAGGAGGATGACGGCGGCGAGGACGATTCGGTAGAGGGCCCTGCCGCGCGGCCGGGCGAGAACGGCCGGCGAGATGAGCGTGCGTGTGGACATGGTGGTCTCCCCCGGTCCTATTCGTCCTCGGCGCGGCTGAGTCTGACGTACACCGCCGAGAAGCCGGCGAGGAGTACGAGCAGGAGCAGGCCGAGGGCCGCCGCGGCGCCGTAGTTGTTGAAGTTGAAGGCGTACTGGTAGATGAGGTAGACGACGGTCGTGGTGGAGCCTTCGGGGCCGGCACCGCCGGTGAGCAGGAACGGCTCCACGAAGACCTGCATGGTGGCGATGACCTGCATGAGCGCCATCAGCGAAAGGATGAGGCGCGTCTGCGGAACGGTGACGTGCCAGATCTTGCGCAGCAGTCCCGCGCCGTCCAGCTCGGCCGCCTCGTACAGCTCGCCGGGGA
>NZ_MUND01000188.1 GCF_002154375.1 Streptomyces glaucescens | reverse complement strand
GGCGTGCCGCTGGCGTGCCGCTGGCGTGCCGCTGCCGGGCCGCCACGAGGAGGCGGGCCGCCGGACGGGGCGCCGCGCGGCGGCGAGAGGCGGAGCCGCCGAGAAGCCAGTCGCGGGCCGCCGACGCGGTATTGCGCGGCCGGGAGGGGCGAGGCCGCCGCCGAGGGGCCAGCCGTGCCGGCCGCCCACGGGGTGCCGCAGGGGCCCCGCGTCCGGGAGGGGCCGGTCGACTGCGGGACCGCCCGCCGGGGCGCCGCGCCGCCGAGGGGCCAGAGCTCAAGAAAGGCCGGCCGTACGCCGGGGCGCCGCGGGAGGAGGACCGCCGGGAGGAGGCGAACCGCCCGCCGAGGGCGCCAGCCGTGCGGGCGCCGATGCGCGGCTGGGTGCGGGACGCCGCCGGGCGCCGAGCCGTCGCCGGGGCCGCAGCCGGGCCGGCGTCGGAAGGGGGACGTCGCGAGGAGGTGTGGCACGACGGGGGCAGGCCCGACGCGCAGCCCGAGGCCGCTACGAGGGCTCCGGCCCCCGGTGTTCCGCCGCGATGCCGAAGCGCCCGCGTTCGCGGGGAGCGGACGCGACCTCGCCGACGCGGGAGACGGCGCTGATCACCTGCTCCTCCTCCGGCTGCCCGGACGGCTTCTGCTCTTCGAGTCGCTCCAGGTCGGCGGCCGAGACGAGGGCGACGAGGGGCTTGCCGTGGCGGGTCACGACGACGCGCTCGCCGCCGTAGACCACCCGGTTGATCAGATCGGCCAGTTCCGCCCGGGCTTGCGTCACCGGAATCTCATACGCCATGGTCTCCACATTACGTCACGTACATCCTGTACATTTTTTACGGAGACAGCTCCGTCACGAGGAGGGATCCGCCATGACCCGAGAGTCCGTCCCGCCGTCCGCCCGCCACGTCCTGCCCGAGTTCACCGAACGCACCGGCTTCGGCCACCGGACGATGGATCCGTACGCCAAGCTGCTGGAAGAGCGGATCGTGTTCCTGGGCACGCCGGTCGACGACACCGCGGCGAACGACGTGATCGCCCAGTTCATGCACCTGGAGTACCGGGACCCGGACCGGGACATCTCGCTGTACATCAACTCCCCCGGCGGCTCCTTCACCGCCATGTCGGCGCTCTACGACACCATCCGGTTCGTGACCTGCGAGGTGGAGACGGTCTGCCTCGGGCAGGCCGGCTCCACCGCGGCGGTGCTGCTGGCCGCCGGGACCCCGGGCAAGCGATACGCCCTGCCCGGCGCCCGGGTGGTGATCCGTCAGCCCGCGCTGCTCGACCCGGCCGAGGGCCAGGCCGCCGATCTGGCGATCCAGGCGGAGGAGTTGACCCGGGTGCGCGGCCGCATGGAGGAGTTGCTGGCCCGGCACACCGGGCGCGACCGGGAGCGGGTGAGCGCCGACATCGAGCGGGACCGGGTCCTCACCGCGCCGCAGGCGCTGGAGTACGGCCTGATCGACCGGATCGTCACCGACCGCAGGGGACCGGGCACCGCGCCCGGCGCGAGGTGATCCGCCGATGCTGCCGCCGGAACTGCCGCCGCTGCCCGCCCTCACGCGCGCCGAGGGCGAGTTGATCGACCGTTATCTGGAGGTGGTGGACCTGCTCGGCCGGATCAATCCCGGCCGGCCGGGTCACACGTACGGCGGACTGCGCGCCGCCCAGGCCCTGGTGACCAAGGCCGCCGCCCTGCGGGACGCGTTGGCGGTGATGCACCGGCGGGGCGAGACCGAGCTGCACGCGCCCACGCTCGCGCGGGCGCTGCGCGTGCTCGACGGCGAACGCCGCACGGCGCGCGTCACCCTTCCGCCGCGCTCCGACAGTTGACGCACCGGACGCGCGGTCAGGTAATTCCGCGCAGGTCACGGGGTGTCCGCGACACGCCTGAAACGGACTGAACGGATTACCCACGTTCGGCGTAGCCAAGGCTCCTTTTTCGGGGTGGCTCAGGTTGCGCCGAGGTCGGCCCACCGGGGCGGAATTGAGCATTCCGCCGCTGGTCCGGGGGCCCTTGACGGCCTTGACACCCGATCCCTCGTCAGTGTGTCCACCCGAACGGGTGAGTGGTGAGGAACACCACAAATCCCCGGTTCCGTTGGGATTTTCGGACATCCGTGAGTCAAGATCCCTGTCTGACGACAAGACCCCGCCACCGCGGCGGGGCGATCCGGGCGGACGCCGAGTCCTGCCGCCGCCCGGATGACCGGTCGACAGGAGTGGATCGGCAGGAGTGGAGGACCCAAGCACGACGGGTCGCCGGAACGGTCAGCCCCCCGCGGGGAGGCGCCGGGCCGAGCAGCCCTTGGGGTGAAGCCGCGGCAACGCGGCCGGGCAACTTCGCCAGCCCGAATCCGACAGGTCATCCTTCACAGGCGGCTGACGAAGGGTTTGCGCATGACCGCGCTCAATCGTGTCCCGTCGCTCATGGCCCGGGCCGGAACGGCCTCGGCTCTGACTCTCGCCGCGGTGGGCGGCTCCGTGGTCGCGCCCGGCTTCGCCTCCGAGGCCGCGGCCGCCACGCCGGCCTACAAGGCGCTCCAGGTAGCGGCCTCGAAGAAGGGCTCCCCGTACAAGTGGGGCGCCACCGGACCCAGGAGGTTCGACTGCTCGGGGCTCACCCTCTACTCGTACAAGAAGGCGGGCAAGTCCCTGCCGCGTACGGCAGCCCAGCAGTACAACAAGACGCGCCACATCTCGCCCGGCAACCGCAAGGCCGGGGACCTGGTGTTCTTCCACTCGGGGTCGAACGTGTACCACGTGGGGATCTACGCCGGAAAGGGGAAGATCTGGCACGCCCCCAAGACCGGGGACGTCGTGCGCCTGCAGAAGATCTGGACGAAGAGCGTCTGGTACGGCCGGGTCAAGTGACCCCTGCGGGCCGCTGACGGCGCACTTGACCCGCCGTCACCGCGCCCGGGACTGCCCGTGAGCGACCACACCGGGCCCGTGCACGCGTACGCGTGTGCGGGCCCGGCCCTCGTTCCGGGGGACGGCCCGCGTGGCGGTCAGGGCTCCTGCTGCCCCGCCGTGACCGGCCGGGCCGGGATCCTCCACGGCAGTTCGATGGCGACGGTCTTGCCGCCCTCGCGGGTGGGGCGCACTCGCAGCCGGCCTCCGCACTCGGCGGTCAGGCAGCGGATGATCACCATGCCGCGCCCGTTGTCCTGCTGCACGGCGGCCGGCAGCCGCTTGGGGAACCGGGGGTGGCTGTCGGTCACCCCGATGCGCAGGTGCTCGTCCCGGTCGAGCCGGACGTCCACCGTGAACGTGGGTGACTGCCCGAAGGTGTGCTGTACGGCGTTGGTGGCCAGTTCGGAGACGATCAGCCGGATCGTGTCGGCCACGTCGGTGTCCGGCGGCAGACCCCACTCCGCCAGGGTGCCGACCACGTAGGCGCGAGCCGCGGAGACCGAGGCGGGATCGCTCGGCAGAGTGACGGATGCTTCCAGATGGTCTGCCATGGCGGTGTCGACCCTTTCCCACGGGACCGCGGACCGACACGAAAAGGCGGGGGTTCGAGTACGGTCCCGGACTGGTGCTTCGTCGCCAGACTGCCACTCCGGAGCCGCTCCCGGTGGCGATCCACCAAGATATGCATATATCTGTCGCTCGAAGCGGTGAACTCTGCGACGGCAGACCGTATTCGGGCGGCCCGGCTGGAGTAAGGAGGAGCCCATGCAGCACGGTCCCGCGGTGCGCCGCCGGAAACTGGGCGCCGAACTGCGTGCGCTGCGCACGGGTGCCGGCCTGACGAGTGGGGAGGCGGCCCGGCTGGTGGGCTGGCACCAGTCCAAGGTGAGCCGGATCGAGACGGGCGCGAGCGGGGTGAGACCGGCCGACGTCCGGTCGCTGCTCGACGCCTACGGGGTGCGGGACCCCCATCTGCGGGAACTGCTGCTGGTGCTGGCCGGCTCGGGCGGCGGGCAGGGCCGCGACCACTGGTGGCACGCCTACCGCGGGGTGCTGCCGCCCACCTACCGCGACTTCATCAGCCTGGAGTCCCAGGCCAGCGGTATGCGCACGCTGGAGACCTCGGTGGTGCCCGGATTGCTCCAGACGGCGGAGTACGCCCGCGCGGTGACCCGGGCCGCCGTGGAGGGCCTGGACGAGGAGCGGCTGGACACGCTGGTGGAGGTGCGGCTGGCCCGGCAGGACGTGCTGCGGTCCCGGCCGCCGCTGGCACTCAGCGCGGTGCTGGACGAGGCGGTGCTGCGGCGCGAGGTCGGCGGCCCGGACGTCATGCACCGCCAGCTGCTGCGGCTGCTGGAGGCGGCACGGCTGCCCCAGGTGAGGCTTCAGGTACTGCCGTTCTCCGCGGGAGCGCACATCGGCGTTACGGGGCCTTTCGTTATCTTCTCATTCTCGAACACTTCCGATCTGGATGTAGTTGTTCTCGACCACCTGACGAGTAGCCTCTATCTCGAACGGAAAGAAGACGTTGGGGCCTACACCGAGGCGTTCGACGCTCTTCGGAACAACGCCCTGTCGACCGAGGAATCGCTGGATTACATCGCCGGGATAGCTGACGGCGCGTAAGGAGGCACCTATGACCGCACTGCCTCGGAACGTACCTTCCCCTACCCATCTGTCCGAGGTGCGCTGGCTGCGCAGCAGCTACAGCACGGGAGCGAACAACTGCGTGGAGACGGCCAGGACCCGCTCGGGCCCCTGGGCCGGACTGCTCGCGGTGCGCGACTCCAAGAACCCGGCCGGACCCGCACTGCTCTTCTCCCCCCAGAGCTGGGCGAGGTTCACGGCCGCCGTCTGACCCTCTCGTCCGTCACAGGCGACGCACGGCCGTGTCACGCCGACTCATGGTCGCGTCTCGCCGATCACACGTACAGCGCGTTCGATCTGGTCCCCGGAGAGGTCCGCGCGAGCCGTCAGCCGCAGCCGGGAGACGCCGTCGGGCACGGAAGGAGGGCGGAAACAGCCGACGGCGAGCCCGGCGGTCCGACAGTCGGCCGCCCAGCGCACGGCGCTCTCCGGGGACGGCGCGCGCACCGAGACCACCGCCCCGTCCGGCCGGACCGCCGCATGACCCGCGGCCGTCAGCCGGGCGTGCAGCTCGCCCGCCACCGCGCGGGCCCGCTCCGCCCGCTCCGGCTCGCGGCGCAACAGCCGCAGGGCCGCGAGGGCCGCGCCCGCCGCCGCCGGGGCGAGCCCCGTGTCGAAGATGAACGTCCGGGCCGCGTTCACCAGGTGGTCGATCACCCGGGCGGGTCCCAGCACGGCACCGCCCTGGCTGCCCAGCGACTTGGACAGGGTGACCGTCACGACGACGTCCTCCGCGCCCGCCAGGCCCGCCGCGTACGCGGCGCCCCGGCCGCCCGCCCCGAGCACCCCGAGGCCGTGCGCGTCGTCGGCCACCAGACCCGCGCCGTGCTCCCGGCAGGCCGCCGCCAGCCCGGCCAGCGGGGCCGCGTCGCCGTCCACCGAGAACACCGTGTCGGACACCGTCACGGCGGGCCCGTCATGGGTCTGCAGCGCCTTGCGCACCGCGTCCGGGTCGGCGTGCGCCACCACCTGGGTGGTGCCGCGGGCGAGCCGGCAACCGTCGATCAGGGAGGCGTGGTTGCCGGCGTCGGAGACGATCAGCGAGCCGTGCGGGGCCAGCGCGGTCACCGCGGCCAGGTTGGCGGCGTAGCCGGAGGAGAAGACCAGGGCGGCCTCGAAGCCGCAGAAGTCGGCCAGCTCGCGTTCGAGTTCGCCGTGCAGTTCGGTGGTGCCGGTGACCAGCCGGGAGCCGGTCGCGCCGCCGCCCCATACCTGGGCCGCGCGGGCCGCTCCCTCGGTGACCTCCGGGTGGCGGGCCAGGCCCAGGTAGTCGTTGCTCGCGAGGTCCAGCAGCGGCGAGTCGGCGGGCCGGGGCCGCAGGGTCCGCACGAGTCCGGCCCGGCGGCGCAGCTCCGCCTGCTCGTCGATCCAGCCGAACACCATGGGTCCTCCGGGGGATTTTGTAGGCAGTGCACAGACACTAGCGGCCCGGTCCGCAGGCCAGGATGTGGCAATCCACACACGACGAAGTGGCGCTGTTGTACGAACTCTCCTTGGCCACGGGCCCCTCCGTAGGACAGGATCGGCTCTCATGGACCTGCTGAACACGCTGGTGGACAAGGGGCTTCGGCGCGAGCTGCCGACCCGCGAGGAGGCGCTGGCCGTCCTCGCGACGACCGACGACGAACTGCTCGATGTGGTGGCCGCGGCCGGAAAGGTGCGCCGCCACTGGTTCGGCCGACGGGTGAAACTCAACTATCTCGTCAACTTGAAGTCCGGACTGTGTCCGGAGGACTGCTCCTACTGCTCCCAGCGGCTCGGCTCCAAGGCCGACATCCTGAAGTACACCTGGCTCAAGCCCGACGAGGCCTCGCAGGCCGCCGCCGCGGGCCTGGCCGGCGGTGCCAAGCGGGTCTGCCTGGTGGCGAGCGGGCGCGGTCCGACGGACCGGGACGTGGACCGGGTCTCCGAGACGATCAAGACGATCAAGGAGCAGAACGAGGGCGTCGAGGTGTGCGCGTGCCTGGGCCTGCTCTCCGACGGCCAGGCCGAGCGGCTGCGTGAGGCGGGTGCCGACGCCTACAACCACAACCTGAACACGTCCGAGGGGACGTACGGGGACATCACGACCACGCACACGTACGCCGACCGGGTCGACACCGTGCAGAGGGCGCACGCGGCGGGCCTGTCGGCGTGCTCGGGGCTGATCGCGGGCATGGGCGAGAGCGACGAGGACCTGGTCGACGTCGTCTACTCGCTGCGCGAGCTGGACCCGGACTCGGTCCCGGTCAACTTCCTGATCCCGTTCGAGGGCACGCCGCTGGCCAAGGAGTGGAACCTCACCCCGCAGCGCTGTCTGCGCATCCTGGCGATGGTCCGGTTCGTCTGCCCCGACGTCGAGGTGCGGATCGCGGGCGGCCGGGAGGTGCATCTGCGCAGCATGCAGCCGCTGGCGCTGCACCTGGCCAACTCCATCTTCCTGGGCGACTACCTCACCAGCGAGGGCCAGGCCGGCAAGGCCGACCTGGAGATGATCGCGGACGCCGGGTTCGAGGTGGAGGGCGCGGGCGAGGTGACGCTGCCGGAGCACCGGGCGGCGGCCGGGGGCGGCTGCGGCTCGCACACGGACACGGCGGGCGGCGGCTGCGGCGCGCACGCGAGTGCCGGGTGCGGGTCCCACCAGGACGCCGGGTGCGGGTCCCACGAGGGGGGCGGGGTGTGCGGCACGGCCGCTGCCGTGCCCGCCGGTGAGCCGCGCACCGATCTGGTCGCGGTGCGCCGCCGGGGTGCCGGAACGGACCTCGCGCCCAATGCCTGAGCTGAGCGTGCCGGAGCTGCTGGAACTCGACCGGCGGCACGTCTGGCATCCGTACGGCCCGATGCCGGGACGGCAGGTTCCGCTCGTCGTGGAGTCGGCGAGCGGGGTGCGGCTCAAGCTGGCGGGCGGCTCCGAGGAGCTGGTCGACGGGATGTCCTCCTGGTGGTCGGCGATCCACGGCTACAACCACCCGGTGCTGAACGAGGCGGCGCGCGAGCAGCTGGCGCGGATGAGCCATGTCATGTTCGGCGGGCTCACCCACGAGCCCGCCGTACGGCTCGCGAAGCTCCTTGTCGACTTGTCACCCGAGGGACTCGAGCATGTGTTCCTCGCCGACTCCGGTTCGGTGTCGGTCGAGGTCGCCGTCAAGATGTGCCTGCAGTACTGGCGTTCGCTGGGCCGTCCCGAGAAGCGCCGGATGATGACCTGGCGGGGCGGCTACCACGGGGACACCTGGCAGCCGATGGCGGTCTGCGACCCCCAGGGCGGTATGCACGAGCTGTGGAGCGGAGTGCTGCCGCGCCAGGTGTTCGCGGACCCGCCGCCGGCCGGGTACGAGGAGACGTACGCCGACCACCTGCGCGCGCTGATCGCCGAGCACGCCCACGAGCTGGCCGCGGTGATCGTGGAGCCGGTGGTGCAGGGCGCGGGCGGCATGCGGTTCCACTCCCCCGCCTATCTGCGGGTGCTGCGGGAGGCGTGCGACGCGCACGACGTGCTGCTGGTGTTCGACGAGATCGCCACCGGGTTCGGCCGTACCGGCGCGCTGTTCGCGGCGGAGCACGCGGCGGTGTCACCGGACGTGATGTGCGTGGGCAAGTCGCTGACCGGCGGCTATCTCACCCTGGCGGCGACCCTCTGCAACGCCCGGGTGGCCGACGGGATCTCGCAGGGCGAGGTGCCGGTGCTCGCGCACGGACCGACCTTCATGGGCAATCCGCTGGCCGCGGCGGTGGCCTGCGCCTCGATCGAGCTGCTGCTCGGCCAGGACTGGCTCGCCGAGGTCAAGCGGATCGAGGCGGGCCTGCGGGACGGGCTCGCCCCGGCCGCCGAGCTGCCCGGAGTACGGGAGGTACGGGTCCTCGGCGCCATCGGAGTGGTGCAGCTCGACCACCCCGTCGACATGGCGGCGGCGACCGCGGCGGCCGTGCGTGAGGGCGTGTGGCTGCGGCCGTTCCGGGACCTGATCTACACGATGCCGCCCTATGTCACGGGCGACGCGGATGTGGCACGCATCGCGCGCGCGGTGTGCGCCGCGGCACGGGAGGGATGACATGCCGGTCCTGATGATCACGGGGACGAACACGGAGGTCGGCAAGACCGTCGCGACGGCCGCCGTCGCCGCGGCGGCGCTCGCGGCCGGCCGGTCGGTGGCCGTGCTGAAGGCCGCGCAGACCGGCGTACGGCCGGACGAGCGCGGCGACGCCGACGAGGTGGCCCGGCTCGCCGGTCCCGTCACGGCGACGGAACTGGCCCGCTACCCCGAGCCGCTGGCGCCTGGAACGGCGGCCCGGCGGGCCGGGATGGCACCGGTGCACCCGCAGGACGTCGCCGAGGCGGCGGCCAAGCTGGCCACCGAGCACGATCTGGTGCTGGTGGAGGGCGCGGGCGGGCTGCTCGTCCGCTTCGACCCGGCGGGCGGCACGCTCGCCGACGCGGCGGCGCTGCTCGGCGCGCCGGTGCTGCTGGTGGCCTCGGCGGGCCTGGGCACGCTGAACATCGCCGAGCTGTCCGCCCGCGAACTGCGCGGTCGTGGCGTGGAACTGGCCGGTGTGGTGATCGGCAGCTGGCCCGCCGAGCCCGACCTCGCCTGCCGCTGCAATGTGGCGGACCTGACCGAGGTCACGGGTGCCCCGCTGCTCGGCGCGCTCCCGGAGGGCGCCGGTTCCCTCGCCCCCGCCGCCTTCCGCGCCGCGGCCCCGGACTGGCTGGCGCCCCGGCTGGACGGGATGTGGGACGCGGAGGCGTTCCGGGTGCGGGAGGCGACGGGACGGTAGCGGGCGGGACGGTCACGCCGGGGCGGTGGCGCGGGGTGGTGGCGCCGAGGCCGTGAAATGCCGGGGCGGTGGTGCCCGCAGGTGCCGCCGGGGACGGCGGTACCGGCGGGTGCCGCCGTCCGTGCGCAGGCGAGGGTGCGCGGGGGCCGATACGGGGGACAATCCCCGAAGGAGCAGTCCGCCCTCAGGGAGGTCCCCATGCCCCTTCCGTTCGCCGGTGCCGGCAAGGCGGCGCGGGATCCCGTGCACCATCCGCTGTTCGCCCGCTGCTACGCCCGGCTCAGCGTGGCCGCCGAGACCCGGATGGGCATGGCCGGGGTGCGCGACCGGCTGCTCGCCGGGCTGTCCGGGCGGGTGCTGGAGGTCGGCGCGGGCAACGGCCTGAACTTCGCGCACTATCCGGGGACGGTCGCCGAGGTCGTGGCGATCGAACCGGAGCGCGTGCTGCGGCAGCTGGCCGTGGAGGCCGCCGTGCGCGCCGGGATGCCGGTGGACGTGGTGCCGGGCGCGGCGGAGGCGCTGCCGGTCAAGAGCGAGGGCTTCGACGCGGTCGTGCTGTCGCTGGTGCTGTGCAGCGTGCGGGACGTGCCGCGGGCGCTCGGCGAGGTGCGGCGGGTGCTCCGGCCGGGCGGTCAGGTGCGGTTCTTCGAGCACGGGCGGGGCGGTGGCCGGGCGATGCGGCTGACCCAGCGCGTCCTGGACCGCACGGTGTGGCCGCCGCTGAGCGGCGGCTGCCACGTGGGCCGGGACCCGGTGGCCGCGCTGCGGGACGCCGGGTTCGAACTGGGGCCGTACCGGCGGCTGCTGATGCCCGAGAAGGGGCCGGTGCTGCCCGCCTCGTACTGCGTGCTGGGCACGGCCTGGCGGCCCCCGGCGCCGGTGCGCCCGTAGGCCTTCCGGTCACCGGCACCAGTGGCGCAGTTCGCGCGCGATCTCGTGCACCGACGCCTCGCCCGACTTGACCAGCCGGGCCAGGTCGCGGACCTGTTCGGGCGAGGTGACGACCTTGAAGCCGCTGGCGACCAGGTAGGCGTAGGCGACCGCGGAGGCGAACAGCGCGTTGGAGCGCTCCAGCGCGGGGATGTGGATCAGCTGCTGGAGCAGGGCGGCGGCGCGGGTGTGCGGGGAGTCGTAGACGGGGACGTCGAATATCTCGGCCTGGTGCCGGGCGACCGCGGCGACGAGCGCGCCCCAGTCGGTGACCTGTGGGTCCCCGGGGGTCCTGTGCTCGGCGAGCATCAGCAGCCAGGCGAGGTCGATGCGCACATCGCTCAAGGGATCAGCGACCGCCCTCGCCGAACTCCTCGGCGAACACCTTCTCGTACTGCTTCATGAAGTCGGCGGCGGCCTCCACGAAGGTGTGACCGGCCTCCCCGGTGTCCTGCCGGACCAGTTCCTCGATGTAGCGGTTGACGCTCATCCCGCGGGCCAGGGCGCGTTCCCGGGCGGCCCGGGCCGTGTCCTCGTCCACCCGCACGTTCAGCTGGGTCTTCGCCATACCTCGACGCTAGCGCCGGGGCGCTAGCACCGGCAAGGGCGCCCGTCCCGCCCGATGAGGTGTACCGGTGTGCGCCGGGTCACATTACGCTCGGCCGGGACAAGGAAGTCCGCCCGTCCCCGAGCTAGGAGGCAGCCTTGTCCACTCCTGCGGAGCACGTCCCGGGGCTCGCGTCCGCGGGCGCGGTCGCCGCCCGCGCCCGCGCGCTGACCAAGTCGTACGGCTCGGGCGAGACGGCCGTGCTCGCCCTGGACTCGGTGGACGTGGACATCGCGCGCGGCCGGTTCACGGCCGTCATGGGGCCCTCGGGGTCCGGCAAGTCCACCCTGATGCACTGTCTCGCCGGGCTGGACACGGTCTCGGCCGGGCAGGTCTGGCTCGGCGAGACAGAGATCACCGGGCTGAAGGAGCGGGAGCTGACCCGGCTGCGGCGGGACCGGATCGGGTTCATGTTCCAGTCGTTCAACCTGATCCCCACGCTGAACGCGCTGGAGAACGTCACCCTGCCCATGGACATCGCGGGTCGCCGGCCCGACCCGAAGTGGCTGGACCAGGTCATCGACACGCTCGGGCTGCGGGACCGGCTCCGGCACCGGCCGGCGCAGCTGTCCGGCGGCCAGCAGCAGCGCGTGGCCTGCGCGCGGGCGCTCGCCGCCCGGCCGGAACTGATCTTCGCCGACGAGCCCACCGGCAACCTCGACTCGCGGGCCGGGCTGGAGGTGCTGGGGATCCTGCGGGAGGCCGTGGACGAGCTGGGGCAGACCGTCGTCATGGTCACCCACGACCCGGGCGCCGCCGCCCACTCCGATCTGGTGCTGTTCCTCGCGGACGGCCGGATCGTCGACGAGATGGGCCGTCCGTCGGCGGAGGCGGTGCTGGAGCGCATGAAGCGCTTCGACGTGATCCGCGGACCGTTCGACCGG
This sequence comes from Streptomyces glaucescens, assembly GCF_002154375.1. Classification (GTDB taxonomy): domain Bacteria; phylum Actinomycetota; class Actinomycetes; order Streptomycetales; family Streptomycetaceae; genus Streptomyces; species Streptomyces glaucescens. The sequence continues at coordinate 12,719 of NZ_MUND01000188.1, read as the reverse complement.
TCCCCCGGCACCGCCCGGTCCCCCGGCACCGACCGCCCCATCGGCACCGAGCGACCCATCGGCGAGGGCTGACCCGTGCTGAAGGCGACGCTCAGGAGTTTCCTCGCGCACAAGGGCCGGTTGCTTCTCTCGGCGCTGGCGGTGGTGCTGTCCGTGGCGTTCGTGGCGGGCAGTCTCATCTTCTCGGACACCGTCAGCCGTACCTTCGACCGGCTGTTCGCCTCGTCGGCGGCCGATGTCACGGTCGGCCCGAAGGAGAACCTCGACGAGACGGTGCCCTCCGGGGCCACGGCCACGCTGCCCGCCGCGCTCGCCGACCGGGTGGCCCGGGTCGACGGGGTGGCCGCGGCCCGCGCGGAGGCCGAAGTGGAGGACATCACGGTCGTCGACGCGGAGAACGAGTCCGTGAGTCCCACGACCGGCGCCCCCACCATCGGCAGCGCCTGGAACCCGACCGGCCGCAGCCCCGTGGAGCTCGGCTCCGGGCGCGCCCCGCGCGGCCCCGGCGAGGCGCTGCTGGACGCGCGGTCCGCGGACCGCACGGACGTGAGGATCGGCGACACCCTGACCGTGGTCGCGCCGCCGGGGTCGTTCCAGGCGCGCGTCGTCGGCATCGTCACCTTCACCACCACCAATCCCGGCACGGCCCTGCTGTTCATGGACCCGCAGACCGCCCGGACGAAGCTGCTCGGTGACGCCGGCGCGGCCACCTCCATCACCGTCGACGCGGCGCCCGGGGTGAGCGACGAGACGCTGAAGCGGCGGGTGGCGGACGCGCTGGGCGCCGACCGCTACCTGTACCGGACCGCCGGTGAACAGGCTCAGTCGGACGTCGAGGAGCTGGGCGGATTCCTCGACGTCATCAAATACGTGATGGTCGGCTTCGCCGGGATCGCCGTGCTCGTGGGCGTGTTCCTCATCGTGAACACCTTCTCGATGCTCATCGCCCAGCGCACCCGCGAGCTGGGGCTGCTGCGCGCGCTCGGCGCCGACCGGCGTCAGGTGCGCCGCTCGGTGCTGGCCGAGGCGCTGCTGCTCGGCCTGGTCGGCGCCACGCTGGGCCTGGTCACCGGCATCGCGCTGGCGGCCGGGCTGATCGAGCTGATGGGCCTGCTCGGCATGAGCATCGACACCACCGAGATGGTGATCGGCTGGGCGACTGTGGTGACGGCGTACGTCGTCGGTGTCGGCGTCACCTTCGTGGCGGCCTATCTGCCCGCCCGGCGCGCGGCGGCCGTGTCGCCGATGGCGGCGCTCTCGGACGCGGAGGTCGCCGGGGTGGGCCGGCCGCTGCGGCTGCGCGCGCTGGCCGGCACGGTGGTCGGCGCGGCCGGGGCGGCGGCGCTCGCGGGATGTGCGGCAGCGGCCGAGACCGGGCCGGCGACGTCGCTGCTGGGTCTCGGCGTCGTGCTGACGCTGATCGCGACCGTCGTCGCGGGGCCGCTGCTGGTGCGGCCGGTGATCCGTGTGCTGGGCGCCGCCTTCCCGGCGCTGTTCGGGCCGGTGGGGCGGATGAGCCAGCGCAACGCCCTGCGCAATCCGCGCCGTACGGGGGCCACGGCGGCAGCCCTCATGGTGGGGCTCGCGCTGGTCGGCGGGATGTCGGTGGCCAGCGCCTCGATGACCGAGTCCTTCGACCGGCAGATCGACAAGACGCTGGGCGCGGACTTCGTCGTCCAGAGCGGCAACTTCACGCCGTTCCCCCGGGAGATCACCGAGGCGGTGCGCGGCACCGAAGGGGTCGGTCTGGTGGTCCGCTCGGCGTTCACCCCGATCGCGGTGCGGCTGCCCGACGGCGACCGGGTGGAGACGACGGCGGCGGGCTACGAGCCGCGGCTCGACGAGGTCGCCAACATCACGTACGCGCGGGGCGGTACGGCGTCCGCGCTCGCCGAGGGGCGGCTGGCGATGGACGCGGACTTCGCGCGCGAGCACGGGGTGCGGGTCGGCAGTGTGCTGCCGGTGGAGTTCCGGGGCGGGCGGACGGCCGAGCTGACGGTGGGCGCGCTGACCGACCAGGAGACCGCAGAGGGCTTCGGCACCACCGGCGGGATCTACTTCGGCATGGGCACGGTCGAGCGGTACGCGCCGGGCGGCCAGGACGCCGCCGTCTATGTGAACGCCGCGGCGGGCACGGACGCCGGCGAGCTGCGTGCCGCGCTGGAGCGGACCCTCGATCCGTATCCGCAGCTACAGGTGCGGGACCTGGCGGACTACAAGCAGCTCGTCCGCGACCAGATCGCCGTACTGCTCTATCTCGTCTACGCCCTGCTCGGTCTCGCGATCATCATCGCGGTGCTCGGCGTGGTCAACACCCTCGCTCTGTCGGTGGTGGAGCGGACCCGGGAGATCGGGCTGCTGCGCGCGATCGGGCTGGGGCGGCGGCAGCTGCGGCGGATGATCCGGCTGGAGTCGGTGGTGATCGCGGTGTGCGGGGCCGTCCTCGGGCTCGCGCTCGGACTGGTCTGGGGGGTGTGCACCCAGCAGGTGCTGGCGCTGCAGGGCATGACCGCGCTGGCGATCCCCTGGGGCACGATCGTCGCCGTGGTGGTGGGGGCGGCGTTGATCGGCGTGGTGGCGGCCCTGCTGCCGGCGTTGCGCGCCTCCCGGATGAACGTGCTGGCGGCCATCGCCCACGAGTGAGGGCACCGCGGCGGCCGGCCCGCTCGGGCCCCGGGACGAGGAGCGGCGACGCCGTGCGGGCACGGTGTCCGCATCATGGAATCCGGCGTCCCGCGCGGTGCTCCGTGGTGGGATGTCGGCATGAGTGAGCTGCGGATACGGGCCGCAACGGCCGACGACCTCGACAGCGTGCTGGCCTTCTGGAAGACCGCGGCCGAGGGGACGAGCATCAGTGACGACCGGGACGGGGTCGAGCGGCTGGTCGCCCGGGACCCCGAGGCGCTGGTCCTGGCCGAGCGGGCGGGCGAACTGGTGGGCACCGTGATCGCCGGGTTCGACGGGTGGCGGTGCCATCTCTACCGGCTGGCGGTGCATCCGCGGCGGCGCCGGCAGGGCATCGGCACGGCGCTGCTCGCCGCGGCGGAGGAGCGCTTCGTACGGCTGGGCGGGCGCCGCGCGGACGCGATGGTGCTCACCCGGAACGAGACCGCGCACCACGCCTGGGCCGCCGCCGGGTACGCCTCGGAGGAGCAATGGCGGCGCTGGGTGAAGCCGCTGGCCGAATCCTGAGCCCCGCCCCCGACTCTTTTTGCCGAGCCTTTACTCTGGGAGGATCACTCGGTCCTCCAGATGAAAGATGTGAACGTCCCCCCATGGGCGCCCCTCCCCGTACCCGACATCGCGCGATCCCCCAGGCACTGGCCGACCATGGGACGGAGGTGACCCGATGATCGAAGTGCTCCTCCTGCTGGTGGCCATCGCGCTGTCGCTGATCTGCGGCGCCTTCGTCGCGGCCGAGTTCTCCCTGACCACGGTCGAGCGCGGCGACCTGGAGGCCGCCGCCGAGCGCGGTGAGCGCGGCGCGGCCGGCGCGCTCAAGGCCGTCCGCAGTCTGACCTTCCAGCTCTCCGGCGCCCAGCTCGGCATCACCGTCACCAACCTGGTCGTCGGCATGCTCGCCGAGCCGTCGATCGCCCGGCTCATCGCGGGCCCGTTGCGCGGCCTCGGCGCCTCCGCGTCCACGGCCTCGTCGATCGCCCTGGTCATCGGCACCGCGCTGTCGACGGTGTTCCTGATGGTCGTGGGCGAGCTGGTGCCCAAGAACTGGGCGATCTCCTCCCCGCTGGCCGTCGCCAAGCGAGTGGGCAACGCCCAGCGCTGGTTCAGCGCGCTGTTCCGGCCGTTCATCACCCACCTCAACAACACCGCCAACCGCGTGGTGCGCCGCTTCGGCATCGAGCCCGCCGAGGAGCTGGCCTCCGCGCGCGGGCCGCAGGAACTCGCCGCGCTCGCCCGGCACTCCGCCCGGGAGGGCGCTCTGGAGCCGGACACCGCCGAGCTGTTCGTGCGGACCCTCAACCTCGCCGACCTGACCGCGGAGAACGTGATGACGCCTCGCGTCCAGGTGATCGCCCTCGATGTCCAGGCCACCTGCGAGGACGTCGCGAACGTCACCCGGGCGACCGGGCTGTCCCGGTTCCCGGTCTACCGCGGCAGCCTCGACTCCGTCGTGGGCACCGCGCACATCAAGGACGTCCTGGCCCTCCCCGCCGAACGCCGGGCCCGGGTGCCCGTCTCCGAGCTGATGCGCGAGCCGCTGCTGGTGCCGGAGACGCTGACCGTCGACCGGCTGCTGGACCGGCTGTCCGGCCGGCGGACGATGGCCGTGGTCATCGACGAGTACGGCGGCACGGCGGGTGTCGCGACGCTGGAGGACATCGTCGAGGAGGTCGTCGGCGAGGTGCGCGACGAGCACGACCCGCACGAGACGCCCGACCTGGCCCCGGCCGGCACCGACGTGGACGGCCACGCGCTGTACTCGGCGGACGGGGCCGCCCGGATCGACCAGCTGACCCGCGTGGGCCTGCGGGCGCCGGACGGGCCGTACGAGACGCTGGCCGGGCTGGTCGCCACCGAGCTGGGGCGGATCCCGGCCGTCGGGGACGTGGTGGCGGTCGCCGGCTGGCGGCTGGAAGTGGTGGACGCCTCCGGGCGCAGGGCGGCGCGGGTGCTGTTGCACGCGCCGCTGGACGAACAGAAGGGGGCGCGGGCATGACCGTCGTACAGCTGCTGATCGGTCTGGCGACCCTCGTCGTCAACGCCTTCTTCGTGGGCGCCGAGTTCGCGCTGATCTCGGTGCGGCGCTCGCAGATCGAGCCGTACGCCGAGCAGGGCGACCGGCGGGCCAAGAGCGTGCTGTGGGGTCTGCGGCACGTGTCCGCGCTGATGGCGGCGGCACAACTCGGGATCACCCTGTGCACGCTGGTCCTGGGCGTGGTCGCCGAACCGGCCATCGCGCATCTGCTGGAGCCCGTCTTCCACGCGATGGGCGTGCCGAGCGGTGCCGGGCACGCGGTGTCGTTCGTCATCGCGCTGGCCCTGGCGACGTATCTGCACATGCTGCTGGGCGAGATGGTGCCGAAGAACATCGCACTCGCCGAGCCGGTGCGCAGCGCGCTGCTCCTCGGGCCGCCGCTGGTCACGCTGTCACGGGCGCTGCGGCCGGTGATCTTCACGGTCAACGCCTTCGCCAACGCCCTGCTGAAGCTGCTGGGCATCCATACCCGGGACGAGGTGACGTCGACCTTCTCGGACGCCGAGCTGGCCCGGCTGGTCAAGGACTCCGGTGCGGCGGGACTCATCGACGACCGGGCGCAGGAGCGCCTGCACGACGCGCTGGAGCTGGGCCGGCGGCCGGTGCGCGATGTCGTCCTGCCCCTGGAGCGCGTGGTCTACGCGCGCGTGGGCGTCACCCCGGAGGAGCTGGAAGGCCTCTCGGCCCAGTCGGGCTTCTCCCGCTTCCCCGTGGTCGACGAGGGCCGCCGGATCGTCGGCTACCTCCATGTGAAGGACGCCCTGGACGCCTCCGCGCGCGATGTGCCGTTCCGGCTGCGCGACATGCGGCCCATCGCCCGGGTGCGGGAGGCGACCCCGCTGGACGACGTCCTCACCGCGATGCGCCGCAGCCGCACCCACGTGGCGGCGGTGCTGGGCGCGGACGGGCGGCTGGCGGGGCTGGTGACCATGGAGGACGTGCTGCGGGAGCTCTTCGGACAGCGGGCCTGAGGTACTGCTCCGGCCCCGGCCCGGCTCCGGCTCGGCTCCGGCTCGGCTCCGGCGCCGGGTGACCGACCGATGGGTATGTGCTTCGGGATACCATCGGTGCCGCCATGCAGAAGAACTCCCCTCCCACGCACGCCAGCCTCGTCGCGGTCGGCGACTCCTTCACCGAGGGCATGTCGGACCTGATGCCCGACGGCACCTACCGGGGCTGGGCCGATCTGCTCGCCGCACGGATGGCCGCCCGCGCGCCCGGCTTCCGGTACGCCAACCTGGCGGTGCGCGGCAAGCTCATCGGGCAGATCGTCGACGAGCAGGTGGACGTGGCCGCGGCCATGGGCGCCGATGTGATCACCCTGGTCGGCGGCCTCAACGACACCCTGCGCCCCAAGTGCGACATGGGCCGGGTGCGGGGCCTGCTGGAGGAGGCCGTCGAAAAGCTGGCGCCCGCCTGCCGGCAGCTCGTGCTGATGCGCAGCCCCGGCCGGCAGGGGCCCGTCCTGGAGCGGTTCCGGCCGCGCATGGAGGAGCTGTTCGCCTGCATCGACCAGCTCGCCGCCCGGCACGGCGCGCTCGTCGTCGACCTGTATGCCGCGCCCTCGCTGGCCGACCCGCGGCTGTGGGACGTGGACCGGCTGCACCTGACGGCCGACGGACACCGCCGGGTCGCCGAGGCGGTCTGGCAGACCCTGGGCTACGAGCCGGAGGACCCGGACTGGCACGTCCCGCCGCCGGCCGGCGCACCGCCCGGCTGGGTCACCCGCCGGGTCGCCGACCTCCGCTTCACCCGGCAGCATCTGCTGCCGTGGATCGGACGGCGGCTGACCGGCCGCTCCTCCGGGGACGGCCGCCCGCCGAAACGGCCCGACCTGCTGCCGTACGAGACCGCGGTCGACACCGGGCGGTGACGCGGGTGCCGACGGCACCACGGGTGCGGGGGCAGCGACGTGGGCCGCTCACGGGAGTGCGGGACCGGCCCGACAGAGGTGCGGGTGCGTGATCCGCGTCTCGTAGCTTCCGCCCAAGGATCCCGTGGCGCTGGCCTGCACGAACCGCCAGTAGAATCTGGACACGTGACTTCAGCGCCCGCCAAGCCCCGCATCCCCAACGTCCTCGCCGGACGCTACGCCTCCACCGAGCTCGCCACGCTCTGGTCGCCCGAGCAGAAGGTGAAACTGGAGCGTCAGCTCTGGCTCGCCGTGCTGCGGGCCCAGAAGGACCTCGGGATCGAGGTGCCGGACGAGGCGATCGCCGACTACGAGCGCGTCCTCGACACCGTCGACCTCGCCTCCATCGCCGAGCGCGAGAAGGTCACCCGGCACGATGTGAAGGCGCGGATCGAGGAGTTCAACGACCTCGCCGGGCACGAGCACGTGCACAAGGGCATGACCTCCCGCGACCTCACCGAGAACGTCGAGCAGCTGCAGATCCGGCTCTCCCTGGAGCTGATGCGCGACCGCACGGTCGCCGTGCTCGCCCGCCTCGGGAAGCTGTCCGCCGAGTACGCCGAGCTGGTCATGGCCGGCCGCTCGCACAACGTCGCCGCGCAGGCCACCACCCTCGGCAAGCGGTTCGCGACGGCCGCCGACGAGCTGCTGGTCGCCTACGGCCGCGTCGAGGAGCTGCTCGGCCGCTACCCGCTGCGCGGGATCAAGGGCCCGGTCGGCACCGCCCAGGACATGCTGGACCTGCTCGGCGGGGACGCCGCGAAGCTGGCGGACCTGGAGGGCCGCATCGCCGCGCACCTCGGCTTCTCGCAGGCCTTCACCTCGGTCGGCCAGGTCTACCCGCGCTCCCTGGACTACGAGGTCGTCACCGCGCTGGTGCAGCTGGCCGCCGCGCCGTCCTCGCTCGCCAGGACCATCCGGCTGATGGCCGGGCACGAACTGGTCACCGAGGGCTTCAAGCCGGGCCAGGTCGGCTCCTCCGCGATGCCGCACAAGATGAACACCCGCTCCTGCGAGCGCGTCAACGGCCTCATGGTCGTCCTGCGCGGCTACGCCTCGATGACGGGCGAGCTGGCCGGCGACCAGTGGAACGAGGGCGACGTGTCCTGCTCGGTGGTGCGCCGCGTCGCGCTGCCGGACGCGTTCTTCGCGCTCGACGGCCTGCTGGAGACGTTCCTGACCGTGCTCGACGAGTTCGGCGCCTTCCCGGCCGTCGTCGCCCGGGAGCTGGACCGCTACCTTCCGTTCCTCGCCACCACCAAGGTGCTGATGGGCGCGGTGCGGGCGGGCGTCGGCCGCGAGGTCGCGCACGAGGCCATCAAGGAGAACGCCGTCGCCTCCGCGCTCGCCATGCGCGAGCAGGGCGCCGAGCGCAACGAACTCCTCGACAAGCTGGCCGCCGACGAGCGCATCCCGCTCGACCGCGCCGGGCTGGACGCGCTGATGGCCGACAAGCTGTCCTTCACGGGCGCCGCCGCCGACCAGGTCGGCATCGTCGTGGCCCGGATCGAGGAGATCGTGAAGCAGCACCCGGAGGCCGCGGGCTACACGCCCGGGGCCATTCTCTGACGCGCCCCACGATGGCCCGCTTCACCCCCGCGGAGCTGGAGGCCGCCCGCGACCGGCTCGTGCCGGACGTCGTCGCGGACGGCCTCCGCGTGCTGTTCTGCGGCATCAACCCCGGTCTGATGACCGCCGCGACCGGCCACCACTTCGCCCGCCCCGGCAACCGGTTCTGGCCCGTGCTGCACCTGTCCGGGTTCACGCCGCGGCTGCTGAAGCCCGCCGAGCAGCGGGAGCTGCTGTCGTACGGGCTCGGCATCACCAACGTGGTGGCGCGGGCCACGGCCCGGGCCGACGAGCTGACCGCCGAGGAGTACCGCGAGGGCGGGCGGCAGCTGGCCCTGAAGGTGGCGCGGCTGCGCCCGCGCTGGCTCGCGGTGGTCGGGGTCACCGCCTACCGGGCGGCTTTCGACGACCGCAAGGCCCGGGTGGGCCCCCAGGAGCGGGGCATCGGGGACACGCGCGTGTGGGTGCTGCCCAACCCCAGTGGGCTGAACGCCCATTGGACGGCGCAGACGATGGCCGAGGAGTTCGCCCGGCTGCGGGCCGCCGCGGAGGACTGACCGGCGGGGCGTCCCCTCACGGCGGGTCCGTGTCCGTGACCACCGCGAGCAGCCGTATCGCGTCCGCCGGGTCCCGGTCGGCCACGGCGAGGGCCACCCAGCGGCCGGTACCGTCCGCCCGCCACACGTACGCCTCGTCGGTGAGCTGGCTCAGGCTCGCCCACGGCTCCGGTATCTCCTCGCCGCGCAGGCCGCGCACCCGCAGCGTCAGCGTGCCCCACGCGGGCACCGTGCCCCACCGCTCGTGCAGCCGTCCGGCGACGGCCTCCCTGCGGGCGTCGGCATCCTCCGCCGCCGTCTCCCCCGCCGTCTCCCATGACGCCTCCTCCCTCTCCCCCGCCGGCAGTTCCGCCATGAAGTAGCCCGGGCCCGCCCGGCCCACGTCCGACCAGCCGTGCTCCGCGGGGAAGGGGCGCAGGCACAGCCGGTCGATCGTGTCCAGGCACCGTGCGATGTCCATGGCGCCAGTAAACCCGGCACCACTGACAATTGGCGTGGCGTCAGGCGTCCCGCCGCCGCACGCTCCACGCGCCGGCCGCCACCACGGCCGCCGTCCACAGCGCGGTCACCGCGAGCCCGCTCCACGGGCCGAGGGACCCGTCCGGGCTCGCGTGCAGGACGACTTGGCCCGCGCGGTCGGGCAGGTACTCGGGCAGACCGCCCGCCGCGGTCCCGAGGACGAACGACACCACGAGCAGCAGCGGGACGAGGATGCCGAGCGCACCGACGGCGCTGCGGAGCAGGGCGGTGAGCCCCGCCGCGAGCAGGGCCATCAGGGCGAGGTAGAGGCCGCAGCCGGCCACCCCGCGCAGTTGCTGCCCTGCCGTGAGCCCGTCGGCGGCGGAGCCCAGGCCCGCGCGGGCCACCAGCAGCGAGGCGGCGCCCGTGACCAGCCCGGTGAGGAACGCCGGCACCGCCACGCCGGTCAGCTTGGCCGCGTACCAGCGGCCCCGCTGGGGCACCGCGGTGAAGGCGAGGCGCAGTCCGCCGCCGGTGAACTCGGAGGAGACGGCGAGGGCGCCGAAGGCGATGACCGCGATCTGGCCGGGCCCGATCCCGAGGAACGCCGTGAACAGGGGGTCGAAGTCGGGGTCCGAGGTGCTGCCCGTGGCGGCGATCGCGGAGAACGCCGTCGTCACCGCGAACAGGGCGACGAGGGCGCCGTACAGCGCGCGCAGGGTGCGGATCTTCAGCCACTCGGCGTGCAGGACGGGGGTGAACGGCATGGTCAGGCCTCCTGGCGCTGGGCGGTGAACTCGGTCTCGGCGGCGGTCAGGTCGAGGTAGGCCTGTTCCAAGGTGCCCTCCTGGGCGGCGAGTTCGAGGAGGGGCAGGCGCGCCTCGGAGGCGAGGCGGCCGATGTCCTCCACGCGCGCGCGGCGCACGATCCAGCCGCCGTCCTCGTCGGGGGCGGCCTCGTGGCCGTGCCGGGCGAGCAGGTCCCGCAGCGCGCCGTCGTCGGTGGTGCGCACCCGGACGGCGGGCTGCACGCGCGCGTCGATGAAGGCGCGCATCGGCATGTCGGCGAGGAGCCGCCCCCGGCCGAGGACCACCAGATGGTCGGCGAAGGACGCGGTCTCGTTCATCAGATGGCTGGAGACCAGGACCGTACGGCCTTCGTCCGCGAGCCGGCGCAGCAGGGTGCGGATCCAGATGATGCCCTCGGGGTCGAGACCGTTGGACGGCTCGTCCAGCATGATCACGGGTGGGTCGCCGAGCAGGGCCGCCGCGATGCCGAGGCGCTGGCGCATGCCGAGGGAGTACGTCCTGACCCGGCGTCGGGCGGCCGTCGTGAGGCCCGTCCCGGCCAGCACCTCGTCCACGCGGGACAGCGGGATGCGGTTGCTCGCGGCGAGGGTGCGCAGGTGGTCGCGGCCGGTGCGCGAGCCGTGCGCGGCCTGGGCGTCGAGCAGGGCACCGACCTCGCGCAGCGGCTCGCGCAGCGCGGTGTAGGGGCGGCCGCCGACGGTGGCGGTGCCGGAGCTCGGCCGGTCGAGGCCGAGCACCAGCCGCATGGTGGTGGACTTGCCGGCGCCGTTCGGGCCGAGGAAGCCGGTGACCCGGCCGGGCGCGACGGTGAAGGTGAGGTGGTCGACGGCGCGCCGGGTGCCGTACTCCTTGCTGAGGTCTCGGACGTCGATGCTGGTCATGGCCTCAGACTGGCGTCCGTGGCGGGGGCGTCGCCTCCCCTGCGGGTGGAGATCGTCTCCCCCGCCCGGGGGAGGCCCGTTGTCGGTGGCGGCTGGCACGATGAGCCGATGGTCCGCTTTCTCCGCCCGCTGCTGCGCGGGACGACGTACACGCGCCTGCTGCATCTGTGGGTTCCGGTGCTGCTGGTCAGCGTGTGGTTGTTCATCGACATGGCGCGGCCGTGGGTGCCCGCCCTGGTGATGATCCCCGTGGGGCTGATCCCGGCCGTGCGGCGGGGCGAGGGGCTCCAGGCGCGGTTCATGCTCACGCCGGACGAGTCGGACTCGGGCATCTCCACGGCACCGTCGGCGACCTGGGGCGACCGGCTGCGCACCGTGGTGTGGCTGGAGGCCCGCATGCTGCTGGGCGCGCTCACCATCTTCCTGACGGTCTGGATGCCCATCGTCGCCGTCGATCTGGCCGAGGCGTCGCTCGGCCGGGAGCAGTACGACAATCCGGTCCTGCGGATCGCCGAACCGCACTGGGGGTACGCCTTCCTGGCTCCCCTCCCCCTGATCGTCATGGCCGCGGCGGTGGTGGGGCTCGGTGAGCTGATCACCGTGCTCGCGCGCAGGCTGCTCGGGCCGTCGGCGGCCGAGCGGCTGGCGGCTCTTGAGGAGCGCACCGAGCGGTTGCTGGAGCGCACCCGGATCGCGCGGGAGCTCCACGACTCCATCGGGCACGCGCTGACCGTGGCGGTGGTGCAGGCGGGCGCCGCGCGGGCGGCGGGCGATCCGGTGTTCACGGACCGGGCGCTCGGCGCGATCGAGGAGACCGGGCGGGCCGCGCTGGAGGACCTGGACCGGGTGCTGGGCATCCTGCGGGAGGCGGGGCGCCCGGCGAGCAGCCGGCCGACGCTGGCCGAGGCGGACCGGCTGCTGGAGTCCGCTCGGGCCTCCGGGACGAAGGTCGACGCGGAGTTCTCCGGGCCGCTGGCGGAGGTTCCCGGCCCGGTCTCCCGGGAGGGCTACCGCATCCTCCAGGAGGCGCTCACCAATGTGCTGCGGCACGCGGACGGCGTCCCCGCGCGGGTACGGGTCGCGGTCGCGGAGGGGCGGCTCGACCTGGAGGTCCGCAATCCGCTGCCGGCGGCGGTGCCCGGGCCGGGCCGGGACAGCGGCCTGCGCGGGATACGGGAGCGGGCCGCGCTGCTCGGCGGGCGGGCGCACACGGGCCCCGACGCCGGTGACTGGCAGGTGCACGTCGAGCTGCCGCTCGGCTGATCTACGCTGGGCGGGTGCCGCCGATCACCGTTCTGCTCGTCGACGACGAACCGCTCGTCCGCGCGGGCCTGCGTGCCGTCCTGGAGGCGCAGCCCGACCTGGAGGTGGTCGGGGAGGCCGCCGACGGGGCCGCGGTGATCCCGCTGGTGCGGCAACTGCGGCCGGACGTGGTCGCCATGGACGTGCGGATGCCGCTGCTGGACGGGATCGAGGCCACCCGCGCGGTGCTGCGGACCGTGCCGGATCCGCCGAAGATCCTCGTCGTCACGACGTTCGAGAACGACGAGTACGTCTACGAGGCGCTGCGGGCCGGGGCCGACGGGTTCCTGCTGAAACGGGCCCGCCCCGCGGAGATCGTGCACGCGGTGCGGCTGGTCGCCGAGGGTGAGTCGCTGCTGTTCCCGGCGTCCGTGCGGCAGCTGGCCGCCGAGTACGGCGACGGCGGCGGGAACCCGGCGGCACGGGCCGCGCTGGAACGGGCGCAGCTGACCGAGCGGGAGGCGGAGGTGCTGCGGCTGATGACGCGCGGTCTGTCGAACGCGGAGATCGCCG
>NZ_MUND01000187.1 GCF_002154375.1 Streptomyces glaucescens | reverse complement strand
GATGACGGAGTTCGCGCCGCCCCGGCGGCGCGAACTCCGTCATCACCGACACCGCGCCGCCGAACTCACCGCCCGCCGACAGTCCCTGGACGACCCGCAGGAAGGTGAGCAGCCAGGGCGCGAGGGCGCCGGCCGTGGCGTAGGTCGGCAGTGCTCCGATCAGCGTCGTCGCGGCGGTCATCAGCACGATGACCAGGATCAGCACCGGGCGCCGGCCGATCCGGTCGCCGAGCCGTCCGAACAGGGCCGCGCCGACGGGCCGGAAGAAGAACGCCAGAGCGAACGAGGCGTAGGCGCGCACCAGGCCCTCGATCTCGCTGCCGCCCTCGGGCGTGAAGAAGCGGGCCGCGATGATCGTGGCGAAATAGCCGTAGACGCCGAACTCGTACCACTCGATGAAGTTGCCCACCGAGCCCGCGATCAGCGCCCGGCGGGACCGCGACGGTGCCTGAGCCATGGCAACCAGCCTTCATAGGGCGGAGTTTGACTGTGCATCACCTTTACCGGAGTGGCCGAGCAGTCGGCGTGTCACCTCGACATACCAAGTGTCACCCCTGACGGCAAGAGGTCGTCCGACCCTCCACCACCGGGGGGCCCGGACGGCTACGCTCGCCCTGTACGTCGTTCGGGCGACTTGGGGAGGTAGCGGGATGACGGAGGTACGGCCGGCGGCGGCCGCCTCGGCTTCCCTGTGGGAGCGCGACCGGGAACTCGACGCCGTCCGGCGGGCCGTCGACGACCTGTGTGCCGACCACTCGTCCTCCGGCAGTCTGCTGGTCTTCCGCGGCGAGGCGGGCCTCGGCAAGACCGCGCTGCTCGCGGAGACCCGCCGGATCGCCGAGGAGCGCGGCTGCACGGTGTGGTCGGCGCGCGGCGGCGAGACCCTCAAGTCCGTTCCGTACAACGTGGTTCGGCAGCTGTTGCAGCCGGCGCTGGTGACGATGCTGCCCGAGGAGGCCCGCGACTACCTCGGCGACTGGTACGACATCGCCGGACCCGCCCTCGGCATCGCCGATCCCGGTGACCGGCAGGCCGACCCGCAGGGCGTGTGCGACGGCCTGGTCGCGGCGGTGCGGCGGCTGGCCGAGCGGGACTGGCCGCTGGTGCTGCTGATCGACGACGCCCACTGGGCCGACCAGGAGACGCTGCGCTGGCTGGCCGCGTTCGCCGAGCGGCTGCACGATCTGTCCGTGCTGGTCGTGGTGGCCCGCCGCCCCGGCGAGGTCACCGGCCCCCGGGCCCGCCACCTCGACGCGATCGCCGCGACGGCCGCCCAGTCCGTCGCCACGCTCAGCGCGCTGACCCCGGACGCCGTGGCCGGGCTGACCCGCGCCACCGTCGGCGCGCACGCCGACGGCGCGTTCTGCCGAGAGGTGTGGGCGGTCACCGACGGCAACCCGTACGACACCGTCGAACTCCTCGCGAAAGTGCTCGACAGCGAACTGGACCCCACCGAGGGTTCGGCGGGCGAACTGCGCGCCCTCAACCGTTCGGCCCGCGGCGGCGGCCTCGTCGCCCGCCTCGAAGGTCTCGGCATCGACGCCACCCGCTTCGCGTGGGCCGCCGCCATCCTCGGCACCGGCATCACCGTCGACCTGGTGGCCAGGCTCACCACCATGAGCCTGGAGCAGGCCGAGCGCTGCGCCGAGCTGCTGACGAGCGCCCGCATCCTCACCCCGCCCGACCCGGCCGGCGGCCAGGCGTCCCACGGGGACCTGGAGTTCGTGCACCCGCTGATCGCCACGGCCGTCTACCACTCCATCCCCGACGCGCTGCGCCGCGCCATGCACGGCATCGCCGCCCAGATCGTCACCGACCTCGGACTCGGCGCGGCGGCCGCCTCCCGGCACCTGCTCCAGGTCCACCCCGACGACGACGCCGAACTCGTCGACCAGCTGCGCGAGGCCGCCCGCGAACACCTCGCCGTCGGCGCGCCCGACGCGGCCCGCCAGTGCCTGGAACGCGCCCTGCAGGAGCCGCCCCGGCCCGAGGTGCAGGGTCACGTCCACTACGAACTGGGCTGCGCGACCCTGCTCACCGCGCCCGCCAGGACCATCGACCACCTGCGGACCGCGCTCGCCCTGCCCGGTCTCGACGGCGCCGAACGCGTCGACGCGGTCATCCGGCTCTCCCAGGCCCTGCTCCGCAACGACCAGCTGGAACAGGCCGTACGCACCGTCGAGGCGGAGGCCGCCCGGCACGAGGAGGGGCCCGCGCGGATGCGGCTGCGGGCCGTGCAGTTCATGTGGGAGGGCATCTACGCCGGGGAGTCCGCCACGCCCGGACGGTCCGCCCGGCTCGCCGAGCTGGCCGACGCCTGCACCGGCCGCGACAACTCCGAGCGGGCGCTGCTCATCCTGCGCGGCTTCGACGCCATGACGCACGGCGAGAACGCGGAGGAGGTCGTCGAGGCCTGTGACCGCGCCCTCGTCAACGGCCGTCTCGCACCAGGGCTCGGCTGGACCGACACCGAGTGGGGCGTCGAGCTGCTGATGATGCTCGGCAGCTCCTACGCCTACACCGACCGGCTGGACCGCGCCGAGAACCTGTTCTCCGAGGCCCTGCGCACCTACACCTCGGCGGGCTGGAGCGGCGGCCACCTCGCCCTCGCCCACGCCTTCCTCGGGCTCGCCTTCCGCCGGCAGGGCCGCCTCAAGGACGCGGAGCAGGTGCTGCGGGAGTCCCTGCGCATCGCCGAGCGGGTCGGGCGGGGGCTGCCCCTGTACTGGTCGGCGACGTGCGGACTGGTCGACACGCTGCTCGCCCGCGGGCAGGTCGAGGAGGCCTGGTCGATCGCCGAGCAGTACGGCTTCGCCCCGCCCTACCCGTCGACCATCGTGCTCCCCGACACCCGCTCGGTGCGCGGCCGGCTGCTGCTCGCCGTGGGCCGGACCGAGGAGGGGATCAACGAGCTGGAGGCCGCCGAGAAGGCCGCCGCCGCGCGCGGCGGCCACAATCCGGTGCTGGCGCCGTGGACCGTCGACCTCGCCCGGGTCCTCGCCGGGCACGACCCGGCCCGCGCGGCCCGGCTCGCCGCCGACGCCCGCCGCCAGGCCGAGCGGTTCGGCACCGACACCGCCATCGGCGAGGCCCTGCGGTGCGCCGCCGTGCTGGAGACGGGCCAGCGCCAGGTGCGGCTGACCGCCCAGGCGGTCGCCCATCTGGAGGCCTCGCCGTGCCAGTACGAGCACGCCGCCGCGCGGGTGGAGCACGGCCTCGCCGCCCGCTCCGCCGCGGAACTCAACCGGGGCCTGATGCTGGCGCGTTCGTGCGGCGCGGACGGGCTGGTCCGCCAGGCGGAGCGGGCACTCGCGACGCTGACGGGGTAGCGGACCACGGGAGAGGGCGGGGTCGCGGGCCGGCGGGTGCGCGGCGGATCATCCGGCCGCGGTGTCCTCCTCCGCCAGCACCCGCTGGGCCGCGGTGAACGCCGAGTTCGCGGCGGGGACCCCGCAGTACACCGCCGTCTGGAGCAGCACCGCCCCGATCTCCTCGGGCGTCAGACCGTTGCGCCGCGCGGCCCGCACATGCATCGCGAGTTCCTCGTAGTGGCCGTGCGCGACCAGCGCGGTCAGCGTGATCATGCTGCGTTCGCGGCGGCTGAGCGTCGGGTCGGTCCAGATCTCACCCCACGCGTAGCGGGAGATGAAGTCCTGGAACCGTGCCGTGAACGGCGTCTGCCGCTGCTGCGCCCCGTCCACGTGGGCGTCGCCCAGCACCTCGCGCCGCACTTCCATGCCCCGCCGGGCGCCCCCGTCGAGGTGGGCCCGCAGCGCCGACAGCACGGCCTGCGGGCGCTCGGCGGGCGCGAGATGGGAGGCGCCGGGGATCTCGACCAGCGCGGCGCCCGGCACGGCGTCGGCGATCTCCCGCAGATGCGCGGGCGGAGTCGCAGGGTCCTCGCGGCCCGCGATGAGCAGCGTCGGCACGGAGATCTCCGCCAGCCGGTCCCGCAGGTCGAACGCGGCGAGTGCGTCACAGCAGGCGGCGTACGAGTCCGGGTCGGCATCGCGGTGGTCGCGCACCAGCCGCGGCACGGTGAACCCCGGCGTGAACCAGCGGGCGTTCGCGCTCTCCGCCAGGTCGGCCAGCCCTTCCCGGCGCACCAGCGCGGCCCGCTCCTCCCAGGGCCTCGCGCCGTTGAAGTGCGCGGACGAGCAGATGACGGCCAGCGACGACACCCGCTCCGGGTGGTGCAGCGCCAGATGCAGCCCGACCGCGCCGCCCAGCGACACCCCCGCGTACGCGAACCGCTCCGCACCCAGCGCGTCGGCGAGCGCCAGCACCAGGTCCGCGAGGTCCCCGACGCTCGCCCCGGCCGTGATCAGTCCGGCCGCCGAGCCGCCGTGCCCCGGCAGGTCCCAGCGGATCACCCGGTGGGCGGCGGACAGTTCGGGCGCGACCGCGTCCCACAGGGCGCAGGAGGTGCCCAGGGACGGCCCGAGCAGCAGCGGGGGAGCGGACGGGGCGCCTTCGGCACGGTGGTTGAGGAGTCGGTCGGTCACTCTCGCTCCAGGGCGCGGTCGGTGAGGGCTCCGGCGGAGCCGGTGTAGTGGGCGGGATCGAGGTCGGCGTCCGCCAGTTCCGGCGCCTCGGCGAGCGGGTGCCCCTCGGACGCCAGCCGGGTGAGCAGTTCCTTGGCGCGGGCCCGGCCCAGCACCGGGGCCAGCTCGGCGGAGAGCCGCTCGGAGACGATCAGCCCGTGGGTGAGATCCAGGTGTTCCCGCATGGCCTCGGGCCGGACCCGCAGTCCCTCGGCCAGTTCGGCGGCGTCCCGCGCGGCCCCGCCGACCAGCCGCAGCAGGTCCCGCAGCGGTTCCCACTCGGCGTGCCAGGCCCCGGCCGGGCGCTCGTCCTCCGCGGCCAGCGACCCGTACAGCGTGGCGGCGAGCTGGGGCGCCCGCCGGGCGGCGGAGGCGATGAGGGCGGCCCGGACGGGATTGGACTTGTGCGGCATGGCGGACGAACCTCCGCCGTTGCCCTCCGTGACCTCGGCGATCTCGGTGCGGGAGAGGGTGAGGACGTCCACGGCGGGCTTGCCGAGCGCGCCCGCCGTGAAGGCCAGGCACCCGGCGAGGTCGGCGACGGGCGTCCGCAGCGTGTGCCAGGGCAGGTCAGGCGCCCTCAGCCCGAGTTCGCGGGCGTACTCGGCCGGCAGCGCGGTCGGATCGCTCGCGCCGTACGCGCCGAACGCGGCCAGTGTGCCCGCCGCGCCGCCGAGCTGGGCGGGCAGCGAGTCCCGTACGGTGCTCACCCGGTCCCGGGCGTCCAGCACCAGTGACCGCCACCCGGCCGCCTTCAGCCCGAAGGTCGTCGGTACGGCGTGCTGGGTGAGGGTCCGCCCCGGCATCGCGGTGTCGCGGTGCTCGGCGGCGAGGCGGGACAGCGCCCGCTCGGTGCGGCCGAGATCGGCCAGGACCACGTCCAGGGTGCGCGCCGCGACCAGCATCGTCGCGGTGTCGAGGACGTCCTGGCTGGTCGCGCCCCGGTGCACGTACGGGCCGTACTCCTCGCCGACCGCCTCGGTCAGGTCGGCGACCAGCGGGATCACCGGGTTGCCGCCGCCGCGGGCCCGCTCCGCCAGCGCGCGCACGTCGAAGCGGCCCGTCCCGGCCGCCTCGGTGACCGCCGTGGCCGCCTCGGCGGGGGCGAGGCCGAGCGCGGCCTGGACGCGGGTGAGCGCCGCCTCCGCGTCGAGCAGCGCGCGCAGGTACGCGCTGTCGCTCGTCGCGGCAGCGGCGGGGGAGCCTGCCCACCCGGGGGCGAGCAGGCCGGTGTCGGGAGCGTCGGATGTCACTGGAACTCCAGGAAGACCGTCTCACCTTCGCCCTGAAGGCGGATGTCGAAACGGTAGGTGCCGTTGCCGTCTTCCGTGGCGATCAGTGTGCCGCGGCGTGCCTCGTCGAGCCGGGTCAGCAGCGGGTCGGCGGCCAGCGCCGCGTCGTCGCCGGGGAGGTAGATCCGGGTGAACAGGTGCACCAGCAGCCCGCGCGCGAAGACGCACACGCTGAGGTACGGCGCGTTGCGTCCGCGTGCGCCCGGCCGCAGGGTCCGCGCGGTCCAGTGGCCGCTCGCGTCGGTCTGGACGCGGCCCCAGCCGGTGAACTCCACGCCATTGCGGCCGAGGAACCCGCCGCTGGCCGGATCGCGCCGCATCGAGCCGTCCGCCTTGGGCAGTTCGCCGTCCGGGCCGGGCCCCCACAGCTCGAGGAAGGCGTCGGGCAGCGGGTTGCCCGCACCGTCGTACACGTGTCCCTGGAGGGTGATGGTGTCCGGGTGGCCGACGGGGGCGATGTCACCGCCGCCGGGGAAGGGCAGGGCGTGGCCGTAGAAGGGGCCGACGGTGTGCGACGGGGTGGGCAGCACCGTCTCGGGACGCCTCGTGTCGATCTTCGTCATGGCTGTCAGCGTCCCTCTTCCATCCAGGTGGCCTGCGGGCCGTCGAGCACGATGTCCCAGTGGTAGCCCATCGAGAACTCCGGCACCGACAGGCTGTGGTCGTACGTCGCGATCAGCCGCTGCCGGGCGGCGTCGTCCGTCACCGACTGGATGATCGGGTCGTAGGGGAAGAGCGGGTCGCTGGGGAAGTACATCTGCGTCACCAGCCGCTGGGTGAACGCCGTACCGAACACCGAGAAGTGGATGTGCGCGGGGCGCCAGGCGTTGAGGTGCTGGCGCCACGGGTACGGGCCGGGCTGGATGGTGGTGAAGTGGTAGCGGCCCTCGTCGTCGGTGAGGGTGCGGCCCACGCCGGTGAAGTTGGGGTCGAGCGGGGCGTCGTGCTGTTCGCGCTGGTGGGCGTAGCGGCCCGCCGAGTTGGCCTGCCAGATCTCCACGAGCTGGCCGCGGATCGGGCGTCCGTCGCGGTCGAGCAGCCGTCCGGAGACGGTGATGCGCTCGCCGATCGGCTCCCCGGTGTGCTGCCGGGTCAGGTCGCTGTCGATCTCCGTGATGTCCCGCTCGCCGAAGGCGGGCGAGGACAGCTCCACCAGCTCCGGGTCCTTGCTGACGTCGATGCCGATCGGCGGTTGCTTCGGATGCCGCAGCACCGACGAGCGGTAGGGGGCGTAGTCCCGCCGCGGGTGGTGCTCGACGGGCCCGCCGTCGGCGATCCGCTTCTCGTACGCGGCGTGCTCGGCCGCGATCTCCTGGTCGATGTCCTGCTGGGTGAGTGTCATGAGCGGTTCCTAGCGCTCCAGGACCAGGGCGAGGCCCTGGCCGACGCCGATGCAGAGGGTGGCGACGCCGACGCCGCTGCCCTTGCGGGCGAGCTGGTGGGCGACGGTGCCGGCGAGCCGGGCGCCGGAGGCGCCGAGCGGATGGCCGAGGGCGATCGCGCCGCCCTGCGGGTTGAGGATCGCCGGGTCGAACTCGGGCCATTCGGCGACACAGCCCAGCACCTGGGCGGCGAACGCCTCGTTCAGCTCCAGCACGTCCAGGTCGGCGAAGCCCTTGCCGGCCTTGGCCAGTGCGCGGTTGACCGCCTCGACCGGGGCGAGCCCGAACCAGTGCGGGTCGAGCGCGTGGACGCCGGTCGCCGAGACCCGGGCGAGGGGTTCGCGGCCGGTGGCCTTCAGGCCTTCCTCGTCGACCAGGAGCAGGGCGGCGGCGCCGTCGTTGAGGGGGGAGGCGTTGCCCGCGGTCACGGTGCCGTGCTCGGTGCGGAAGGACGGCTGCAGCCCCGCCATCGCCTCCAGGGAGGCGTCGGGCCGTACGCTCTCGTCGGCGCCGAGGACCAGCGGCTCGCCCTTGCGCCGGGGCACCGGCACGGGCGCGAGTTCGGCGTCGTACAGGCCGGCGGCCCGCGCGGCGGCGGCCTTGTGGTGGCTGGCCAGGGCGAACTCGTCCTGTTGCGCGCGGCTGATCCTGTGCTTCTCGGCGATGAGTTCGGCCGACTCGCCCAGCGGCACGGTCCACTGCGGTGCCATCCGCGGGTTGACCATGCGCCAGCCGAGCGTGGTCGAGTACAGCTCGGTGTGGGCGGCCGGGAACGGCTTGTCACTCTTGGGCAGCACGTACGGCGCCCGGGTCATCGACTCGACGCCGCCCGCGACGGCGACGGAGGCGTCCCCGGCGGCGATGGCCCGGGCCGCCTGGATCACGGCCTCCAGGCCGGAGGCGCACAGCCGGTTCACGGTCACACCGGGCACGGAGGTGGGCAGACCCGCGAGCAGCGCGGCCATGCGGCCGACGTTGCGGTTCTCCTCACCGGCGCCGTTGGCGTTGCCGAGGTACACGTCCTCGATCCGCGCCGGGTCCAGTTCCGGCGTACGGGCGAGGAGTTCGCGGATGGCGTGGGCGGCCAGGTCGTCGGGGCGGACGCTCGCCAGCGCGCCGTTGTAGCGGCCGATGGGGGTGCGGACGGCGTCGACGATGTAGACGTCCCTCATGACGTGATCTCCTCGCTGACACGGACCTCGGCGGCGGTCTTCGCCGTGATCTCCTCGGGGCTCACGCCCGGCGCGGTCTCCGCGAGCACCAGCCCGTCCCCGGTGACGTCCAGGACGCCGAGGTCGGTGATGATCCGGTCCACGCAGGCCCTGCCGGTGAGCGGCAGCGCGCACTCGTCGAGGATCTTCGGCGAGCCGTCCTTGGCGGTGTGGGTCATCACCACGATCACCGTGCGGGCGCCGTGCACCAGGTCCATCGCGCCGCCGATACCGGTGACCATCTTCCCGGGCACCGCCCAGTTCGCCAGGTCTCCGCGCGCTGACACCTGCATGGCGCCGAGCACGGCGACGTCGATGTGCCCGCCGCGGATCATCCCGAAGGAGAGCGCGGAGTCGAAGAAGGAGGCGCCAGGGAGCACCGTCACGGTCTCCTTGCCGGCGTTGATCAGGTCGGGGTCGACCTGGTCCTCCGTGGGGTAGGGACCGGTGCCCAGGATGCCGTTCTCCGACTCCAGGACCACCTCCACGCCCTCCGGCAGGTGGTTGGGGATCAGGGTGGGCAGGCCGATGCCGAGATTGACGTACTGCCCGTCCTTCAGCTCGCGCGCCGCGCGGGCCGCCATCTGTTCACGTGTCCAGGCCATCAGCCGCTCACCGTCCGCCGCTCGATCTTCTTGTCCGCCGCCTGCCGCGGGGTGAGGGCGACCACGCGCTGGACGAAGACGCCCGGCAGGTGGACCGCGTCCGGATCGATCTCGCCGGGCTCGACCAGTTCCTCCACCTCGGCGACGGTTACCCGTCCGGCCATCGCCGCGAGCGGGTTAAAGTTCCGCGCGGACTTGGCGAACACGAGGTTCCCGTGCCGGTCGCCCTTCGCCGCGCGCACCAGCGCGAAGTCGGTGCGGATACCGCGTTCCAGGACGTACTCCACACCGTCGAACTCCCGGACCTCCTTCGCGGGCGAGGCGAGCGCGACGCCGCCCGCGCCGTCGTAGCGCCAGGGCAGTCCGCCCTCGGCGACCTGGGTGCCGACGCCGGCGGGGGTGTAGAAGGCGGGAATGCCGGCGCCGCCGGCCCGCAGCCGTTCGGCGAGCGTGCCCTGCGGGATCAGCTCCACCTCCAGCTCCCCGGCCAGGTACTGGCGGGCGAACTCCTTGTTCGCCCCGATGTAGGAGCCGGTCACCCGGGCGATCCGCCCGGCCGTCAGCAGCACCGCGAGGCCGGACTCCATCGCCCCGCAGTTGTTGGAGACCACCGACAGGCCGGTGACCCCGCGCTCGTACAGGGCCCCGATCAGCACGTCCGGCACACCGCTCAGCCCGAAGCCGCCGACCGCCAGCGACGCGCCGTCACCCACGTCGGCCACCGCCTCGGCGGCGCCGGCCACCACCTTGTCCATCCGAGAAGTCCCATCTCTGCACCCGAATAGTCAGGGCACTGACTATTTCTTCGAGGTGCTCGACACGCTGCCACTGGGGAACCAACCCCGTCAAGAGGGGTATCGTTCAGTGCACCAACGAATTCTCAGCGATGTCGAGCACCCGGGAGCGCACATGGCCGCGGTGGACCTCAACAGCCAACTCGGGCACCTGGCCCGGCGGCTCCAGCAGGCGCACCACCTCCTGTGGAACACGATGGTGTCCGAGGAGATCACCTCGCCCCAGTTCGCCGTCCTGAACACGCTCGTCACCGAGCCGGGACTGGACCAGCGCACCGTGGGGGAGCGGGTGGGGCTCGACCGGTCCACCATCGCCGAGGTGATCGGCCGGCTCGTCTCCCGGGGGCTGCTCGGCAAGGTCCGCGACCCGCAGGACGGCCGCCGCTTCCTGCTGCGGCTCACGGAGGAGGGCGAACGCGTCCAGCGCAAGCTGGCGGTGCGCGCCGCCCGGATGAACCAGGTCTTCCTCGCGCCGCTCTCCGGGGACGAGCGGACCCTCTTCCTCGGCCTCATCCAGCGGGTCTCGGACGCGGCGGAGGGGCTCCGCAACCCCGCGGAGCCCCTGGCCGCACAGCACTGAGGCGCGCCCCGCCCCCTTCCGGCCGTCCCGCCGGTCAGGCCTTGGCGAAAACCACCCAGACCTGGCCGTCGGCGAAGTTCACCGGAGTGCCGTCGTTCGTCGTGAACTCGGTCCCCCCGGCCGCCGTCGCCCGCTTCCAGCGCGCGTCGTGGGCCTTGCCGTCGCGCAGCACCTCGGCCCGGCCCGAGCCCACCGTCTCGGTGAACGGCGTGTTGTTGCCGAGCACGTCGAAGTAGTCCGACCGGCGCAGCTTCACGTACTGCACGACGACCGTCGCGGGCGCCACCCGGCCCGCGTCGGTGGTGGCGGCGGCCTCGCCGTCCATCGACACCAGCCAGCGGTCCCGGCTCTCCGACCAGGTGAAGGTGAAGCGGGCCGACGGGTACGTCACGGTCCGCGACGCCACCTCCGTGCCTCCGGCGGGTGCGGCGCCGTACCGGAAGCCGGTGGTCAGCGCGGCCGGGCCCGCGGCGGCGGGCACCAGCGCGCCGGGACGCAGGAAGAGGTTGTGCGGGGCGGGCCGGCCGACGCCCCGGAACCAGGCGCCGGGGGTGCGGCCGGGCGGCTCGGCGCGCAGCGGCGCCTCGTCGATCAGCGGCAGCAGCTTGCGCTGCGCCCCGGAGAAGGCGAGCGTCGGCCCGTCGAACTGGCGCAGCAGTTCCAGATCGCTCTCCCTGGCGCTGCGCACCGGGCCCACGATGTCCGGCAGCCGCGTCGCGTAGACCGCCATCAGCCGGCTGAGCCCGCCCTCGACCTGCTCGACGTAGACGACGTCCGCCGCGTTCAGCCCGGTGTGCGGGCGGGCCCGGCGGGCGTTGTCGATCTTCACGGCGAGCGTGGACGGGCCGGTTGCCCGGGGCTGTGTGCTCCCCGTGCCCGTCGGCTTCCGGTCGGGTCCCCGGCCGTCGTCGGACGGACCGTCGCCGCCCGTGGTGCAGCCCGCCGCCAGGGCGGCCGTCATCGCGGCCGCCAGCAGGGCCGCCGTCGTGCCGGCGCGCGCCCGGCGCGCTCTTCGTGCTGTGTCCACTGTGGCCACCCGTCCCGTCCCGCGTCATCGATTGTGCGCTTGTTCACGCACCAATGGCCATACCCGGCCCGTTCAGGCGTTCGGTGCGGCACCACGCCCGATGGCTCGTAGGGGGCGTGCGGAATGAACCGATCGGCGCAGGCGCACGGTTCGGCGGACGGCGTCCGGGTACCCGGGGCGCGCCAGCGCAGGACCAGGCCCCGGGGGCGCGAGATGAGGGAGCGCGGACGATGAGGGCAGTGACATGGCAGGGCAAGCGGAAGATCAGCGTGGAGAGCGTGCCAGATCCACGGATCGAGGAGCCGACCGACGCGATCATCCGCATCACCTCCACGGGGTTGTGCGGCTCCGACCTGCACCTGTACGAGGTGCTCACCCCGTTCATGACACCGGGCGACATCCTCGGCCACGAACCCATGGGCATCGTCGAGGAGGTCGGCGCGGGAGTGCCGGACCTGATGGCCGGTGACCGGGTCGTCGTCCCGTTCCAGATCGCCTGCGGCAACTGCTGGATGTGCCTCAACGCGCTGCCCACCCAGTGCGAGACCACCCAGGTCCACGGCGAGGGCATGGGCGCCG
>NZ_MUND01000186.1 GCF_002154375.1 Streptomyces glaucescens | reverse complement strand
GCGCCGGCCGGCGCAGGCTCCGCGAAGATCATCATGGAGTTGCGGGGCTCGGTGTGGACGGCCCGGTGGCCGCCCCCGCCCTGCGTGGTCAGCTTGCCCGCGTCGTTCGCGGGGCCGGACATGTCGTTGTACGCCGTGTACAGCTGCGGGTCGAACTCGACGGAGAACCGGTAGCCGGCCGAGCTGTAGGGAACCTTGACGCGGACGGTGTCACCGTCGACGAGTTCCTTGGCGAAGTTCAGGCTGCTGGGCTTGATCTTCACCTGGTCGGCCGACGAGATGGTCTGCCCCGTCTTCAGCGAGACGTCCACCCATACGTCGGTGGCGTACTGGAACGACGACCAGCTCATCGTCAGACCGGCCGACGAGGAGAACTCGGCACCGTCCTCCTTGGTGTAGCCGATCTTGCCCTTGCCACTGCGCGGGATGCTCATGTACGCGAACGAGTCGAACCGCGCCGCGGGGGCCGCGGCCGTGGCGACCTGCACGTCGTAGAAGGACGAGCGGCGCACCTTGTCGTTCGCGACGGGGCTGGTGGTGTTGTACTCGTGGTTGTCGTGCCACCACGTCTTGAGCTGTGCGCTGTCGGCGGTGGTGACGGCCGCGGCCTCGGCCGCGGGCGCCGCCTGGGCGGGGAGCGGTCGCGCGCTCGCCGTACCGGCGGGCACGACGGCGCCGGCCAGGGCGAGAGCCAGGCCGGCGGCGAGCGCCGCCAGTCGGCTCAGTCTTGCTGCGGGCATGACGAAGTCCTCATTCCGTTGCTGGGGAAGCGGCGCCCGTGGGCGCCGGACCTGCCGCACATCGCGCCCGCCCGGGCGGGCGCGGCACTGAAGGCAGGTGGGACAAGGCAGGAGTACGCCGTCCGGCGCCTTGCGGTGCTGAAGCCGGATCGGCCACAGGTGACCAAGCCGCTGGCTGCCTGAGCGAGCCGCGCGACCTGTCGCGAACAGGGCTCCCTTCGAACCGTGCTGGATACGTGAGGGGCATCCGGGTCATCCGGGGACCGGGACGGTATGCGTCTGCGGAATCCCCCGGGCCTGGGATGCCCCCGGATGCGGGACGGACAGGCCGAGAGGGCGGGCCGGCCGTGTGCGCGGTGCGCGCCCAGCCGCCCGGCGGCCGCTTGCCGTTCTGCGGTCGCGAGATAACGTCGCGTCATTTCTTCGCCGTGTCAATGAAATGAACAAGATCTGTTCGGGGCTGCGGTTCTACGGCGCCCGAGGTGTGGGATGAAGGGGACTAAAGCCCCGATCGGTCACACCAGGTGGCTGGGATCACGGTTGCGTAACGCGCATTTTTCTTTCTTGACGCACGAAATAGAGGGGGACAGACTCCTGTCATACGCAGTCGGCCGCAGCCGTCGAAGCGGTCACCGAGATCCGGGAGGCCGTCATGACGATCGGCGCAGGCGCTTCACCGGCCACCCTGCGACGGGCCGGCTCTCCAGTCCGGCCAGCGGTTCGTCGCCGGATCCACCGACCTCTCCCGACCGTTCACTGCTTCGGAGGCATGTGTGATGACCCCGTCCAAGATCCGCTTCTCGGAGCTTGTCGGTGAGCAGACCCGCGCGGAGATCTTCGCGACTGTCCTCACCGCGGGGCCCATCTCGCGCACCCAGCTCGCCCAGCGGCTCGGACTGGTGCCCTCCAGCGTGACGCGCATGCTTCCGCCGCTGCTGGAGCACGACTACCTCCGCGAGCTCGACACCGCCCCCCAGGGGCGGGGCCGGCCGCAGAAGATGCTCCAGGTCAACCCGGACAAGCACATCGTGGTCGGCGCCAAGATCGGCCCGGCCCAGGTGTCCGCGGTGGTGACCGACATGGCCGCGGGCGTCCTGGCACGCGCTGAGGAGCCGATCGACGACTGCACCCCCGAAACCGCCCTGTCCGCCGTCGCCGACCTGACCCGGCGGCTTCTGGCGGAGGCGCCCGAAGCGGCGGACAGGGTGCTCGGACTGGGAGTGGGGGTCAGCGGTCACGTCGACTCCCAGGCCGGAGTGTGCCGCTACTCCGCCCTGCTGGACTGGAACAAGGTCGACGTGGCGGGCCCGCTGCGCTCGTCGACCGGGCTGCCGGTCGTCGTGAACAACGACGTCAACACGCTCGTGGTGGCCGAGCGCTGGTTCGGCCAGGGCCGTGACGTCGACTCCTTCGCCGTCGTCACCGTCGGTCCGGGCATCGGCTGCGGACTGCTCCTCGACGGCGCGCTGTTCTCCGGCGCCACCGGCCTGGCCGGAGAACTCGGCCACCTGCCCCTGGACCCGGTGGGCCCCATGTGCAGCTGCGGCCGCCGCGGCTGCCTGGAAGCCCTCGCCGGCGACCGCGCCGTCCTGCGCCACCTCCAGGACGCCGGAGTGTCCTGCGCGGGCATCACCGAGGCGATGGAGCTGGCCCGCTCGGGCAGCGGCGCGGCACAGACCGTCGCCCGCTCCGCCTTCTCCGAGGCCGGAACCGCCCTGGGCAGGGGCCTGGCGGGCATGTGCAACCTGCTGAACCTGCAGAAGGTCATCATCGCCGGTGAGGGCGCGGTGGCCCACGACCTGTTCGGGCCCGCCATGTCCCAGGCGCTGCAGGCCCACGCCTTCTCCACCGCCGCCCACGACTGCGACATCCGCGTCGACCCCGTCCACCACGACCTGTGGGCCCGGGGCGCCGCCTGCCTCATGATCCAGGACGCGGTCGGCGCGGCTCTGTCCTGACACGGCTCAGCTCCACGACACCCAGTACCCGAGACACACGACGAGGTTTTGACGTGCCCGAAAACGTGGCCGGTCCCGCCGACTCCTGGTGGAGCGACGCGGTGGTCTACCAGATCTATCCCCGCAGCTTCGCCGACTCCGACGCGGACGGCATCGGAGACCTCCAGGGCATCATCGAGCGACTCGACTACCTGTCGCAGCTCGGTGTCGACGTGCTGTGGCTCTCCCCGGTGTATCCCTCGCCGCACGACGACAACGGCTACGACATCAGCGACTACCAGGACATCGACCCGCTGTTCGGCACGCTCGCCGACTTCGACCGGATGCTGGCCGGCGTACACGAGCGCGGCATGAAGCTGGTCATGGACCTGGTCGTCAACCACACCAGCGACGAGCACCCCTGGTTCACCACGTCCCGTGACGGCGGCCCGGGCGGCGACAAGCGCGACTGGTACATCTGGCGTCCGCCCCGCGAAGGCATGGAGCCCGGAACGGCGGGAGCGGAACCGAACAACTGGGAGTCGTGGTTCTCGGGCCCGGCGTGGACCTTCGACGAAGCGTCCGGCGAGTACTACCTGCACACCTTCTCCCGCAAGCAGCCCGACCTGAACTGGGACAACCCCGAGGTCCGGCAGGCCGTGTACGCCATGATGCGCTGGTGGCTCGACCGGGGCGTGGACGGCTTCCGCATGGACGTCATCAACCTGATCTCCAAGGACCCCGCACTGCCCGACGGGATCGTGCCCGAGGGCGCCCGCTACGGCTTCGGCCACCCGTACTACGTGTGCGGGCCCCGCATCCACGAGTACATCGCCGAGATGCACCGTGAGGTCTTCGCCGCCCACCCCCGCCGGCTGCTCACCGTCGGCGAGATGCCCGGCGTGACGGTGGAGGAGGCCAAGCTCTTCACCGACCCCGCCCGGCGCGAGCTCGACATGGTCTTCCAGTTCGAGCACGTCGGTCTCGACCAGGGCCCCGGCGGCAAGTTCGACGTCCGGCCCCTGAGGCTGACGGACCTCAAGGCCAGCCTCGGCCGCTGGCAGACCGGCCTGGGCGAGACCGGCTGGAACAGCCTGTACTGGAACAATCACGACCAGCCCCGTGTGGTCTCCCGCTTCGGCGACGACAGCCCGGCCTACCGCGACCGGTCGGCCAAGCTGCTGGCCACCGTGCTGCACCTGCACCGCGGCACGCCGTACGTCTACCAGGGCGAAGAGCTCGCGATGGCCAATGCCCCGTTCGCCTCCATCGGCGACTTCCGCGACATCGAGTCCCTCAACCACCACCGCGACCAGATCGCCCTCGGCACCGACGAGGCGCAGATCCTCGAGGGGTTGCGCCACCGCAGCCGCGACAACGCCCGCACCCCGATGCAGTGGGACGCCACCCAGCACGCCGGCTTCACCGCCGGCACACCCTGGATCGCCGTCAATCCCGACCACGTCGACGTCAACGCGAAGGCCCAGCTCGCCGATCCCGACTCCGTCTTCCACTACTACCGGCGCCTGATCGAGCTGCGTCACACCGAGCCCGCCGTCACCCACGGCGACTTCCACATGCTGCACCCCGACCACGAGCAGCTCTACGCCTTCACCCGGCACGACGCCGCATCCGGCACCGAACTGCTGGTGCTCGCCAACTTCGGGGCGGCCGACCTCACCGTCGACCTGCCCGACGGCTGGGAAGACAGCGACACGCTCATCGCCAACCTTCCGGCCACCTCACCTCTCACGAGCACCTGCACCCTGCGTCCGTGGGAAGCCCGCGTCCACCGCCGCCGCACCACCACCTGAACACCGCTCCGCCCTTGTCGCAACGACGCACACCGAGGAACCAGCCATGAACAACCCGCGTATCCGCACCGTCCCGCGCAGAAGATCCCTCCTGCTCGCGGCCTCCGCCCTGGCCCTGCTGGCGCCCCTGACCGCCTGCGGCGGATCCGACACCGCCGAGGGTGACGGCAAGACCTTGCGCCTGTGGCACTACGAGCAGCAGGACGGCGCCCTGAGCAAGGCGTGGGACGCCGCCATCGCCGAGTTCAAGAGGACCCACCCGGACGTCAAGGTCGTCTTCGAGCGCAAGACGTTCGAGCAGATCCAGCAGAACGCGGGCATGATCCTGAACTCCGACAAGGCGCCCGACGTCATGGAGTACAACAAGGGCAACGCCACCACGGGCCTGCTCGCCAAGCAGGGCCTGCTCACCGACCTCACCCCCGTCGTGGAGGAACGCGGCTGGGACAAGAGGATGAGCGAGAGCGCATCCGTCACCGCCCGCTACGACGACAAGGGCGAGATGGGCGGCGACAAGTGGTACGGCATACCCAACTACGGCGAGTTCGTCCTCACCTACTACAACGACGACCTCTTCAAGAAGCACAACGTCACCAAGCCCACCGACTTCAAGAGCTTCGAGGCCGCGCTGGCCGAGTTCAAGGCCGCCGGCATCACCCCGCTCGCCAACGCCGGCAACGACCACCCCGCCGGCCACTGGCTCTACCTGCTCGCCCTGTCCAAGGCGAACGACACCTGGGTCGACGACTACCAGCTCTACATGGGCAAGGTGGACTTCCACGGCCCGGAGATGACCTTCGCCGTCAACAAGTACGAGGAATGGCTCGACAAGGGCTATTTCGACAAGAAGGACGTCGGTCTCAAGGGCAACGACATGACCGAGCAGTTCGTCTCGCAGAAGCGGCCGATCATGGTCGGCGGCAACTGGTGGTTCGGGAGCCTGACCACCGACATCGAGAACTTCTCGTGGTCCACCGCCCCGTTCCCGGGCAGCGAGAAGACTCTCGGCTCCGGTGGCAACCACTGGGTCATCCCCACCAAGGCGAAGAACAAGAAGCTCGCCGAGGACTTCATCGACATCACCATGTCGGACAAGATCCAGAAGCTGATCGGTGAGCAAGGAAACGTCCCCATCGCCGCCCAGGCGGACACGATCACCAACCCCAGGGCCAAGGAACTGATCACCGCCTTCGACACCTACCAGTCCAACAACGGACTCGCCTTCTACCCCGACTGGCCCGTCACCGGCTACTACGACACATGGCTGGCCGCCACCCAGAACCTGATGAACGGCGCCAAGCCCGACACCGTCCTCGACGAACTCGCGGCCCCCTACGACAAGTACGTGGCCGGCCGGTCCTAGGGGGCGAGACGCCCCCCTGGCACCACCGCGGCCGCGAGACCCATCCGGCTGCGACCTCCGCATCGCAAGGGGACGGTCCGCTGCTCGCAGCGGACCCGGACGTCCCCCGGGTGCCGCGTCGTTCAGGGGACGGCGCCCCGGCTTGCCGGGACGCCGTCCCGCCCACCTAGGAGCAACCGTGAAAACCACACGTCACCGGCGGTCCACGGGCTACGCCGTCTTCCTCGCACCGGGCCTGCTGCTCAGCCTGCTCTTCCTCGTCGTCCCGCTGGTGATGACCTTCTACTACAGCCTCACCGCCTGGCAGGGCATCGGCACCCCCGTCTTCACCGGCCTGGACAACTACACCCGCCTCTTCCAGGACGCCGACTTCTGGGCTTCCTTCCGCAACATCGCCTTCGTCATCGTCGGCATCGCCATCGTGCCCACCGTCCTGGGCCTGTTCCTGGCCGCCCTGCTCTTCGACTACATCGGCAAGAAGCACGGCGACGGCATCGTCAGCGTCTTCCGCTCCGGCCTCTACCTGCCCCAGGTCATCCCCGTCGCCGTCACCGGCCTGATGTGGGGATGGATCCTCGCCCCCGAAGGCGCCGTCAACAGCATCCTCGACACCATCGGGCTCTCCTCGCTCGTCCAGAACTGGCTCGGCGACCCCGGCCTCGCCCTGTGGGTCGTCCTCGGCGTCCTGGTCTGGATGCAGCTCGGCTACCCGCTCGTGCTGTTCCTGTCCGGCCTGCAACGCATCGACCCCGAACTGTACGAAGCGGCCTCACTCGACGGCGCGTCCTGGTGGCAGCGCTTCACCCGCATCACCGTCCCCATCCTGCGGCCCGAGGTCTACGTCGTCCTGGTCACCACCACCATCGCCGGCCTCAAGGTCTTCGCGCAGATCTTCGTCCTCACCGGCGGCGGCCCCGGCAACTCGACCCTCGTCCCCGCCTACTTCGCCTACCAGAACTTCTTCGAACGCGCCGACGTCGGCTACGGCTCCGCGATCTCCAGCACCATCACCCTCCTCGTGCTGGTCATCGCCGGAACCATGCTCACCCGCCAGGCCCGCGAGGACGGATGACCATGAAGACCGACACCACCGCCCCCGCCACGTCCCGCGTCCGCAAGACGGAGACTCCCGGCCGAACCTTCCCCAGGCGGGACTGGACGAAGCAAGCGCCCGGCAGACGCGGAGCAGGCTCCTACACGGTCGTCGCCGCCGTCACCGTCTTCGTCCTCGCCTTCCTCGCACCTTTCCTGATCATCCTGGTCAACTCCTTCAAGACCAGCGCCGACTACCGTGCCAACGGCTCCCTGTCCTGGCCCGAGCAGTGGAACTGGAGCATCCTCGGAGACGTCTGGGAACGCGTCGACTTCACCCAGAAGCTGGTCAACAGCATCCAGATCAGCCTCGGCGTCGTCGTCATCGCCGTCGTCCTGGCCCTCTTCAACGCCTACGCCATCGGGATCGGCCGTATCCGCTGGCGCACCGCGTTCCTGGTGTTCTTCCTCGGCGTCAACGTCCTGCCGCAAGAGGGACTGGTCTACCCCATCTATTACCTGTTCAAGGAGCTGGGCCTCTACGACGGCAAGCTCGGCTACACCATCCTGGTGGGCATCACCTACAGCGCCTTCGGCACCTATCTGCTCTCCTCCGTCTTCAGCACCTTCCCCCGCGAACTGATCGAGGCCGCCTCCCTCGACGGCGCCGGCCGCTGGACCATCCTGTGGCGCATCGTGCTGCCGATGAGCTGGCCCACCCTGTCGGTGATGTGCGTGTTCTTCTTCGTCTGGAGCTGGAACGAGTTCCTCTACCCACTCGTCCTGCTGATCTCCAACGACCAGCAGACCGTCCCCCTCGGACTGTCCGTCATGCAGGGCCAGTACACCAGCGACCCCACCGCCATGAGCGCCGCCGCGCTCCTCGGCGTCATACCGATGATCGTCTTCTTCCTCGTCTTCCAGCGCTCACTCACCCGCGGCCTCACCGCCGGCGCCGTGAAGTAGACCGGCACGGCGACCAGCCACCCCGGATCCGGCACCCAGTCGCCCCGCAGCCGGATCCGGGGTACGACCCTCACCGGTGACCGCGATGACGAACTACGACATGCCGTACCGGCCCGGCGCGGCCGGTGAACGCCGGCTCGCACGCGTTGCCCCGTCCTTCGGCTCAGGAGCCGTGCCTCCGGTGCGCCGGCCGCGACACGCCCGCCGGCGGCCTCTGCGCTGACACGGCCCCGCATCGAGGGCGCGAGGAGTACTCTGGGTGCTACCGAGGACTCTTCGCACACTGGTATCTGTGCCTGTGTCGTTCCCGGCGATCGAATACACCGGGCCGGTCCTGATCGGCCCGGGGCAGGGTCCGCGTCATGACTGCGACCGTTTCGCGCCCGACGGCATCCGAAGGGCCGCCCTCCGCGCCCCCTCCGCGCCTCTCCCTGACACCCGCCGGTTCCGCTCCCGCCCTGCTGGACGGCGCCTGGTGGCCGCGTTCGCCCGATCTCGCGGCCGAACTGCCCGCCCTGATGGCCGTGCTCGACCCGCTGTGGGGACGGATCACCCGGGTCACCGTGCATCCCACCCAGTGGCCGGTCGTGCCGCGCAAGGTGCCCGTGGCGGGGCACGTCGTGAAGGTCGGCTGGTTCAGGGCCGAGCAGGACCCGCACGAGGTGCTGCTGCTCTCCTACCACGTGGGCCGCTGGAACCTGCTGGTGGTGCCGTCGCGGACACCTGCCGCCTCGGCCGCGTGGCTGATGGCCGCCGCGAGCGACCCGCGGCGCACCGCCACCGGGAGCGAGCTCACCACCGAGGCGGCTCGTCTGCGGAGCGTCGCCGAGACCGACCGAACCGTGGAAGCCGTCTGGGACTCCGAGGGAGGGCACGCGGCCGGCGCCTCGGCCACGCCTTCCCGGAGCCGAGCGGCCGACGCCGTATGACGGCGTGCCAGTCGCAGAGGGTGTGAGGACCATGGACATCATCGCGGTGGTGATCGCGTTGCTGGCGATGATCGCTCTGGGCGCGTTCCTCATCCACCGGCTCAACGCGCAGCACGGCGACCGCGGTGGCGCCTTCCACTACGGTCCCTTCGGCTCCGTCGTCCGGGGCCCGGCGCCACCCAGCGGGCGGAAGACCCGCGGTCGGGCGGCCGGAGCGAGAGGTGCCGACGGGAGCCGGGAACACCGCGAGGACGGGCCCGGGCGGATGCGTCCTCGCCGCCGCACCCGCAGGAGCCAGGCGTGAGCCCGACCGGTTCCGCCGGTCTCCGCCGTACGGACGGCCCACGACACCTGCTCCGCTCCGCGCCCGGGCGCCCCCGGCTTCGGTGACCGGGGGTTTTGGGGACGACGTTCCGCCCGCCTTCGAGGGCAGGTCCCGGCCCTCCTCGACGGCGGTGGCCGGCGGACGCACGGCCGCCCCGACCGCAGCGGTACCGGCATCGGAGGTACCGACGAGTCGGGGCGGGGCTCGGCACCGGCGCTGCCGTCGGCTGGGGCCATGGCGGGAGGCACTCGGCCCGTAGCCTGCGGATGGGCGCGTCCGCGGAAACGGACCCGGCTGTTCGGAATCGGCTCAGAAGCGGTCGCTCACAGAGGATGGGCGGTCGCCCGGCCGACGAGGTCTCCCCTGCTTTCGTCCGCCGAGCGCAGCGCTTCGGCGTAGAGCGTGAACAGGCGCGGGGCGGGGGTGCCGCGGGGCGCGCGGGTCTCGGCAAGGGTCCTCCAGCACGCGGCTGCCAGGCGGCGGGCGCGGCTTCCCGGCCAGGGCGCGGGCAGGAGTTCCGGAGGCAGGAGCGGATCGGGGTCCATCGCCGCGGTGAAGTGAGCGGCCAGTTCCACGGCCGTGGTGAGGCACTCGGCGTCCGACGGCTCCGGTCCCTCGGTGAGCAGGGTGAGGCGGGATTCGGCGAAGGCGGCGAGTCGTTCGTGGCGCTCGGCGATCTGCCGCAGCGGCCACAGCGCGGTGGCCAGGGCGCGCGGGTCGGTGACACCTCCGATGCGCAGGTCGGTGGTGGACAGGCAGCTGAGCGCGTCCAGAACGCCGAGGTGACGCGCCTGGGCCTCGACGCGTCCGGTGACGTGGTTCGCGGTGACGTACAGGCCGCTCTGGACGGAGGCGGCACCGAGGTGGAGGAGGTGCTCGCGCAGGGCGTCCCGGGCGGTGCGGCGCGATTCGGGGATGGCGAAGGCGAACAGGTGCCAGGTGCCGTCCCAGGGCGCGAGTCCGGCGTCCTGCCGGTAGGCGTGGCGGACGTAGGCGGCGTCGGGCGCCAGTGATCCGGTGACGTCGGCGACGGCGCGCAGGATCGCTTTGCGGCCGCGCCCCTCCTGGGTGAACCGTCCCTCGGTGACCAGGCGTTTGACGCACAACCTGACCTGCTGGTCGGTCATGCCGAGGACACCTGCGACGGTGTACAGCTCGCCGGCGTCGACGGTGCCGTCCTCGCGGACCAGGGCGTGCACGAGCAGCCGGGTGGGGACGCTCGGCCTGTCGTCCCGGTCTTCGGCGCGGCTGGTGGTACCGGATGTCATCATGCCTCCCGGGCTCCGGTGACGTCCGCCGCGGTGACCGGGCGGTGCATGGTCGTCACGGCGCCGAAGCCCATCAGACGCCGCAGGAAGGGAGTGTGCTCGGTGCGCACGGCGGTGAAGCCGTGCCGCTCGTACAGCGCCCGGGCGCGCGGGTTGACGTCGATGACGTCCAGGCGGACGCGGTGGCAGCCGGTCTCGGCCGCGATGGCCGCGATCTCCCGAAGCAGCATGCTGCCGATACCGGCGCCGCGGTGCGCCGAGTCGACGGCGATGCCGTCCATCACCAGTTCGCCCGCCGTCGGCGTCCGCTCGAACAGGGCGAGGACCGCCAGCCTCGGCAGGCCGCGGAAGTGGCCGTAGGCGGACAGCACGTCCTGCACGCCGCCGCCGGTCAGCGCGCGGCCACCGAGACGGTAGCCGGCCACGGCGACCACCCGGCCGCCGGCCAGCGCCGTGACACCACGGTCGTGCTGCAGGTGGGCAGCGATGAACGACCGCCCCTTGTCGGGCGGACCGAGTGCCGGGGCGAGCTTGCGGCCGAACGCCTCCCAGTACAGCGCCGCCACCTGCTCCTCACAGCCCTGGGGGATGCCCCTGCGTACCACCGGCCCGGCGTGCTCCGCCGCACGGGCCTGGCCCTCTGTGCTGTTCACACTGCTTCCTTCCGCCTGACTGATCCTCTTCTCCGAGCGAGTGTAATACGCTCGTTCTAGCAACGATCGTTTTAGAAGCGATCAATTGAAGGGGTGGGCATGAGGACGAAGCGGCGTACGCCCGGGAGGCGCGGATGGCGGTGGGTGGTGTGGACGCTGGTGGGAGTGCTGCTGGCGGCCGCCGGGATCACGGGAGTGGTTGTGTGGCAGAACACCTACGCACTGCGCGAGGAGACGGTGTCGCTGCGGCACGACGGCAAGGTGCTCAAGGGGGTGCTGGCCCGGCCTGAGACCGGTGGCGGGCCGTTCGGCCTGGTCGTCTTCGTCCACGGCGACGGCCCGGTCGACGCCACGCACGAGACGTTCTACCGGCCGCTGTGGGAATCCTTCGCCCGCGCCGGCTACGCCTCGCTGTCGTTCGACAAGCCGGGTACCGGCGGCTCGGAAGGCGACTGGCTCGACCAGAGCATGGCGGACCGTGCGGACGAGACCCTGGCCGCCGTGGCCTGGGCCCGCGGCCGCCCGGACATCGACGGCCGCCGCATCGGCCTGTGGGGAGCCAGCCAGGCCGGCTGGGTCCTGCCCAAGGTCGCCGCGCGCGACCGGCGCCTGCAGTTCGTCATCGCCGTCTCCCCGGCCGTCAACTGGCTGCGGCAGGGCCGCTACAACCTCCTCGCCGAACTGCGCCTGGACGGCGCGACCGGCCAGGAGCGACAGGCGGCGCTGCGCCGCAGGCAGACCACCTTGGATCTGCTCGAGCGGGGTGCGTCCTTCGCGGAGTACCGCGCCGCGGTCGGGGACGTGGACGGCATGACACCGGCGCGCTGGTCGTTCATCGCCGAGAACTACCGGTCGGACGCGACCGCCGATCTGTGCGCCATGCGCGGCACACCGGTCCTGCTGGTGCTCGCCGGCCACGACATCAACGTGGACGTCGCCGAGACCGAGGCCGTCTACCGCGAGACCCTGCCCGAGCGGTCCCTGACGGTCGCGCACTATCCCGCCGCCGCCCACTCACTGGTGGACCACGACCTGGAGCGTTCGCGGTGGCGTCTGGCCCTGACCGCGATCGTCGCGCCCAGAAAGCTGTACACCGGGCGATTCCTCGCCGACCAGGCGTGGTTCGTCCAGCGGCTGGACATCGGCGAGGAAGCCCAGCGGCCGGACACGGGCGACGGGGCCGCGCGGCCGGACACCGGCACAGGGGCCGATCGGCCGGGTGCCGGAAAGGGGACTGTGCGACCGGGCACCTGCAAGGGGGCCTCATGACCGGCACCGGAACCACGCCCGTCCGCCCGCCCGTCCGGGATCGGGGCTCGGGCACGTATCCCTCACGCCGCGCCGCAAGCTCACCGACACCGGGACCCGCGGGGACTCATCGAGGCGCTCTGCCGCGCCTCCGGCAACCCCGAGCCCTCGCCCGTCACGCAGCCGCCGGCCGTGGTGGGCCGGCCGCTGTCGGCGGGGCCCCGCCGGGGGCCTGGGCTTTCGGCCGACACCCTTCAGTTCGACGCGCATCGTGGGCAAGGGCGTTCTGGGGCTCTGGGGGCTGGAACTGGGGCTCGGGAGCGAGTTCGACGCCCCCGAAACGGTCGACGTCCCCGCCTGGTACCGGAGCCACATGGAAGCACTGCGGAGCCTGCGGCCGCTCCCGCCGAAGCAACGGATCCGAACATCGCTGAACATCAAATTCCGACACGATCCTTGACGGCGTATCAGCCGCCTCCTACCCTCCACGCCGTGGGAGCGTTCCCACACTCACCTGAGCGCCCGGCACCCGCACCCCTCCCCAGAGGCACCGCGGTCGCTCAACCCCCACGCACCGGAGGTCATCGTGACCGACGCACACCCCCGCACCACGCCATGCACCCGGAAAGCGAGAGGCCGGCTGATCGGCGGTGTCACGGCCGCCGCGGCGCTGGCCGTCTCCACGCTCGTCGGACTGCCGCACACCGCGAACGCCGCGACCGCCAAGCAGGTCGAACGCCTCGACCGGGGACTGACCAGCGTCCACACCAGCAGCGGGAACCTGGTGTCCTGGCGGTGGCTGGCCACCGACCCGAACGACGTGGCGTTCAACGTCTACCGGGGCGCCACCAGGCTCAACTCCGCACCGCTGACCGGCGCGACCAACTACTTCGACTCCGGCGCCGCGGACTCGGCGCAGTACACGGTGCGGGCGGTGGTGAACGGCACCGAGCAGCCCGCCTCCGAGCAGGCGCTGCAGTTCCGGTCCGGGTACCTCGACGTGCCGATATCCCCGCCGTCCGGCGGGACGACCCCGGACGGCGTGGCGTACACCTACGAGGCGAACGACGCCTCCGTCGGCGACCTCGACGGCGACGGCAGACTCGACCTCGTCCTGAAATGGCAGCCGACCAACGCCAAGGACAACTCCCAGTCCGGCTACACCGGCAACACGGTCGTCGACGGCATCAAGCTCGACGGCACCCGGCTGTGGCGTATCGACCTGGGACGCAACATCCGCTCCGGCGCGCACTACACGCAGTTCCAGGTGTACGACTACGACGGCGACGGCAAGGCCGAGGTCGCCATGAAGACCGCCGACGGCACCCGGGACGGCACCGGCGCCGTGATCGGCAGCTCGTCGGCCGACCACCGCAACTCCAGCGGATACGTCCTGACCGGTCCCGAGTACCTGACCATGTTCAACGGCCAGACCGGCAAGGCCATGGGCACCGTCGACTACGTCCCCGCCCGCGGCACCGTCTCGTCCTGGGGCGACTCCTACGGCAACCGCGTCGACCGCTTCCTCGCCGGCACCGCCTACCTGGACGGTGCCCGACCCTCCCTGATCATGGCGCGCGGCTACTACACCCGCACGGTCATCGCCGCCTGGGACTGGCGGGGCGGCCAGTTCACCCGCCGCTGGACCTTCGACACCAACTCCTCCACCAACGCGGGCAAGGGCTATGACGGCCAGGGCAACCACAGTCTGTCGGTCGCGGACGTGGACGGCGACGGCAGGGACGAGATCGTCTACGGCGCGATGACCGTCGACGACAACGGCGCGGGACTGTGGACCACCAGGCTGGGACACGGCGACGCGGGCCACGTCGGCGACCTCAACCCCTCGCGTGCGGGCCTGGAGTACTTCAAGGTCTCGGAAGACGCCGGCAAGCCGGGTTCCTGGATGGCCGACGCGCGCACCGGGCAGATCCTGTGGCAGACCGCCTCGGGCTCCGACAACGGCCGGGGCGTCGCCGCCGACGTGTACGCCGGCAGCGCGGGAGCCGAGGCGTGGTCGGCAGCCGACACCACGCTGCGCTCCGCGACCGGCGCCTCCCTCGGCCGGGAGCCGTCGAGCGTGAACTTCCTCTCGTGGTGGGACGGCGACACGGTCCGGGAACTCCTCGACGGCACCCGCATCGACAAGTACGGCACCTCCGGCGACACCCGCCTGCTCACCGGCTCCGGCGTGTCCTCCAACAACGGCACCAAGTCCACGCCCGCACTGTCCGGGGACATCCTCGGCGACTGGCGTGAGGAGGTCGTCTGGCGGACCGGCGACAACCGCGCCCTGCGCATCTACGCGTCGCCCCATCAGACCGGTACCAGGATCACCACCCTGCTCCACGACACCCAGTACCGCACCGCCCTCGCCTGGCAGAACACCGCCTACAACCAGCCGCCGCACCCCAGCTTCTTCATCGGGAGCGGCATGCCCACGGCACCGCGCCCCACCGTCTACACACCCTGACCCTCTGAGCAGGGGATACGCCTCTCCGCACCCATGGAGACGGCGGTCGGCTGCACACCGCAGCCGACCGCCGTTCTTGCGTTTCTGAACGCTGGGGGGAATCTGGGGAGATCCACTTCGAAAGCGCTCCCTGGAAGCCTCGTCGGTCTCGGCGGGCTGTCCGGACCTGAACCGCCCGACAGCCGCCCGGCCGCGGCTGTCTGACTTCGGCAGCGTGAACGCCGGATCGGTGTGCCCCATCCACGCAGCCAACTGCGTAATGGTCGCACCCTTGGGCAGCATGACGCCGTCGATGGTCGCGAGGTAGGTGGCGGCGGAGGTTTTAGTAGCTCAAAAGTCATTTCAGTGCGTCCGTCAGTAGCGCACCGAAGTTTCAAGCATCTCTCGTGCTGCGGACGGGACTGCAACTCCCCGACGGTACCGGTACGTCCGAAGGGGCATGACGTCTGATGCGCCCGAACCGCCAGGGGTTCCGCTCGCGTTGCGGCTGCTCGGCCCTCCGCCGGAGTGGCCGTACTCCCCGCCCGAACCGCCATCCGGCGCCCTGCCGCCATACAGCCCCCCGCCCGGCCCGCCGCTGTGGCCACACTGCGGCCAGGGTGCCACGTCAGCCGATCCGGTCGGTTGCATCGGCATCCGCGTCGGTGACCACGCAGCCTGCTTGGCCCACCTGAGCGAGGCCGACCGCACCGCTTACCTCGCGGCGTTGTCACCCGGAACCGATATCGACCATCGCGGAACCCGCTTCCCCCCTGAACTGCTGGATCAGTTACTCGCCGCCCTGCGCGACCCC
>NZ_MUND01000185.1 GCF_002154375.1 Streptomyces glaucescens | reverse complement strand
AGGTGGCCGGGCTGGTCGTACAGCTCGTTCTCGATCTGGATCGCGACGATCGGGCCGCCGTGCGCCCGGTCCAGGCCGCGCAGCTGCTCGGCGATCGCCGCGTACCAGGCGCGTACGGGTGCCAGGTAGGCGGGGTCGTCGGTGCGGGGCACGCAGTCGCGGGCGAGCAGCCAGTCGGGCAGGCCGCCGTTGCGCACCTCCGCGTGCACCCAGGGGCCGATGCGGGGGACGAAGTCCAGGCCGTGGCGGGCGCACAGCTCGGCGAAGCGGCGCAGGTCGAGGTCGCCGTCGAAACGGACGCGGCCCTCGGTCTCCTCGTGGTGGATCCAGATGACGTAGGCGGCGACGGCCGTGATGCCGCCCGCCTTCATCTTCAGCAGTTCCTCCTCCCACTCCCCCGCCGGACAGCGCGAGTAGTGGAACTCGCCGGAGACCGGGAACCAGGGGCGCCCGCCGCGGGTGAGCCGCCGGCTGGTCACCTCGATCGGGTCGGGGACACCGGGGGCGTCGGCGAACGGGAGGTGGCCGGTGAGCGGGGGTGCGCCGGGGGCGGGGACACGCAGCCGGTGCGGCCGCGGATGCCGGTGCTGGGGCTGGGTCGTCATCAGGGCTTCTCCGGTCCGAGGTCGGGGGTGTCGGTGAGCTGGGCGCGACCGGTGGTGGTGGCGTGCAGTTCGAGCAGGAGCAGCTCGTTGCGGCCGGGGCGCAGGACGGGCGCGGGGACGTACAGGGTGCGCTGCGGTCCGCGGTTCCAGTAGCGGCCGAGGTGGAAGCCGTTGATCCAGGCCTGGCCCTTGGTCCAGCCGGGCAGGGCGAGGAAGGCGTCGGCCTCCTCGTCGATCTCGAAGGTGCCGTGGTGGAAGGCGGGGCCGGTGGCCGGGGCGGGGCCGAGGGTGAGGGCGCTGAGGTCGTCCAGGGGCAGCGGACGGCAGTCCCAGCCTTCGAGCGGGGTGCCGTCGAGGAGGACCGGGCCGAGCAGGCCCTTGGGGGCGCCGATGCGGGGGCCGTAGTTGACGCCGCCCATGTTCTCGACCAGCACCTCCAGGGCGGCGCCGGACCGGGGCACGCGGACGGGCAGGGCCTCTTCGTGCCGTTCGCGTTCGAGTACGCCGGCGGGGGCCCCGTCGAGGAAGACCTGGGCGCGGTCGCCGACTCCGCCCGTGAAGTGGAGTACGCCGTCACCGGCGGCCGGGACGGTGGTGCGGTAGAGGACGTAGCCGGCGCGCTGCCCCAGCTCGTGCTGGGTGAGCGGGGCACGGGGAGCGTGGACCGGCTCGGCGTGCGCGAGGGCGTACGGCAGCAGCGGGGCCCGGCGGTCCAGCTCGACGGCGACCGGCGGGAGTTTGCGGCTCGGGGCGGGCACGGGCTCGTCGGGGACCGGGGCGTGGCGGGCGATCACCTCGCGGAAGGCGTGGTACTTCGGTCCCGGGTCGCCGTGCTCGGTGAGCGGGGCGTCGTAGTCGTAGGAGGTGACGACGGGGGCGTAGGCGTGGTCGTGGTTGGCGCCGTTGGTGAAGCCGAAGTTGGTGCCGCCGTGGAACATGTAGATGTTGACCGACGCCCCGGCCGCGAGCAGCCGGTCGAGGTCGGCGGCGGCGTCGGCCCCGCTGCGGGTGTGGTGCTCCTCGCCCCAGTGGTCGAACCAGCCCACCCAGAACTCGGTGCACATCAGCGGCCCCT
The DNA here is from genome assembly GCF_002154375.1 of Streptomyces glaucescens. Classification (GTDB taxonomy): domain Bacteria; phylum Actinomycetota; class Actinomycetes; order Streptomycetales; family Streptomycetaceae; genus Streptomyces; species Streptomyces glaucescens. The sequence goes on along the minus strand of NZ_MUND01000185.1, from coordinate 1,225 downwards.
CACTCCGGTGGGCGCGCAGCCGGGCCAGGTTCTCCTCGACGCGGCTGCCGAAGGTGCCGGTGGCGAGGGTGCCGGGCAGGCTGCCGTTCGCCTGGTGCTCGGGGATGGCCTGGTCGCAGGTGAACAGCAGCTCCTGCACGCCGCGTGAGCGGAAGGCCTGGTGCAGGTGGGTCAGGTAGGCGGTGTCGTCGCCGTAGGCGCCGTACTCGTTCTCGACCTGGACGGCGATGACCGGGCCGCCGGAGGCCGCCAGGTGCGGCAGCAGCGGGGGCAGCAGCAGGTCCAGGTAGCGGTCGATGGCACCGGTGAACCGTGGGTCGCTGCTGCGCAGCCGGATGTCCGGGTCGGCGGTGAGCCAGGAGGGCAGGCCGCCGCCGTCCCACTCGGCGCAGATGAACGGGCCCGGGCGGAGCAGCACGTGCAGGCCTTCGGCCCGGGCGAGTTCCAGGTAGCGGGGCAGGTCGAGGATGCCGCCGAGGACGACGGGGCCGTCCGGGTCGGGCTGGTGCAGATTCCACGGCACGTAGGTCTCCACCGTGTTCAGGCCCATCAGGCGGGCCTTGTGCAGGCGGTCGGCCCACAGGTCCGGGTGGATCCGGAAGTAGTGCATGGCGCCGGAGATGATCCGCAGCGGCCGGCCGTGCAGCAGGAATCCGTCGGAGGTGGTGGTCAGGGCGGGCATCGGGGGTGGGTCCTCTCGGCCGAGGCGGTGCGGTGGAGTGCGGTGCGGTGCGGTGCGGTGCGGTGCGGTGCGGTGCGGTGCGGTGCGCCTGAGTGTTACCGGTAACATCACCGACGTCAAGATCCTCGGGGAGCAGCGGAGAAAGGGCTTTCCGGCCATCGTGACCGGCCGTGCCCCGAACGGGCCAGCGCGGGCAGCGCCGCGACGGAGAGGTGGTACGGATAGCCCACCCGTACCGAGCGAGGAGACGAACGTGCAGCCCTCGAACCAGCCCTACGGTCCGCAGCAGATGTCGTACGGCGACGGCCCCGCCACGGACGAGGCCCCGCCCGCGCCCCGGCTCGACACCGCCCGGCTCTGGGCCGGCGGCGTCATGACCGCCGGGGTCGCCGGACTCACCGCCGTGGGTGCCGTGCTGATGGTGCGCGGAGTGTTCGGCATCGCGGTGTTCGCCCCGGAGGGCGACGGTGCGGAGGGCGACGGCTCGACCGGACTGCTGGCGGCCGGCGCTGCGGCGACCGCCCTCGCCGCGACCGCGCTGCT
>NZ_MUND01000184.1 GCF_002154375.1 Streptomyces glaucescens | reverse complement strand
GATCGCGGCGAGCGGCAGTCCGTGCCCGGGGCCGAGGTGCGGGACCGTCAGGTACAGCGCGCCCGCGAGGGCGGAGACGCAGAGCAGGCCGGCGGTGGAGGCGCGGTGCGGGTTCTTCCCGGCGGCGATGCCGGACGCGGCGACCGCGGTGACCGTGCCCGACCCGAAGCCGCCGAGCACCGCGCCTCCACCGCCGGCCTGCTCTGCGTCTCCGCCCTCGCGGGCGCGCTGTACCTGACGGTCCCGCACCTCGGCCCCGGGCACGGACTGCCGCTCGCCGCGATCGCGCTGACCGCCCTGGCCGTGTGGCCGGTGACCGGCCGGCTGCCCGGGCGGTCACCGGCCGCTCCCGCCACCCGGGACGAGCGGGCCCGGCTTCCCCACCTGCGCTCCGGCCTCCTCCTCGCCGCCGCCATGCCCTTCTGGTCGCTCGCCCAGAACGCCCTGTGGGGCGTCAGCGGCCGGATCGGGCTGACCCAGGCCCGGCTGACCGAGGCGGCCGTCGGCGTCGTCTTCGCCGCCGCCCTCGGCGCGGGGCTGCTGGGCGTGCTGGGCGCCGGGGCGCTCGGGGCGCGGCTCGGACGGGCGGTGCCGATCGGCGCCGGGACCGTGCTGATCGCCGGGTGCATCGCGCTCAGCGCCTCCGCGACCACCCTGCCCGCCTTCGCGGCGGGCGAGATCGCCTGGAACGCCCTCTACCCGGTCGTGCTGTCGTACGTCATCGGCCTGGCCGCCTCCCTCGACCCGCGCGGACGCTGGGCGGTGCTGGTCGGTTCGGCGTCCTCGCTGGGCACCGCGGCGGGTCCGCTGACCGGCAGCCTGCTGTCGGAGCGGGCGGGCTTCCCCGGCATGGGCCTGGTGCTGGCCGCCGGGCTGCTCGCGGTCGCCGTGCCGATGACGGTGGTGGCCGTGCGCGCGGGCCGGCGGCAGACCGCGGCGGCGGACATCCCGGTCGTGGAGATCCCCGTGGACACCCCCGTCGTCCCCGCGGAGCGTGCCGCCTACGGCACCGCGGGTCCCCGGCAGGCAGGCGCCGCACCGGGGACCCGCTGAGACCGGCGCTCTACCGGAACCCGTAGGCCTCCACCTCGGCCAGGCAGCGCGCGCGCCACTCCTCGTCGTCCTCCAGGAAGGAGGCGAGGAAGGAGTTGCGGGCCAGTTCCCGCAGCCGCTCGTCGGTCAGGCCGAGTTCACGGCGTACGGCGTCGAAGTTGTCGCCCGCGTAGCCGCCGAAGTAGGCCGGGTCGTCGGAGTTGACCGTGCACAGCAGCCCGGCGTCGAGCATCGCGGGCAGCGGGTGGCCGGCCAGGGTGTCCACCGCGCGCAGCCGGACGTTGGACAGCGGGCACAGGGTGAGCGGGATCCGCTCCCGCACCAGCCGCTCGACCAGCGCCGGGTCCTCCATGCAGCGCAGGCCGTGGTCGACGCGCTCGACGCCGAGCACGTCCAGGGCCTCGGTGATGTACTCCGGCGGCCCCTCCTCCCCCGCGTGCGCGACCCGGCGCAGCCCCAGCGCGGCGGCGGCCTCGTACACCTCGCGGAACTTCGCCGGCGGGTGCCCGACCTCGGCGGAGTCCAGGCCGATGCCGGTGATCCGGTCCAGGTAGGGCTTGGCCAGCTCCAGGGTGGCGAGGGCCGACTCGGCGGACTCGTCACGCAGGAAGCACATGATGAGCCGGGTGGAGACGCCGTGGTCGGCCCGGCCGCGGGCGAGCGCCCGCCACAGGCCCTCCACGACGGTGCCCATCGCCACACCCCGGGCGAGGTGGGCCTGCGGGTCGAAGAAGATCTCCGCGTGCCGCACGCCCTGCGCGGCCGCCCGGGCGAGGTAGGCGTCGGCCAGGTCCTCGAAGTCCCGCTCGGTGCGCAGGACGGCCATCAGCGCGTAGTACAGGTCGAGGAAGGACTGGAGGTCCTCGAACCGGTACGCCTCACGCAGCTCGTCCGTGGTCGCGTACGGCAGTGTCACCCCGTTGCGGGCGGCCAGCTCGAACGCCAGCTCCGGCTCCAGGGTGCCTTCGATGTGCAGGTGCAGTTCAGCTTTGGGGAGGGGCATCAGGGCATCGTACGCCCTGGTCACCTGCGTTTCGGGAGTGGTACGCGCAGCAGGTCGTACGCCACCGTCAGCTCGCCCTCGAACCCGGCGGCCCGCGCCTGACGCTCGAACTCCTCCGGGTCGGTGTAGCGCTGGCTGAAGTGGGTCAGGACGAGATGGCGCACATCGCTCGCCTTCGCCACCCGTGCCGCCTGGCCCGCCGTCAGATGGCCGTGCTCGACGGCCAGGTGCTCGTCCTCGTCGAGGAACGTCGACTCGATGACGAGCATGTCGCAACCGTCCGCCAGCGCGTACACCCCGTCGCACAACCGGGTGTCCATGACGAACGCGAACCGCTGCCCGCGCCGCACCTCGCTGACCTCGTCCAGGGTGACACCGCCGAGCACCCCCTCCCGCTGGACACGGCCCACGTCCGGCCCCTTGATGCCGTGCGCGGCCAGCCGCTCGGGCAGCATCCGCCGTCCGTCGGGTTCGACGAGCCGGTACCCGTACGACTCGACCGGATGGGAGAGCCGGTACGCCTCCAGCGCGTAGGAGCGGGTGCGGGCGACGACGCCGTCGGCGTCCACCGGTGCCTCCACCAGGTTCACCGTCTGCCGGTAGGCGGTGGCGTACCGCAGCCGCTCGAAGAAACGCTGCCCGGAACGCGGGTAGTGCGCGGTGACCGGGTGCGGCACCTGGTCCAGGTTGATCCGCTGGATCACGCCCGGCAGGCCCAGCGAGTGGTCCCCGTGGAAGTGCGTGACACAGATCCGGTTCAGGTCGTGCGCGGCGACACCGGCACGCAGCATCTGGCGCTGGGTGCCCTCGCCGGGATCGAAGAGGATGCCCTCGCTGTCCCAGCGCAGCAGATAGCCGTTGTGGTTGCGGTGCCGGGTCGGGACCTGGCTGGCGGTGCCGAGGACCACCAATTCACGGACGGACACGATGCTCCGCCGCCTACCCGGGAGGCCATTGCAGGCCGCGTCCGCCGAGCACGTGCGCGTGGGCGTGCCAGACGGTCTGGCCGGCACCGCTGCCGGTGTTGAAGACGATGCGGTAGCTGTCGAGCTCCTCGTCGTCGGCCACCGCCTGGGTCTCCCGCAGCACGTCGGCGGCCACGTCCGGGGCGCCGGCGGCGAGTTCGGCGGCGTTCGCGTAGTGCGCCTTGGGGATGACCAGGACGTGCGTGGGCGCCTTGGGGTTGATGTCCCGGAAGGCGACGGTCGTGTCGGACTCGCGGACGATCGTCGCCGGGATCCGACCCGCGACGATCTTGCAGAACAGGCAGTCGTCCTGCGGTTCCCCTGCCATGGTCCCTCCGGAGGTTGGGCGGTTGATCGTCTGGTGGGCATCGTATCGTCGCCGGGGCGGGTGGTCCGGCGGCTCGTCCCGGGCGCCGTCGCCCCGCGGGCGGCTCGTTGCCGGGTGCGGGTCGCGGGGGGCCGGCCGGGCGCCCACGCGGCCGAGCCGCACCTCGACGGGCCCCGCGCCCCTCGGGTGGGCGCGGGCACCCGCTCCGGTCACGGCACGGTGGGCGGCGCCTTCGCCGGACTCGACTCCAGGGCCTCCAGGGCCAGGCGGATCGCCTCGTCCAGTTGGGCGTCGCGGCCGGCCGCGTGGTCCTGGGGGCGCTGCACGACCTCCACGTCCGGATCCACGCCGTGGTTCTCCACGCCCCAGCCGTAACCCTCCAGCCAGAACGCGTACTTGGGCTGCGTGACGAGCGTGCCGTCGACCAGCCGGTAGCGGCTGTCGATGCCGATGACGCCGCCCCAGGTGCGGGTACCGACGACCGGGCCGAGACCGAGGGCCTTGATGGCCGCGTTGACGATGTCGCCGTCGGAACCGGAGAACTCGTCGGCGACGGCGACGACCGGCCCGCGCGGCGCGTCCTCCGGATAGCTGTACGGCCGCATCCCGCGCGGCACGGCCCAGCCGACGATCCGCCGGGCCAGTTTCTCGATGACGAGCTGGGAGGTGTGCCCGCCCCGGTTCTCCCGGACGTCCACGATCAGCCCCTCGCGGGCGACCTCCACCCGCAGGTCGCGGTGGATCTGCGCCCAGCCGGGCGCCTGCATGTCCGGCACGTGCAGATAGCCGAGCCGCCCGCCGGACCGCTCGCGCACGTAGGCCCGCCGGTCGGCGACCCACGCGTGGTACCGCAGCGGCTCCTCGTCGGCGACCGGCACGACCACGGTGTGCCGCACCTCGCCCCCGCCGGCCGGCGACACGGTCAGCTCGACGGGCCTGCCCGCCGTGCCGACGAGCAGCGGGCCCGGTCCGGTCACCGGGTCGACCGGCTGCCCGCCGACGGCGACGACCGCGTCCCCGGCGCGGACCGCGACGCCGGGCGCGGCGAGCGGCGAGCGGGCCTCGGGGTCGGAGGTCTCCGAGGGCAGCACCCGGTCGATGCGCCAGGTGCCGTCCGGGTGCCGGGAGAGGTCCGCGCCGAGCAGCCCCTGCCGGTCGCCGTGCCCATGGCCGCCGCGCGGGACGACGTAGGCGTGCGAGGTGCCCAGCTCCCCCTGCACCTCCCAGAGGAGGTCGACGAGGTCGTCGTGGGTGGCGACCCGGTCGACGACGGGCCGGTAGCGGTCGAGGACGCCGTCCCAGTCGACGCCGTTCATGTCCGGCCGCCAGAAGTGGTCGCGCATGATCCGGCCGGTCTCGTCGAACATCTGCCGCCACTCGGCGGCCGGGTCGATCGTCTGCCGGACCCGGGACAGGTCGACGGTGATGTTGGTGTCGCTGTCGTCGTCGCCGGACGCGCGCCGGTCGCTGGGGACGACCTTCAGCCGTCCGCCGGTCCACAGCAGCACCCGCTTGCCGTCGCCGCTGACCTCGAAGTGGTCGGCTTCGGCGGCGAGGTGCTCCAGGCGCTGCTGGGCGAGGTCGTAGCGCTCCAGCTCGGAGTGCGGGGCGGGGTCGTCGGGGGTGGCCCGGGAGACGCCGAGGACGCCCTGCACGGGGTGGCGCAGCCACAGCACGCCGTCCTTGGCGGCGCGCAGGCCGGAGTACCGGCCGGCCTCCACGGGGAACGGGACGATCCGGTCGGCGAGCCCGTCGAGGTCGATCCGGGTGGCCGGGGTGCCCTCGCTGTCCGGGGTCTCGTCCTTGTCCGGTGCCTCGAAGGGCCGCCCGTGCCGCTGCGGCCCGAACGGGGACGGCGTGGTCGCGGCGAGGGTGATCAGATACGGCCGGTCGCCGGTGACGAACGCCAGGTCGAAGACGTGCTCGTCGTAGACCGGGTCGAAGGAGCGGGTGGAGAGGAACGCCAGGTGCTTGCCGTCCTGGGTGAAGGCGGGCGCGTAGTCCTGGAAGCGGAGCGGGGTCGCCTCGGTGACCGTCAGATCGGTGGTGTGGGCCAGCCTGATCTGGCAGAGCGGGCTCGGTCCCGGGTGCGACCAGGCCAGCCAGGCCGAGTCCGGGGAGAACGTCAGCCCGGAGACGTCGCCGTGCTCGCTGCGGTCCACCTCGCGGACCTCGCCGGTCTCCCGGTCCACGAGCAGCACTCGCCCGTCGTGCGCGGCGACCGCGGCGCGGCTGCCGTCGGGGGCCATCGCGAGGCCCAGCACCCGGCCGAGCCGCCCGGCGGCGAGCCGGCGCGGGGTGGCGCCGGGCGCCAGGCCGGTGGCGGGCGCGAACTCCAGGGCGTCCTCGCCCTCGGCGTCCGTCACCCACACCACCCACTCCTCGCCCTCCACCCGGAAGGTGCGCGGCAGCCGGGCCCGGACACCGGGTACGGCGGCGAGGGCGCGGGCGGGGCCGGCGCGGTGGGTGACCCAGTGCACGGTGCCGCGCAACGCGACCGCGCTGCCGCGCGCGGTGTGGTCGGGCGCGGCGGCCCCGAACCAGCGGGCGGCGTCGACCTGGAAGGGCTGGCGGTCGGTGCGCTGCCCGCCGAGCCGGATGTCGAGGCGGCGGGGCTCGGCGCCGTCGAGGTCGTCCAGGACCCACAGTTCACCGGCGCAGGAGTAGACGACGCGGGTGCCGTCACCGGCCGCGTGCCGGGCGTAGAAATGGCCGAGCGGGGTGTGACGGCGCAGGTCGGAGCCGTCGGCGAGGGAGGAGTAGAGCGCGCCGGTCCCCTCGTGGTCGGAGAGGAACGCGATCCGCTCCCCGGCCCACAGCGGGTACTCGATGTTCCCGTCCAGCTCCTCGTGGAGCCGTACGAACTCGCCCTCACCGTCCCGGTCGATCCACAGCTTGCCCGCCGTACCGCCCCGGTAGCGCTTCCACCAGGCGGCCTCGCGGCCCATCGGCGCCGACAGCAGCACCGTGTGCGGGCCCTGGGCGACACCGCCGACGGGGCCGTACGGCAGCCGGGTGGCCGGGCCGCCGTCCAGCGGGACCGCGTGCGCCCAGCTGCGCCGCGAGCTGGCCTGGCCGTGCGTGGTGAGCGCGAGGACCTGCCCGTCGGCGGTCCAGCCGCACACCTGGGTGCGCCAACTGCCCCAGTGGGTGAGCCGCTTGGACGGGCCGCCGTCGACCGGCGCGATGTGCACCTCGGGTGCGCCGTCGCGGGTGGAGGTCCAGGCGACGGTGGAGCCGTCGGGCGAGATGCGCGGCAGGGTCACCGGCACGTTGTCGGCGCTGACCCGCCAGGCCCGGCCGCCGTCGAGCGGGGCGAGCCACACGTCGTCCTCGGCGGTGAACGCCACCAACTCGCCGTGCGGATGCGGAAATCGGAGATACCCTGGCGTGGACTGTGTCACGCGATCACCCTATGCAGGGGCGGCCCCGCTGAACAGCGGTTCCGATCACTTCCCTTGGGGCCAGCACTGGGGGTCGCTCTGGCACCAGACGGTCCTGGTGACCGTCACCGTGACCTCCGGGCCGGGGCCGCCGCCGGGCGGCTGGTTCACGGGCGGCGTGCTCGGGGCGTCGCAGTCGCCGAGGCCCTGGACGTGGAACCACTCCTTGCCGTCGACCTTCGCGACGATGTCGCCGCGGATGCACCGGCCGTTGACCGCGCGGGTCACCTTGCCGTCGACGGTGATCTCCTTGCCGTCGGAGGTCTCCCCCTCGCAGTCCACGTCGGCGACGGTGTCCTCGCTCGCGGTCGGTGTCGAGCCGCCGTCGTCCCCGAAGCTCGCGGTGCACGTCAGCCACCGCACGTCCGCCTTCTGCCGCTCCAGCTCCCGGGTCACCGTCTCGTCGGTGGTGTACGCCACGGTCGCCGAGCTGAGCCCGCCCGGTTCACAGGCCACGACTCCGCCCACCACCAGCACCGCGAACACCGCGACACCGGCCGGCCGCCGCCCCGGCCGATCCCAAATCCGCCTCAACACCCCCATGAAAGGGCATGCTGCCACCGTCCGACGGCTCGCGGTAGAGCGCATACGGCCATGTGTGCCGCGAAATCCCGGTGCCCGGGCGGTGCTTGGCGGCCTAGCCTGGCGCGATGCGCAAGAAGGGCAGCCTGCGACGGCTCGTGGTGGACGAGACGACCATCTACCTGTGGAGCGTCCGGCACCGGCACGGCGACGGGCGCCCGTGCGAGGAGGTGGTCGGACTGCACCGGGACGGGACGTGCACCCGGATCGTCTTCCGGGAGGGGCCCGGCCGTCCCGTCGAGGGCGGCTACCAGCCCGGCCACTACGTGATCGACGAGCACGGCAACCACCTCAATCTGAACGAACCGGGCAGCGTGCGCGCGCTCGTCGACGAGGCGGCCCGGCGCGGGCTGCTGCCCTGCGCCCGGGACCTGGACGGCTGGGAACTGCTGCGGGCGATCGGCGCCGGCCGGCCGCGACAGCCGTCCGGACGTCAGTCCCAGCGGCCGGTGCGGCCGAGGAGCAGGGCGGCGGCGGCCGTCCCCGCGGTGGAGGTGCGCAGCACGGAGCGGCCCAGCACGCAGGCCTGGGCGCCGGCCTCCCGGAACAGCGCCAACTCGTCGGAGGCCACGCCGCCTTCGGGGCCGACGACCAGCACGATCTCGCCCTCGGCGGGCAGTTCGACGGTGGCCAGCGGCTCGCTGCCGTAGTCGAAGTCCGAGTGCAGTACGGCCGCGAAGTCGGCCTTCGCGAGCAGCGCGGCGACCTGCTTGGTCGACGCCAGGTCCGCCACCTCGGGGAAGCGGACCCGGCGGGACTGCTTGCCCGCCTCGCGGGCCGTCGCCCGCCACTTGGCGAGGGACTTCAGACCGCGGTCGCCCTTCCACTGGGTGATGCAGCGGGCGGCCTGCCACGGCACGATCGCGTCCACGCCGACCTCGGTCATGGTCTCGACGGCGAGTTCCCCGCGGTCCCCCTTGGGCAGGGCCTGGACGACGGTGATGCGGGGCTGCTCGGGGGGCTCCTCGGTGTAGGAGTCCAGCTGGACGATCAGCCGGTCCTTGCCCTCGGTGCCGAGCACCACGCAGTCCGCCCAGCGGCCCGCCCCGTCGGTGAGGATCACGTCCTCGCCGGGCCGCAGCCGCTTCACCGAGACGGCGTGCCGCCCCTCGGGACCGTCCACGACGTAACGCCCGCCGGGCCCGGACGCGAAGTGCTCGACCACGAACACCGGTGCCGTCATCGCGGGCCACCTCCCGGGACCGCGGTACGTGCCGCCGCCAGTTCGGCCGCCAGCACCTCCACCAGCTGCCCGGCGGGCAGCTCGCGGGCCATCCGGTGACCCTGCCCGGCCCACAGCGCCATGCCCTGCGCGTCACCGGCCTTCGCGGCGGCCTTGCGCAGCGGCGAGGTGAGGTGGTGGATCTCCGGGTAGGCGGCGGGGGCGTACCGTCCGTGCTCGCGCATGAACCGGTTGACCAGGCCGCGGGCCGGGCGGCCGGAGAAGGCGCGGGTGAGTTCGGTACGGGTGAACAGCGGGTTGGTCAGCGCCTGCTTGTGCACGGCCTGGGCACCCGACTCCGGGGTGGCGAGGAAGGCGGTGCCGAGCTGGGCGGCGCTCGCGCCCGCGGCGAGGACGGCGGCGATCTGGCTGCCGCGCATGATGCCGCCGGCGGCGACGAGGGGCAGCCGCACCGCCTCACGGACCTGGGCGATCAGGGAGAGCAGTCCGATGCCGGAGCCGTCGTTCTCGGGGATGTCCCGGTGGGTGCCCTGGTGGCCGCCGGCCTCCACGCCCTGCACGATCACCGCGTCCGCCCCGGCCTGCTCGACCGCGCGGGCCTCGTCGGCGGTGGTGGCGGTGACCAGCGTGAACGTGCCGGCGCGGCGCAGGGCGTCGAGGGCGTCCCGGCTCGGCACGCCGAAGTGGAAGGAGACGACCGGTACCGGGTTGTCCAGCAGCACCGCGAGCTTGGCGTCGTAGCCGTCGTCCCGGCCGCTGTCCGGGTCGCCCAGCTCGGTCTCGTACCAGGCGGCCTCGCCGGCCAGCTGATGGGCGTAGACGTCGACCGCGGCCGGCTCGGCGTACTCCGGCTGCGGCATGAACAGGTTCACGCCGAAGGGGCGGCTCGTCAGCCCCCGCAGTTGCTTGATCTCCTGGTACATGCCGTCGGCCGTCTTGTACCCGGCGGCCAGGAATCCGAGCCCCCCGGCCTCGGACACGGCGGCGGCGAGCTGGGGCACGGAGACGCCGCCCGCCATGGGGGCCTGCACGATCGGGTGGGGGAAGAGATCGGTCAGTGCGGAGGACATGACGGCATGGTGTCACGTCCTCCGAACAAGTCCGAATCCGGGCGCCGCACTGGCATAGACCACCGGCACCGCACCCGGCAGCGCCGGATCAGCGCCCGTTGAACGCATCCTTCAACCGAGAGAACAGCCCCTGCTGGCCGGGCTGACCGTGCCCGCCCGGGGACAACCCCCGGACCCCCGGCCACCACGCGACGCACCGCCCACCAGACAGCCGACCACCCGGATCAGCGCCCGCCGACCACCCGGATCAGCGCCCGTTGAACGCATCCTTCAACCGCGAGAACAGCCCCTGCTGGCCGGGCTGGAACTGGCCCGTCGGGCGTTCCTCGCCGCGCAGCTTGGCCAGCTCGCGCAGCAGGCGCTCCTGCTCCGGGTCGAGCTTGGTCGGGGTCTGGACCTCGACGTGGACGATGAGGTCGCCCCGGCCGCCGCCGCGCAGATGCGTGACGCCCCGGCCGTGCAGCGGGATCGACTGGCCGGACTGGGTGCCCGGGCGGATGTCGACCTCCTCCATGCCGTCCAGCGTCTCCAGCGGCACCTTGGTGCCAAGGGACGCCGCCGTCATGGGGATCGTCACCGTGCAGTGCAGGTCGTCGCCGCGCCGCTGGAAGGTCGGGTGCGGGAGTTCGTGGATCTCCACGTACAGGTCACCGGCGGGGCCGCCGCCGGGGCCGACCTCGCCCTCGCCCGCGAGCTGGATCCGGGTGCCGTTGTCGACACCGGCCGGGATCTTCACCGTCAGGGTGCGGCGGGAGCGGACGCGGCCGTCGCCGGCGCACTCCGGGCACGGGTTCGGCACGACCGTGCCGAAGCCCTGGCACTGCGGGCACGGCCGCGAGGTCATGACCTGGCCCAGGAAGGACCGGGTGACCTGCGAGACCTCGCCCCGGCCGCGGCACATGTCACACGTCTGCGCCGAGGTGCCCGGCGCCGCGCCCTCGCCGCTGCACGTGGCGCAGACGATCGCGGTGTCGACCTGGATGTCCTTGGTGGTGCCGAAGGCCGCCTCGTCGAGTTCGACCTCGATCCGGATCATGGCGTCCTGGCCGCGGCGGGTGCGCGAGCGCGGTCCGCGCTGCGACGCCGTGCCGAAGAACGCGTCCATGATGTCGGAGAAGTTCCCGAAGCCGCCCGCGCCGAAGCCGCCCGCGCCCGCGCCGCCGCTCTGCGAGAGCGGGTCGCCGCCGAGGTCGTAGACCTGCTTTTTCTGCGGGTCCGACAACACCTCGTACGCGGCGTTGATCTCCTTGAACCGCTCCTGGGTCTTCGGATCGGGGTTGACGTCCGGGTGCAGCTCGCGGGCGAGCCGCCGGAAGGCCTTCTTGATCTCTTCCTGCGACGCGTCGCGGCGCACGCCGAGAACGGCGTAATAGTCCGTGGCCACTTACGACTCCGCCAGGATCTGTCCGACGTACCGTGCCACCGCTCGTACCGCTCCCATCGTTCCCGGGTAATCCATGCGGGTCGGTCCGACCACGCCGAGCTTGGCGACTGCCTCGCCGCCCGAACCGTAGCCGACCGACACCACCGACGTGGAGTTGAGTCCCTCATGGGCGTTCTCGTGACCGATGCGCACGGTCATGCCCGGATCCTTCGCCTCGCCCAGCAGCTTGAGGAGCACCACCTGCTCCTCCAGCGCCTCCAGGACGGGCCGGATCGTGAGGGGGAAGTCATGCCCGAAGCGGGTGAGATTGGCGGTGCCGCCGATCATCAGCCGCTCCTCGGTCCGCTCGACCAGCGTCTCCAGCAGCGTGGAGAGCACCGTCTGGACGGTGCCGCGATCCTCCGCCTCGAAGCCCTCGGGGAGATCCTGCACCAGTTGCGGCACATCCGTGAAACGGCGTCCGGCGACCCGGCTGTTCAGCCGCGCCCGCAGATCCGCCAGGGACGTCTCGCCGAACGGCGCCGGGCAGTCGATCATCCGCTGCTCGACCCGTCCGGTGTCGGTGATCAGGACCAGCATCACCCGCGCGGGTGCCATCGACAGCAGCTCCACGTGCCGCACCGTGGACCGGGTCAGCGAGGGATACTGCACGACCGCGACCTGCCGGGTCAGCTGCGCGAGCAGCCGCACCGTGCGGGCCACGACGTCGTCGAGGTCGACGGCGCCGTCGAGGAAGTTCTGGATCGCGCGCCGCTCGGGCGCGGTGAGCGGCTTGACCTCGGCGAGTTTGTCGACGAAGAGCCGGTAGCCCTTGTCGGTGGGGATCCGCCCGGCGCTGGTGTGCGGCTGGGCGATGTACCCCTCGTCCTCCAGGGCGGCCATGTCGTTGCGGACCGTGGCCGGCGAGACGCCGAGGTTGTGCCGCTCGGTGAGCGCCTTGGAGCCGACCGGCTCCTCGGTTCCGACGTAGTCCTGGACGATGGCGCGCAACACCTGAAGCCGTCGTTCACTGAGCATCCGCGCACACCTCCAGCGGTCCGTCCCCTTGGCGCTCCCCCTGGCACTCACCGCATACGAGTGCCAGCCTTACCGGCCCAGTGTACGGCCGTCGGGTACGCCCCGGGCAAGGCCGGTCCCGCGCGGTCGTGCGCCCGGGGGCGTCACGGTTAGCGTCGCGGCATGACGGTGACTTGGGAAGAGCTGGGGTGGGAACGGCTGGCGACCGGGGTCGGCCGGTGCCGCCTGCCGGGCTGGGACTGCACGGCAGGGCTGGTCCGCGGCGAGGGCACGGCACTGCTGATCGACGCGGGTTCGGGCCTCGCGGAGGGCGCCCGGCTGCGCGCCGAGGCCGAGGAACTCGCCGGCCACCGTGTGACCCATCTCGCGCTCACCCACCCCCACTTCGATCATGTCTTCGGGGCGGCGGCGCTCGCCGGCACGGAGGTCTACGGCGCGGTCGGCGTGGACGCGGCGCTCACCTCCCGGCGGGCCCGCGAGGAGCTGCGGACGGACGCGATCCGCAACGGCCTGGACGAGGCGTCGGCGGGTGAGGCGGCGGACACCCTGGTCGTGCCGCGCCACCACGTCTCCGGCGAGTGGACCCTCGACCTGGGCGGCGGCTGCCAGGTGCTGCTCGCGAACGTCGGCCCCGGCCACACCGCCCACGACCTCGCCGTCCTCGTCCCCGGCGAGACGGAGGTGGTCTTCTGCGGCGACCTGGTCGAGGAGTCCGGCGAGCCGCAGGCGGGCCCCGACGCCGTCCCGTCCCGCTGGCCGGACGCCCTGGACCGCCTGCTGGCGCTGGGCGGCGAGGACGCGCTCTACGTGCCCGGCCACGGCGCGGTGGTCGACGCCGCCTTCGTGCGCCGCCAGCGCGACGCCCTCGCCGCCCGCTTCGGCGTGTCGGGCTGAACCCGCCCGGCGGTGTCCATATCGTCATTCGAATGCGCCAGTACTCTCCGGACCTGACCCCGCCCTGGAAGAAGCCCCAGCCCGTCCCGGAGGTCCCGGCGGAGCCCGGCCTGGTGGTCGAGGAACCGGGGACCGGATTCTGCGGCGCGGTCGTTGGCTGCCAGGCGGGCACGGTGACGCTGGAGGACCGCTTCGGCAAGCACCGGGTGTTCCCGCTGGAACCGCGCGGCTTCCTGCTGGAGGGCAAGGCGGTGACCCTCGTACGGCCCACCGGGACGGGCCCCGTACGGCCCGCCCGCACCGCCTCCGGCTCGGTCGCCGTCCCCGGCGCCCGCGCGCGCGTGGCCCGCGCCGGCCGCATCTACGTCGAGGGCCGCCACGACGCCGAACTGGTCGAGAAGGTCTGGGGCGACGATCTGCGCATCGAGGGCGTCGTCGTGGAGTACCTGGAGGGCGTCGACGACCTCCCGTCGATCGTGGACGGCTTCGCCCCGGGGCCGGACGCGCGGCTGGGCGTGCTCGTGGACCACCTCGTCCCCGGCTCCAAGGAGTGGCGCCTCGCCCAGTCGGTGACCAGCGAGCACGCCCTGGTGGTGGGCCACCCGTACATCGACATCTGGCAGGCGGTGAAGCCGTCGGCCCTGGGGATCCCGGCGTGGCCGGAGGTGCCGAAGGGACAGGACTGGAAGACGGGCGTCTGCCGGGCCCTGGGCTGGCCGTCGGACAACACCGGCGCGGTGTGGCAGGCGATCCTGAAGCGGGTCCGGTCCTACAAGGACCTGGAGCCGGAGCTGCTGGGATGTGTCGAGCGTCTCATCGATCACGTGACCGTGCCCTGACGGCTGCCGCTGGTCGGCCCGACGGGACTGGCGGAACGCTCTCCGCCGACGCGGAGGGGGCGTGGCGATCACCTCGTCCACACGGCCGAGCCGTCCGCGTCCCCGCCGCTGCCGGGGGTGGGACCTCTAGTCCACCAGGTCCCTGACCACCGCGTCCGCCAGCAGCCGCCCCCGCAGGGTGAGCACCGCGCGCCCCTCCTCGTACGGCTCCTGCTGGAGCAGTCCGTCCGACAGGGCCCGGCGGGACGCCCTCAGGCCCTCCTCGCGGAGGAGGCCGAGCGGCGCCCCCTCCCGCAGCCGCAGCTCCAGCAGGACGCGCTCCACCCGCCGGTCCTCGTCGGACAGCAGCTCACGGCCCGCGCCCGGGGAGCGGCCCTCCGCCAGCGCCGCCGCGTACGCGCCCGGGTGCTTGACGTTCCACCACCGCACCCCGCCGACGTGCGAGTGGGCGCCGGGGCCCGCGCCCCACCAGTCCGCGCCCCGCCAGTACAGCTCGTTGTGCAGGCAGCGCCCGGCCTTCGAGGTGGCCCAGTTGGACACCTCGTACCAGTCGTAGCCCGCCGCGGACAGCCGCTCCTCGGCGATCAGGTAGCGGTCGGCGTGCACGTCGTCGTCGGTCATGGGGACCTCGCCACGCCGGATCCGGCGGGCGAGCTGGGTGCCCTCCTCGACGATCAGGGCGTACGCCGAGATGTGGTCCGGCCCGGCACCGAGAGCCGCGTCCAGGGACGCGCGCCAGTCGTCGTCGGACTCCCCGGGTGTGCCGTAGATCAGGTCGAGGTTGACGTGCTCGAAGCCCGCCGCGCGGGCCTCCGCGACACATGCCTCGGGACGGCCCGGGGTGTGGGTGCGGTCGAGGACCTTCAGCACGTGCTGCCGCGCGCTCTGCATGCCGAAGGAGATCCGGTTGAAGCCGCCGTCCCGCAGCTCGGCGAGGTAGGCGGGGTCCACCGACTCGGGGTTCGCCTCCGTCGTGATCTCGGCGTCGGCCGCGAGCCCGAACTCGTCGCGGATCGCCCCCAGCATGCGTACGAGGTCACCGGCGGCCAGCAGGGTGGGCGTACCGCCGCCGACGAAGACCGTGCGGACCTCGCGCGGGTCGTCGCCGAGGACCTTGCGGGCGAGGCGGATCTCGTCGGTCAGGGTGTCGGCGTAGTTGTCGCGGGAGGCGAGGACGCCGCCGGTGCCCCGCAGCTCGGTGGCGGTGTAGGTGTTGAAGTCGCAGTAGCCGCAGCGGGTCGCGCAGTACGGGACGTGCAGGTAGAACCCGAGGGGGCGGTCGGCCGCCCCGGCGAGCGCGGACGCGGGCAGCGCGCCGTCGGCGGGGACGGGCTCGCCGTCGGGGAGTGCGGAAGGCATGTCCTCATTGTCCCGCACTCCCGTCCGGTGTCCGGCACTCCCGCCCGGCGCTACGGCCGCCGCTCGGCCTGGAGGACCAGCAGGGCGAGATCGTCCTCCGGCGGGCTGCCGCCGAAGTCGTGCACCTGCCGCCGGATCCGCTCGGCGATCAGCTCCGCGCTCAGGCCCGCGCACCCGGCGAGCGCCGCCGCCAGCCCGTCGCCGTCGTCGAACTGGCGGGAGCCGCAGCGGCGCTCGGTGACCCCGTCGGTGACGCAGAGCAGGGTGTCGCCGGGACGCAGTTCGAAGGTCTCGCTGGTGTAGGTCTCGTCCTCCACGACGCCGAGCAGGGTCTGCGGACGGGCGACGGTACGGACGCCGCCCGCGGGGCCGAGGAGCAGCGGGAGGGGGTGGCCGGCGGCGGCGAGGGTGCAGCGGACACCGCCGTCGAAGGGGGCCAGCTCGCCGTAGAGGAGGGAGAGGAACCGGGTCTGCGGGCCGTCTCCGGGGGCGACGGGGCCCGCCAGGGCGCGGGCGGCGGCGTCGGCCGCCTCGGTGGCGTCGTCGAGGAGGAGCTGGTTGAGGCGGTCCAGGACGTCGGCGACGCGGTAGCCCTCGCGGGCGAGCAGCCGCAGCCAGGGGCGGGCCAGTCCGATCACCACGGCGGCCTCGGGGCCCTTGCCCTGGACGTCGCCGATGGCGAAGCACCAGCGGCCGTCGCCGGCCGGGAAGAGGTCGTAGAAGTCGCCGCTGGGCCCGCCGACATCGCACGGCTCGTGCACCAGGGCGCTGTGCAGCCCGGGGATCTCGGGGACCGTGCCGGGCAGCAGCCCGCGCTGGAGGACGGAGCTGATGGTGACCTGCCGGGCGTACTGCCGTGCCGCCCCGATGGCCAGCGCCACCCGGCGGCTCAGATCCTCCACCAGCCCGGTCACCTCGCCGGGCAGCCGCGTGACCCCGGCCCGCCCGATGACCAGCGTCCCGAGCGGCCGTCCCCCGGCGACCAGCCGGAACGCCATGGCGGTGCCGGGAGCGGCGGGGATGCCGGCCGCGGTGGGGGCGGCGCTCAGGGCCTCCCCCGGCCAGGGGTAGGGCACCGGCCCGCCGGTCTCCGTCTCCTCCGCCGTGCTGGGCGGCTCCTTCTCCAGCGCGCGGCGCAGCTCCTCCATGTGGTCCTCGCTGGCGTGCCAGACGCGGGCCAGGCGGGGGCCCGGCGCGCCGATGCCGCCGTCGGGGCGGCGGGCGCGGCCGCCCATCGCCTCGTCCTCCAGCCAGATCGCGCACCAGTCGGCGAGCCGGGGCACGAGCAGCTGGCCGGTGAGGGCGGCCACCAGGTCCTCGTCGAGCTGCCCGGCGAGCAGGTCGGACGCCTCGGCGAGGAAGGACAGCGCGCCGCGCCCCAGCCACTCGCGGTCCCGTTCGGTCCGCCGCCGCTCGGGGGCGAGCAGTCCGGCGACGGACAGGGACTCGCCGGAGTCCTCGTGCTGCCGGTGTTCGTCGCCGGTCACCCGCGCCCACACCGTCTTGGCGCCGCGGCGGTAGGTGACGCCCCAGGATTCGGAGAGGGCCGCGACGAGGCGCAGGCCGCGGCCGTACTCGGGGGTGCCGTGGGCCGGCTCGCCGGCCGCGTCGCGCGGGGCGCGGGAGGGGTGGCGGTCGCAGACCTCGACGACGAGCGCGCCGGTGTCCGGCTCCAGCCGGCAGGCCAGTTCCACGTCGGTGCCGGCGTGCACGACCGCGTTGGTGACCAGTTCGCTGACGACGACCGCCGCGTCCTCGCCGACCCGGTCCGCGCCGGGCAGCCCGAGGTCGCCCCACTCGCGCAGGGCCGTGCGCAGCAGCCGGCGGGCGGCGCCCGGGGCGAGCGGGCCCCCGGTGAGGGTGGTGTGCGCCTGCGGGGGCGCGGGCGCGGTGACGGAGTCGGCCTCCGGGTACGCCGGAAACTCCCGCTGTGTCGGTATGGCCCCCATGTCCAGCTCCCCGGGCAGTGGGACGGTTGGTGCCGCCAGGGTGACAGACGGACCCCGCCCGAACGCGTGGAGTTACCGAAGTGGGCCGTGTTGAGTGAGAACCATGCTCCGCACATGGCCGAATCCGGACCGGTTGGGGTCCGGATTCGAGCATCCGAACTATGCCGCTGGCTCAGGCGCCCGTTCCGGGGCGTTCGGGGCGTTCGGGGCGGCGGACCGGCGGTACGGGCGCCGGGCGGTCCGGCGGCACTACTTCTCGCGCGTCCCCTCGTACATCTCCTCGATGAGGTGCTTGTACTCGCGCTCGACCACCGGCCGCTTCAGCTTCAGGCTCGGGGTGATCTCGCCGTGCTCGACGTCGAGGTCGCGCGGCAGCAGCCGGAACTTCTTGATGGTCTGCCAGCGCTGGAGTCCGGCGTTGAGCTGCTGGACGTATCCGTCGACCATCTCGACCGTGGCGGGCGCGGCGACGACCTCGGCGTACGACTTGCCCTCCAGGCCGTTGTCCTTCGCCCAGCCGAGGAGCGCGGCCTCGTCCAGGGCGATGAGCGCGGTGCAGTAGTTCCGGTCGGCGCCGTGCACGAGGATGTTGGAGACGAACGGGCAGACAGCCTTGAACGAGCCCTCGATCTCGGTCGGCGCGATGTACTTGCCGCCCGAGGTCTTGAACAGGTCCTTCTTGCGGTCGGTGATCCGCAGGTAGCCGTCGTTGGACAGCTCGCCGATGTCGCCGGTGTGGAACCAGCCGTCCGGCTCCAGCACCTCGGCGGTCTTCTCGGGCAGGCCGTGGTAACCGGCCATGATCCCGGGGCCGCGCAGCAGGATCTCGCCGTCCTCGGCGATGCGCACCTCGGTGCCGGGCAGCGGCTTGCCGACCGTGCCGGTGCGGTAGGCCTCGCCGGGGTTGACGAAGGAGGCCGCGGAGGACTCGGTGAGGCCGTAGCCCTCGAGGATGTGGATGCCGGCGCCGGAGAAGAAGTAGCCGATCTCGGGGGCGAGGGCGACCGACCCGGAGACGCACGCCCGCAGCCGGCCGCCGAAGGCCTCGCGCAGCTTGGCGTAGACGAGCTTGTCGGCGACCGCGTGCTTGGCGGACAGTCCGAAGGGGGCGGTGGCGTTGCCGGTGCGGCGGAAGTTGTCCTGGGTGACCTTGGCGTACTCGCGGGCGACCTCGGCGGCCCACTGGAAGATCTTGTACTTGGCGGGGCCGCCGGCCCGGGCCTTGGCGACGACGCCGTTGTAGACCTTCTCGAAGATGCGGGGCACGGCCGCCATGTACGTGGGCTGGACGACCGGCAGGTTCTCGATGATCTTGTCGACCCGGCCGTCGACGGCGGTGACGTGGCCGACCTCGATCTGCCCGGAGGTCAGCACCTTGCCGAAGACGTGGGCGAGCGGCAGCCACAGGTACTGCACGTCGTCGGGGCCGACCAGGCCGGTCGCGGCGATCGCCTTCGCCATGTACGACCAGTTGTCGTGCAGCAGCCGCACGCCCCGGGGGCGGCCGGTGGTGCCGGAGGTGTAGATGAGGGTGGCCAGCTGGTCCTTGGTGATCGCGCCGACCCGCTCCTTGATCAGCTCGGGGTCCTTCTCCAGCCGGGCGGCGCCGCGGGCCTGGAGTTCGTCGAGGCTCAGCACCCAGTCGCCGGTCTCGACGCCGGTGGCGTCGATGACCACGACATGCGCCAGCTCGGGCAGCTCGGCGCGCTTGGCCTGCGCCTTGGCCAGCTGGTCGGCGTTCTCCGCGATCAGCACCCGGCTGCCGGAGTCGGAGAGGAGGAAGGCCGACTCGTCGGCGTTGGTCTGCGGGTAGATCGTGGTGGTGGCCGCGCCCGCGCACATGATGCCGAGGTCGGCGAGGATCCACTCGATCCGGGTGGCGGAGGCGAGGGCGACGCACTGCTCCGGCTGGACACCCAGCTCGATCAGCCCGGCCGCGATGGCGTACACCCGCTCGGCGGCCTGCGCCCAGCTCAGCGACTTCCAGTCGTCGGGGCCCTGACCGGAGGCCGACGGCACCGGGTAACGGTAGGCCTCGGCGTCCGGGGTGGCGGCCACGCGCTCCAGGAAGAGGCCCGCGACGGACGGCGGACGGTTCTCGATCAGGGTCTGTGTGTCGGTCACGACATCCTCCGGGGGCCCGCGACGGTGCGGCTTGTTTTCACTCGCGGGGCGTTGTTTAACTCGCGAGTAACTATCGGGCAGGGACAGGTTAGAGCCCGACTGCCCGCTGCGTAAGACTCCGCGCCCACTCACTTCGTGCCACTTGCTCCAGTGAGACACCCGCGGCACGCCGAGAGCCCGCCGCGCTTTCGCACGACGGGCCCCGAGACGTCCGTTTTGCCGGTGACCGGCGGTGTGACCGGCGGTTACTTCTTGGCCTTGCCCGATCCCGCGCTGTCATCGCTGGAGAGCACCGCGATGAAGGCCTCCTGCGGAACCTCCACGGAACCCACCATCTTCATCCGCTTCTTGCCTTCCTTCTGCTTCTCCAGCAGCTTCCGCTTGCGGGAGATGTCACCGCCGTAGCACTTGGCGAGGACGTCCTTGCGGATGGCGCGGATGGTCTCGCGGGCGATCACCCGCGAGCCGATGGCGGCCTGCACCGGCACCTCGAAGGCCTGCCGCGGGATCAGCTCCTTGAGCTTGGCCACCAGCCGCACCCCGTAGGCGTACGCCTGGTCCTTGTGGGTGATGGCGGAGAAGGCGTCGACCTTGTCGCCGTGCAGCAGGATGTCGACCTTCACCAGGCTGGAGGTCTGCTCGCCGGTGGGCTCGTAGTCCAGCGAGGCGTAGCCGCGCGTCTTCGACTTCAGCTGGTCGAAGAAGTCGAAGACGATCTCGGCGAGCGGCAGGGTGTAGCGGATCTCGACCCGGTCCTCGGAGAGGTAGTCCATGCCGAGGAGGGTGCCGCGCCGGGTCTGGCACAGCTCCATGATCGAGCCGATGAACTCGGTCGGCGCGAGGATCGTGGCGCGCACGACCGGCTCGTACACCTCGCTGATCTTGCCCTCGGGGAACTCGCTCGGGTTGGTGACGGTGTGCTCGCTGCCGTCCTCCATCACGACCCGGTAGACCACGTTCGGCGCGGTGGCGATCAGGTCGAGGCCGAACTCGCGCTCCAGCCGCTCCCGGATCACGTCCAGGTGCAGCAGGCCGAGGAAGCCGACGCGGAAGCCGAAGCCGAGGGCCGCGGAGGTCTCCGGCTCGTAGACGAGCGCGGCGTCGTTGAGCTGGAGCTTGTCGAGGGCCTCGCGCAGCTCGGGGTAGTCCGAGCCGTCCAGCGGATACAGACCGGAGAAGACCATCGGCTTCGGGTCCTTGTACCCGCCGAGTGCCTCCGTGGCCCCCTTGTGCTGGCTGGTGACGGTGTCACCGACCTTGGACTGGCGGACGTCCTTCACACCGGTGATCAGGTAGCCCACCTCGCCGACGCCGAGGCCGTCGGCCGGCAGCATCTCCGGCGAGTTGGTGCCGATCTCCAGCAGCTCGTGGGTGGCGCCGGTCGACATCATCCTGATGCGCTCGCGCTTGTTGAGCTGGCCGTCGATGACACGGACGTACGTCACGACACCGCGGTAGGAGTCGTAGACCGAGTCGAAGATCATCGCGCGGGCGGGGGCGTCCTTGACGCCCACCGGCGCGGGGACCTCCGCGACCACCTTGTCGAGCAGCGCGTCGACGCCCACACCGGTCTTCGCGGAGACCCGGAGCACGTCGCTCGGGTCGCAGCCGACCAGGTTCGCCAGCTCCTCGGCGAACTTCTCGGGCTGCGCCGCCGGCAGGTCGATCTTGTTCAGCACGGGGATGATCGTGAGGTCGTTCTCCATCGCCAGGTAGAGGTTGGCGAGGGTCTGGGCCTCGATGCCCTGGGCGGCGTCGACGAGGAGGATCGTCCCCTCGCACGCGGCGAGCGACCGCGAGACCTCGTAGGTGAAGTCGACGTGCCCCGGCGTGTCGATCATGTTGAGGATGTGCGTGTTGCTCTTGTCGTGGGTCGGGGCCCACGGCAGACGCACCGCCTGGGACTTGATCGTGATGCCGCGCTCGCGCTCGATGTCCATACGGTCGAGGTACTGGGCGCGCATCTGCCGCTGCTCGACCACACCGGTCAGCTGGAGCATCCGGTCGGCGAGCGTGGACTTGCCGTGGTCGATGTGCGCGATGATGCAGAAATTGCGGATCAGAGCCGGGTCGGTACGGCTCGGCTCGGGCACATTGTTAGGGGTCGCGGGCACGCAGGGTCCTGTCTCTTGAGGCGCCTTATGCCTCGGGTCGGATCGATACGTAGCTTCCATGGTCCCACGGGTGCGGCGCGGCGACCGGTTTGGGCCGCGGGAAGGGCCGCTGGTAGTGTAGGTGGCTGTGTCTCATGCCCTCTCAGCGCGAGGCACGACCCCAAGAAATCACCTGGCACGGGACACGGGATCCCTTCGGATCCCTCTCGCCCCGTGCCTGAACCTGAAAAGGCTCATTCGTGGCGAACATCAAGTCCCAGATCAAGCGGATCAAGACCAACGAGAAGGCCCGGCTGCGCAACAAGGCCGTCAAGTCCTCCCTGAAGACCGCGGTCCGCAAGGCCCGCGAGGCAGCTGCCGCGGGTGACGTCGAGAAGGCCACCGAGTACCAGCGCGCTGCCGCGCGTCAGCTCGACAAGGCCGTCTCCAAGGGCGTCATCCACAAGAACCAGGCCGCCAACAAGAAGTCGGCGCTGGCTGCGAAGGTCGCGTCCCTCAAGGGCTGAACCCCTTATCTGGTCTGATCGCCGGTAGGACCCCGAGCGGGCCCTCTCTCATCCGCTCCCGACCGGCACCCCGAGTCCGTTCGCGGCCTGCGTTCGCCACGCGGGAACGGACTCAGCGGCTTCATCCGAAGGCCCCGTCGCCCCGCCCTTCCCCAGGGCGGGCGGCGGGGCCTTCGGTCATGCCCGCAGGCGTCACGACCAGAAGTCGTCGTTCGCCTCGATGTCCTGGACGCACTCGTCGATGTCGCTCATCTTGTCGCCGACGATCCGGAAGACGAGGGCGCCGTCGTCATCGATGTGCTTGCCGTTGCGGTCCGCCGTGAAGCGCATCATGCCGACCGCGTGACCCCGGCCGTCCACGGCGACGCCGCGCAGGTCGACCCGCATGTTCCCGCCGGTCTCCTCATGCATCCGGCGATACATGTCGATGATCGCGTCCTGCCCCTTGAAGTCACCGGACAGCGGGTGGCTGCCGGGCACGTGGTGGGTGCAGTCCGAGGTCATCAGCTCACGCAGGGCGTCCATGTCACCGCGGGTGAAGGCTTCGTACCCCTTGCGCACGAGTTGGGCGTGCGGATGTTCAGCCATGGCGATCGCCACCTCTCCGTCGTCGGCGATGTGCGGCTGATACGCCCGATTCTCCTCCGCTCCCGCTACGCCCGCCCTCTGGAACGCGCGGCCCTGGCGATGATCACGACGGCCTTCTCCAGGGCGTACTCGGGGTCGTCCCCGCCGCCCTTCACCCCGGCGTCCGCCTCGGCCACCGCCCGCAGCGCGACGGCGACCCCGTCCGGCGTCCAGCCCCGCATCTGCTGCCGGACCCGGTCGATCTTCCATGGCGGCATGCCCAGCTCCCGCGCCAGATCGGCGGGCCGGCCGCCGCGCGCGGAGGACAGCTTGCCGATCGCCCGCACCCCCTGGGCGAGCGCGCTGGTGATCAGCACCGGGGCGACACCGGTGGACAGCGACCAGCGCAGCGCCTCCAGCGCCTCGGCCGCCCGCCCCTCCACCGCCCGGTCGGCGACGGTGAAGCTGGAGGCCTCGGCGCGGCCGGTGTAATACCGCCCGACGACCGCCTCGTCGATGGTCCCCTCCACATCGGCGACCAGCTGCGACACGGCTGACGCCAGCTCCCGCAGGTCGCTGCCGATCGCGTCGACGAGCGCCTGGCACGCCTCGGGCGTGGCGGACCGCCCGGCCGCCCGGAACTCCTGGCGCACGAACGCCAGCCGGTCGGCCGGCTTCGTCATCTTCGGACAGGCCACCTCCCGCGCCCCCGCCTTGCGCGCGGCGTCCAGCAGGCCCTTGCCCTTGGCGCCGCCCGCGTGCAGCAGCACCAGGGTGATCTCCTCGGCGGGCGCGCCGAGGTAGGCCTTCACGTCCTTGACGGTGTCCGCGGACAGGTCCTGCGCGTTGCGTACGACCACGACCTTGCGCTCCGCGAAGAGCGACGGGCTGGTCAGCTCGGCGAGGGTGCCGGGCTGCAGCTGATCGGGGGTCAGGTCACGCACGTCCGTGTCGGCGTCGGCGGACCGGGCGGCGGCCACCACCTCCTGCACGGCACGGTCGAGCAGGAGGTCCTCCTGGCCCACGGCGAGCGTCACCGGGGCGAGAGGGTCGTCATTCGCAGATTTCCTGGCCATCGGGACAAGCATGGCACGGCCCACTGACAGCGGGGGCGTGCCCGGCCGGGCTCTCGGACGCCGGAGCCTGGCCCTGCCTGAGGGAGCGGGGAACCGCGCGACCGGCCGCCCACGGCCCGAGACCGAAGACGGACCGGCAGCCCACGGCCCGAGACTGAAGTCCGCCGGCCGCCCACAGCCCAAGACCGACCGGCACAAACCCGAGGCAGCGTGGGCCTACGGCTCCTCGCGCCAGCCGTCCCACTCCCCGGCGAACTCGTCCAGCTCCCGGGGATCGAGCACCGCGGCCTCGTCCCGCAGCACCACCAGCCACTGCGCGTCCTCGGCGTCGTCCTCCCCCGCCAGCGCGTCCCGCACCAGGCGCGGCTCCTCGTCGACCCCGAACCGCTCCCCCAGCGCCTCGGCCGCCTCCTCCGCGGCATCCCGGTCGGGCAGCACCAGCACATGTCTCACATCACTCACGGCACCATTCTCCGCCACGGCTACGCCGCCATGTCACCGGCCGCCTTGGGCACGACCTGCACGTCCAGCTCGATCCGGATGCTCGGGCCCACCACCGCGATCCCCCGCGCCAGCATGGTCTGCCAGCTCACGGTGAAGTCGTCGCGGTGCAGCTCGGTGGTGGCCCGGCAGGCCGCCCGGACCTCCCCCTCCATGCCGTTGCCCAGCCCCAGGTACTCGGTGTCGAGCGTCACCGTCCGCGTCACCCCGTGCAGCGAGAGCGCCCCGGTCACGGCCCACCGGCTGCCGCCCTTGTGCACGAACCGGTCGCCGTAGAACTCGATCGTCGGGAAGCGCTCCACGTCGAGGAAGTCCGCCGACCGCAGGTGGTCGTCCCGCATCCGCACATTGGTGTCGATCGACGCCGCCCCGATCACCACGTGCATCTGCGACCGCTCCACCGGATCGGCGATCCGTATCACCCCGGCGAAGGTGTTGAACCGCCCGTGGATCCGGGCCAGCCCGATGTGCCGGGCGGTGAAACCGATCGAGGAGTGCGCCGGCTCGATCTCCCAGTCCCCCGGCGCCGGCAGCTCCGGCGGCTCGGCCGTCCGGAGCGTCACGTCCCCCAGCGAGGCGAGCGTACCCTCCTCCACCGTCAGGGCCGTCCGGTACGGGGCGTAGCCCTCGGCCGACACCGCCAGCCGGTACTCCCCCGCCGGCACCGCCGTCACGAACGATCCGAAAGGGTCCGTGCCCCCGCCGACCACCCGGCGCCCCATGTGGTCGCTGACCAGGAACTCCGCGTGCTGCACCGGCTCATGGACCGGATCGAGCACCCGGCAGCTGAGCGCTCCCGCCCGCGGCGGGGTCCGCACCGCCGCGAGCGGATTCCGCCGTTGCATCCGGTTCCTCCGGCTGCCCAGCCAGCGGCCGATCATCCACGACACCTCTGCGCGCCTTGACATCACTCGTTACCGAAGATCCATTCGATCACTTGTGAGACTTTCGGGGCAACTCAGGGCCAGTTCGCGGGATACGGGCGGAATCAGTCCGTCCCGTCTGCTTCACCACCCATGACCGGCACCCGGTCCAGCACGATCCCGAACCGCTCCCGGTACACCGCCAGCACCGCTTCGTCCTCCTCCTCGCCGTACTCGTGCTCCTGCCGCGCCCCGTCCGCCGCCGTCACCTTCAGCCGGCGTCCGCTGAGCGTGATCCGCCCGCCGTCCTCGGTGACCCGCGAGCACACCAGTGAGCGCAGGAAGTGCGACTCCGGCGAGGTGCTGTGCCACCAGGCGCCGGTCACGAAGTCGGCCAGCACACGCGGCCGGGTCTCCAGCCGGTACTCCGGCTCGCCGTCCTTCAGCAGGTCCAGGTCGGCCGCGTCCGCCGTGCCGCCGCCCCGG
>NZ_MUND01000183.1 GCF_002154375.1 Streptomyces glaucescens | reverse complement strand
GGCAGGCAGTACGAGACGGGGCCGCCCTCGGTGGCGTCGAGGCCCAGGGACAGCTGCGCGGCCACGATGTGCTCGGGGCGTGCCGAGCCGTGCCGCACCTGCACGGGGAAGCCGGCGCCGTGGACGCCGTCCAGCATCGCCCGCGACACGTCGGGGGAGTGGGTGCAGATCGGGTATCCGTTGAGCGCCGCACCGTCCCGCACGGCGCGGCCGGCCGCCGCCAGGTCGCCCACGCGGGTGTAGCTGTCGAGCGTCAGGGTGCCGACGGTCACCGCCTCGGCCGCCCGGGTCCGCTCCAGGCCCTCGCGCATCAGCCGTGGATCGCCGAAGCCCATCCGCGGCTGCACCACGAGGGCGCCTCGCGCGTGCGCCCGGGAGACGAAGCCGCCGAAGGACGCCGGTGTCACGACACCGCTCGGTAGGGCGTCCGGGCGGCGAGCGCGCGGAACGCGGCCAGCTCGCCGTCGTCGAAGACCCGGTCGTAGCCGGCCGCCGTGAGCCGGCGGACCATGCCCACGTTGCGCAGACCGTCGGTGACCAGCTTCCCGCCGATCACCACGGTGGTCCCGGCCAGTTCGGGCCGGGCCCGCAGCGCCCGGATCAGCCGCAGGCCGTCGTTGAAGCCGTGGCCGTTGACGCTGCTGACCACCACCAGGGCGGGCCGCAGGTCCAGGCAGGACCGCACCACCAGATCCTCGGGGACGCACGGGCCGAGGTTCTCCACCGTGTGGCCGATCTCCTCCAGGACGAGCTGGAGATGGACGAGATTCCAGGTATGGGCGTCCGAGGACGTTCCGGTCAGCAGCACGGAAGGCGCCGCGTCGGCGTATGAGGAATTCATGGAGTCATCTGAGGAATTCATGTGAGTTCCGGTTTCTGGAGTGCCGGCGTATTTCCGGCGCCAGGACCGGTACGCAGATCACTCGGCGGAATGAGATAAAAAGGGGGGTGACGGCCGGGAATTCGGCCGGTGCAGAAGCCGCGCAGCGGCTGCGCTGTCGACTCTACTGCGCGCACGACGTCCCCAACGGGCCTCCGACTGGCCGGTACTGGCCCGACGTCCGGGCTCCACAGCGCCCCCGCAGACCCGATCCGCGCCCCCGTCCCCGAACCGGCGACCCTGCCGTGCAGTTTGCTGTCAGCCGCCTTCCCGGACCTCCCCGGGCATCGCTAGAAAGAATCCGCTGCGCTGAACCGGGTGCGGCGGATATTCAGTCAGCGAACGCGAAGGGCAGGACTTCGAAAATGGCGGACATCGTCACCGCGCCCAGTGTCGACGCAGTTCTCGTCGGTCATGCGGAGAACATCCCGGAAAAGACCGCGGCGACGTACGTCACCGATCCGCTCCGGGACGACGGGGCGAGTCGGCTGACGTACGCGGAGCTGGACCGGCACGCCCGTGACATCGCCCAGCGGCTGCGCGCCGCCGGCGTCGGCACCGGCGACCGCGTGCTCCTGCTCTACCCGGCCGGACTCGCCTTCCTGACCGCCTTCACCGGCTGCCTCTACGCCGGCGCCGTCGCGGTCCCCTCCTCGCTGCCCGGCCGCTACCGCCACGAGCGGCGCCGGGTCAGGCGGATCGCCGAGGACGCGGGCGCCACGGCGATCCTCACCGACACCGCGACCCGCGGCGACGTCGAGAACTGGATCACCGAGGACGAGGTCGGCGCCTTCCCCCTGCTGGTCACCGACGACGGCGCCGGGCCCGGCCCCGAGGGCTGGACGCCGCCGCACCTCACCCACGACAGCATCGCCGTGCTCCAGTACACCTCGGGTTCCACCGGCGACCCCAAGGGCGTCGTCATCACCCACGGCAACCTGCTGCACAACAGCGCCAACCTCATCGACGTCCTCGGCCTCGACGAGCACACCCCGCTCGGCGGCTGGATCCCGCACTTCCACGACATGGGGCTGATGGGCCTCATCCTGCCGCCCCTCATGAGCGGCGCCGGGACCGTCATCATGAGCCCGTCCACCTTCCTCAAGCGGCCGCACCTGTGGCTGCACATGATCGACCGCTTCGGCATCCACTGCTCCGCCGCGCCCGACTTCGCCTACGACCTGTGCACCCGGCGCATCACCGACGAGCAGCTCGCCGGCCTGGACCTGTCCCGCTGGCGGTACGCCGTCGACGGCTCCGAACCGGTGCGCCCCTCCGTGCTCGACGGCTTCCTCGCCCGGTTCGCCGCCCACGGCCTGCGCCCCGACACCCTCAGCCCCTGCTACGGCATGGCCGAGGCCACCCTCTTCGTCTCCGGCGCCCTCGACACCCCGCACAGCGCCCGCCGCGTCTCCGTCGACCTCCTCGAACGCCACGAGTTCCGCCCGGTCGACGACGACGAGCCCGGCCGCCTCGTCGCCGCCTGCGGCCCCGTCACCGGCGCCGAGATCCGCATCGTCGACCCCCGCACCCACGACGTGCTGCCCGACGGCCGGGTCGGCGAGATCTGGCTGCGCGGCCCCGTCATCGGTCACGGCTACTGGAACCGCGAGACCACCAACGCCGCCGAGTTCCGCGCCACCACCACCGACGGCGACACCGGCTACCTGCGCACCGGCGACCTCGGCACCCTCCACGACGGCGAGCTGTACGTCACCGGCCGCATCAAGGACGTGCTCATCGTGCGCGGACGCAACCTCTACCCGCAGGACATCGAACACGAGCTGCGCGCCCAGCAGCCCGAACTGGGCAGCCTGGTCGGCGCCTGCTTCACCGTCCCCGGCCACGGCCCGCAGGGCGAGGACGTCCTCGTCGTCACCCACGAGGTGCGCGGCATCAAGGAAGCGGACCGGCTCAGCCGCCTCGCCGCCGACATGCGCCTGACCGTCGCCCGCGAGTTCGGCGCCCCCGTCGGCGCCGTCCTGCTGCTGCGGCCGGGCGGGGTGCGCCGCACCACCAGCGGCAAGATCCAGCGCTCCGCGATGCGCGAGCTGTTCCGCTCCGGCGCCCTCGAACCCCTCCACGCCGACTACCAGGACGCCCTGCTCCGCCCCACCGCCGAGCGGGCCGCCGCCCCCGCCCTCGCGAAGGCGGCCGTATGACCACCACAGCGCCTCCCGCGCAGGGTCTCGCCGCCGGCCCGGTGGACCGGTTCGCCCGGCGGCTGCGCGAACTCACCGGACCCGGCCTGCCGTTCGGCGCCGCGGAACTCGCCGCGCTCGACCGGGCCGACGCCTTTCCCGCCGACGCCGTCCGCGCCCTCGACGAGGCCGGACTGCCCCGCTACTACGTGCCCGCCGAACACGGCGGCGCCCTCGACGACTTCACCGTCGTGATGCGCCTGCTGCGCGCCGTCGCGCGGATCGACCTCACCGTCGCCGCCGCGCACGGCAAGACCTACCTCGGCGCCGTGTCCACCTGGATCACCGGCGCGGAGGAACCCGCCCGGCGGCTCGCCCGGCGCATCACCGACGGCGAGGTGGTGTCCTGCGCGCTGACCGAACGCCACCACGGCAGCGACCTGCTCTCCGGCGAGGTCACCGCCCGGCCGGCCGCGGACGGCGGCTGGCTGCTCAACGGCGAGAAGTGGCTGATCAACAACGTCTCCCGGGCCGGCCTGGTGACCGTGCTGGCCCGCACCCACGACGCGGGCGGCCCGCGCGGCTTCAGCCTCTTCCTCGTCGACAAGGCCCGCCTCGGCCCCGGCACCCACACCTGCCTGCCCAAGGTGCGCACCTACGGCATCCGCGGCGCCGACATCAGCGGCATCGCCCTGCACGACGCCCACCTGCCCGCGGACGCCCTGATCGGCGCACCGGGCCAGGGCGTCGAGATCATCGTCAAGGCCCTGCACATCACCCGCACCTGCTGCGCCGCCATGTCGCTCGGCGCGGGCGACCACGCCCTGCGGCTGGCCGCCGACTTCGCCGCCGGCCACGCCGGCGACGACGGCACACCGCTCGCCCGGCGCCCGCACATCCGCCGCGAACTCGGCGAGGCCACCGCGGGCCTGCTGCTGGCCGAGGCCACCGGCCTGGTCGCCGTACGCTCCCTGCACGCCCTCACCGGCGAGATGAGCGTCGTCTCCGCCGTCGCCAAGGCCTACGTGCCCGCCCAGATCGACGCCCTGATCGCCCGGCTGCTGCACCTCCTGGGCCCGCACGGGCTGCTCGGCCCCGGCGACCCCCACGGCCAGTTCGCCAAGGCGGAGCGCGACCACCGCATCATCGGCATCTTCGACGGCAGCAGCCTGGTCAACCGCAACGCGCTGATCGAGCAGTTCCCGCGCCTGGCCCGCGGCTACCGCAAGGGCCGCGTCGACGCCGCGGGCCTCGCCGAGGCCACCAGCCCGCACACCGCACCCCGGCCCTTCCGGCCCGCCGCGCTCAGCCTGCTGTCCACCGCGGGCGCCTCGGTGCCGGCCGGACTGCCCGCCGCCGTCGCCGAACTGCGCGAGCGCGCCCGCGACAGCCGGGACGGGGCCGGCCTCGACTCCCTGCTGTCCCTGGCCACCCGGCTCCTGGACGCCACCGAACGCCTCCACGAGGCCATGGCGGCCGTACGGTTCACCCCCCGCGCCGTACCGGCCGAGGCCTTCGACCTCGCCGAGCGGTACGAACTGTGCTTCGCCGCCGCCTGCGCCCTGCACCTGTGGCTGCGCGCCACCCCGGCCACCGGCGACGGCACCCCCGCCCCGGACACCTGGCTGCGCGGCTGCCTCGTCAAGGCCCTCACCGACCTCGGCGAACCCGTCGACGACGCGGAGGCCCAGGCCCTGGACGACTGCGCCGACCTGCTGCTCGGCCGTCCGCCCGGCCACTTCGTCTCGCTGCTCGACCAGCTCCGTCCCGGCACCCCGCAGGAGGCGAACGCCTCATGACCACCGCCCTCGAAGAGGTGCTGGAGCAGCGCCTCGGCGACCCCTTCGACGCCGCCAACCCCCACGGGTTCGACGCCGTCCTCGCCGCCGCCGAGGGGCGCCGGCCCCTGGACCCGCAGCCCTGGCACGTCCCGGCCGGCGCACCCGAGCCCGTGATGCACGCCCTGCGCGCCGTCTGCCGCCGCTCACCCGCCCTGGCGACCGTCCCCGAGACCGACAACGCCCAGGCGGTCGCGGTCGGCGCCTGTGCCGGCGCGCTCGACTCCGCCCTCCGGATCACCCTGCGCCACCTGGCCGGCCGCCACCTCTACGGCGCCCCCGCGATCGACCTCCCGGTCCTGCGGTCCCTGCTCTCCGGCGCCTTCGCCGACCTGCTGCTCTGCGACACGCTGACCACCCTCGCCGTACGCGGCACCGAGGTGCTGCCCGCC
>NZ_MUND01000182.1 GCF_002154375.1 Streptomyces glaucescens | reverse complement strand
CGTCGGCGCGGCCCAGGAACTCCAGCAGTCCCCGCTCGTCGCGGCGGGCACGGTCGCCGGTGCGGTACATCCGCTCCCCCGGCGCGCCGAACGGGTCGGCGAGGAAACGCGCGGCGGTCAGGCCGGGGCGGTTCAGGTAGCCGCGGGCCACCTGCGCGCCGGCGAGGTACAGCTCGCCCGGCGTGCCGGGCGGCACCGGGCGCAGGGCGCCGTCGAGGACGTAGGCGCGCAGGTTGCCGCCGGGCCGCCCGATGACCGGCCGGTCGGGGCGGTCGGTGACCCGCCCGTAGGTGGCGTCGACGGTGCACTCGGTGGGGCCGTACATGTTGTAGGCGGTGACGCCCAGTTCGGCGGCGCCGCACAGCTCCCGCCAGATGTCCGGGCCCGTCGCCTCACCGCCGACCAGCAGGACGCGCGGGTGGTGGCGGCCGGGCGCGAGGAGTCCCGCGGAGAGGAGTTCACGCAGGAAGGACGGGGTGACGTTGACCAGGTCCAGGCGTCGTTCGGAGATCTGTGCGCAGAACGCCTCGGGGTCCAGGCGTACGTCCTCGTCGACGAGGTGGACCTCCTGGCCGAGGGCGAGCAGCAGCGGCCCCTCCCAGGAGGTGTCGAAGGAGAACGAGGCGCTGAGCGCGGCGCGCAGCCGCCGTCCGTCCGCGGTGTGCGGGGCGACGAGCCCTTCCCGGTGGTCGTGGCAGAGGTTGACCAGGTGGCGGTGTTCCACGACGACGCCCTTGGGGCGGCCGGTGGAGCCGGAGGTGTAGACGATGTAGGCGGCGTGGTCCGGGCGCAGCGGGGCCGGGCGGTCGTGGTCGGTGGGGTTGTGGGCGGGCAGCCGCTCCCACGGTGTGTCGCGCAGCGCGTCGGCGGTGAGCACGGTGTGCGGGGCGGCGTCCGCGAGAAGTCCGGCGGCGCGCTCCTCGGGCAGCTCGGGGTCGAGGTACAGCAGGGTGCCGCCCGCCTTGGCGACGGCGAGGACCGCCACCATCAGGCCGGAGGTGCGCGGCAGCCGTACGGCGACCACCCGCTCGGGGCCGGCACCCTGGGCCAGCAGGTGGTGGGCGAGCCGGTTCGCGCGGTCGTTCAGGCCGGCGAAGTCGAGGGTGGCGTCCCGGGCCACCAGCGCGGTGACGTGCGGGGTGCGGGCGGCCTGCGCCTCGAACAGGGCGGGGAAGGTGGTCTCCGGGACGGTGCGGTGCGGTCCCTGCCCGTCGTGCAGCACCCGCCGCCGTTCGTCGGCGGTCATCAGCTCCAGTGCCCGTACGTCCCGCTCCGGGTCCCGCACCGCCGCTTCCAGCAGCAGCCGCAGCCGGTCGGCCAGGCGGCGGACGGTGTCCTCGTCGAACAGGCCGGTGTTGTACTCCAGGTGGCCGGTGACGCCGCCGTCGGCCTCCACGAAGTCGAAGGCCAGGTCGAAGGTGGCGTGCCGGACCGGCGGCAGGACCGGTTCGGCGTCCAGGCCCGGCAGCACGGGGGCCTCGGCGCCCAGGTTGTGCAGG
Organism: Streptomyces glaucescens; assembly: GCF_002154375.1. Lineage (GTDB taxonomy): Bacteria > Actinomycetota > Actinomycetes > Streptomycetales > Streptomycetaceae > Streptomyces > Streptomyces glaucescens. The sequence continues at coordinate 9,889 of NZ_MUND01000182.1, read as the reverse complement.
GCGACCATGACCTGGAACAGGGGGGTGCGGCTGGTGTCCCGTTCGGGCTGGAGGGCGTCCACCAGCCGTTCGAAGGGCACGTCCTGGTGGGCGAACGCGTCCAGGACGGTGCCGCGCACCTGTTCCAGCAGGGCGCGGAACGACATGCCGGGGCGCACCTGGTTGCGCAGCACGAGGGTGTTCACGAACATGCCGACGACGTCGTGCAGTTCGGGACGCTCGCGGCCCGCGGTGACGGTGCCGACGGCGAAGTCGTCCTGGTCGGCCCAGCGGGACAGCAGGACCGTGCACGCGGTCAGCAGCGTCATGTAGAGGGTGGCGTCCGCCTCCCGGCCCCGCTCGCGCAGCCGGTCGGTCAGCTCGGCGGGCAGGGCGAAGGTCACGAGCGCGCCGTCCCGGGTGCGCACGGCGGGACGCGGCCGGTCGGTCGGCAGCTCCAGCGGCGGTACGCCCTCCAGCTTCTCGCGCCAGTGGGCGAGTTGCCGCTCGGCCTGTTCGGTGCGGGCGCGCTGCCAGGCGGCGTGGTCGGCGTACCGGACGGGCAGCTCGGGGAGTTCGGGGCGGCGGCGTTCGCGGGCCGCCGCGTACAGCTCGCCCAGGTCCCGGCCGAGGACGCCGAGCGACCAGCCGTCGGTCACGATGTGGTGGACGGCGAGGGCCAGCACGTGCTCGTCGGCCGCCGTGCGGGCCAGCCGGGCGCGCAGCGGCGGCCCGGCCGCCAGGTCGAAGGGCGTGGCGGCCTCGCGCTCCAGCAGCTCCTCCAGCGCCGCTCGCGGGTCGGGGGCAGTGGAGAGGTCGTCCGCGACGAGGTCGACCGGGTGCGGTGGGTGCACCAGCTGCCAGGGCTGTCCGTCCTGTTCGGAGAACGTGGTGCGCAGCGCCTCGTGCCGTGCGACGAGGCCGTCCAGGGCGGTGCGCAGGGCCTGCTCGTCGAGCGGGCCGCGCAGGCGCAGCACGGACAGCGTCGTGTACTCGGTGCTGCCGGGCTCGAACCGGTCGAGGAACCACAGGCGCTGCTGGGCGTACGAGAGCGGCGCGGGGGTCTGCGGAGCGGTCGCCGGTATCGCGTCGGCCCGTGGGGCGGACGTGTCGTCGGCCGGTTCGCCCAGTTCGGCGGCGAGCGCGGAGACCGTGCGGCGGGTGAACAGCAGTCTCGGGGAGACGTCGGGGCCGAACGCGGCGCGCAGCCGGGCGGTGACGCGAACGGCGAGGATGGAGTCGCCGCCGAGCGCGAAGAAGTCGTCGCCGGCGTACACCTCGTCGACCCCGAGCACGTCCGCCCAGGCGGCGGCGACCGCCCGTTCGGCGGTGGTGCGCGGCGCGGTCCGGTCGGTGTCGGCGGCGTAGCCGTCCGCCGTCGGGGCGGGCAGGGCGCGTCGGTCGAGCTTGCCGTTGACGGTCAGCGGCAGCGCGTCCATCGGCACGTAGGCGGCGGGCACCATGTGGGCGGGCAGCAGCCGCTCCAGATGGGCGCGCAGCTCGGCCGCGGGGGGTGTCGCGCCGCCGGAGCCGACGACGTGCGCCACCAGCCGGCGGGTGCCGGAGGTGTCCTCGAAGACGCCGACGGTCGCGTCGGCGACGCCGGGGTGGGTGTGCAGGGCGGCCTCGATCTCGCCGGGCTCGATGCGGTAGCCGCGGATCTTCACCTGGGCGTCCGCGCGGCCCAGGTACTCCAGGGTTCCGTCGGACCGCCACTTCGCCCGGTCGCCGGTGCGGTACATGCGGCTGCCGGCCGGGCCGAACGGGTCGGCGAGGAAACGGGTGGCGGTCAGGCCGGGGCGGCCCAGGTAGCCGCGGGCCAGGCCCTCCCCCGCCACGTACAGTTCACCGGTCGCGCCCGGGGGCACGGGTGCCAGGTACTCGTCGAGCACGTAGACCCGCAGGTCGGGGATGGCCACGCCGATCGGGCTGGCGGGGCCGCCCGCGGCGGTGGCGGGGTCGAGCGGGGCGTGGGTGACGTGCACGGTGGTCTCGGTGATGCCGTACATGTTGACCAGGCGCGGGGCGGCGGCCGGGTGACGTGCCCACCAGCCGGCGAGCCGGCCGACGTCCAGGGCCTCACCGCCGAAGATCACCGTGCGCAGGGCGAGGGGGGCGCCGGTTCCGGGGTGTTCGGCGTCGGCGCGGACGAGGGGGTAGAACGCGGACGGCGTCTGGTTGAGGACGGTGACCCGCTCGTCGGCCAGCAGCCGCAGGAAGTCCTCCGGGGAGCGGGCGGTCTCGTCGGGCACGACGACGAGCCGGCCGCCGTGCAGCAGCGGGCCCCACAGCTCCCACACGGAGAAGTCGAAGGCGTAGGAGTGGAACAGCGTCCACACGTCGTCCGGGCCGAAGCCGAACCAGGGGCGGGTGCGGGTGAACAGCCGCACCACATTGGCGTGCGGGATCACCACGCCCTTGGGGCGGCCGGTGGAGCCGGAGGTGTAGATGGCGTAGGCGGGGCTTTCCGGGAGGGGGCGGCGGGCCGGGACGGGTCCGGTGGCCGGGCGCCGGGCCAGGTCGGCCGTCACGTCCGGGTCGTCGAGGAGGAGGACGGGCACACCGGTGTCGTCGGCGCGGGCCGCGGTGCCGGTGGTGGTCACCAGGGTCACCGGGGCGGCGTCGGCGAGGAGGTGGGCGATGCGTTCGGCGGGCGAGTTCGGGTCGATCGGCAGGTAGGCCGCGCCGGTCTTCAGCACGGCCAGGATCGCGACGACCTGGTCGGTGGAGCGGGGCAGGGCGAGGGCGACGAACCGCTCGGGTCCGGCACCGAGTCCGGCGAGCCGGTGGGCGAGCCGCCCGGCGCGGGCGTCGAGGGCCGCGTAGTCCAGGTGCTCGGTTCCGCACGTGACGGCGATGGCGCCGGGGGCGCGGGCGGCCTGCGCCTCGAACAGGTCCACCAGTGTCTCGGCGGGACGGCCGCTCTCGGTGCCGTTCCAGTCGGTGAGCATCCGCCGCCGTTCCCCGGCCGTCGTCCAGGCCAGGGAGCGCAGCGGCCGGTCGGTGCCGTCGGCCAGCTCGGTGAGCAGCAGGCACAGCCGGCCGGCGAGCGCGCGGACGGTCGCCGCGTCGAACAGGGCGGCGTCGTAGGCGAGGTCGAAGCCGAGGCGTTCGCCGTGGTAGGCGCGCAGGACGAGCGGGTAGTTGGTGGCGTCGCGGGAGGTCACCCCGGCCAGCCGGATCCCGGATCCGGCCGTGCGGGCCTCGTCGAAGGGGTAGTTCTCGAAGGCGACCATGCTGTGGAAGAGCGGGCTGCCGGACGGCACGTCGCTCAGCTGGGTCAGCTCGGCCAGCGACACGGCCGCGAACCGTCTCGACTCGGCCTGGGCGTCCTGGAGTTCGCGCAGCCAGGCCCCGGCCGGGCGCGCGGCGTCGACACGGACGCGGGTGGGCACGGTGTTGATGAACATGCCGACCATCGACTCGACGCCGGGCAGGTCGTCGGGCCGCCCGGAGACGGTGGTGCCGAACACCACGTCGTCCTGGGCGGCGTAGCGGGCCAGCAGGAGGGCCCAGGCGCCCTGCACGACCGTGTTGAGGGTGAGCCCGGCCTCTCGGGCGGCGCGCGCGAGACGGGCCGACGCCTCCTCGTCCAGTCCGGCGGTGCACACGTCCGCGGAACGGGTCTCGTGGGCCTCCCGCAGGGGACGGTCGGCGGGCAGCGGGGTGGGTTCGGCGAACCCGGCGAGGACGCCCTGCCAGTGGGCGCGTGCGGCGTCGGGGTCCTGTTCGGCGAGCCAGCGCACGTAGTCGCCGAAGGGACGCCGCAGCGGCGGCCGGGGCTCGGCGCCCGCGGTGAGCGCCGCGTACTCCTCGCACACCTCGGTCAGCACCTGGGCCAGGCTCCAGCCGTCCAGGATCAGGTGGTGGGAGGTCCACAGCAGGTGCAACCGGGCCTCGGGCAGCCGGACCAGGGTCAGCCGCATCAGGGGCGCGGCGGCGAGGTCGATGCCTCGGGCCAGGTCGTCGGCCCGCAGCCGGGCCAGCCGCTCGGCGCGTTCCGCCTCGTCCAGGTCACGCCAGTCGAGATGGGTGACCGGCACCCGTACGTCGCGGCGCACGACCTGGAGGGGCACCGGTACGTCCTCCCACACCACGCAGGTGCGCAGGGCGGGCGTGCGGTCGGTGACGCGCTGCCAGGCGACGGCGAAGGCGTGCGGGTCGGCTACGCCGTCCAGCAGCAGGCCCGCCTGGTCGACGTAGACGTCGTCGGGGCCGCCGACCAGCCGGTGGAAGAGCATGCCCTCCTGGAGCGGGGTCAGCGGCAGGACGTCCTCCACGTCCCGGCCGTCGCCGACCAGGCGGTCCAGGCGGTCCTGGTCGAGGCGGGCCAGCGGGAAGTCGGACGGGGTGCGGCCGCCCGCGCCGGGCCGGGCGCAGTGCTCGGTGATCGCGGCGAGCGCGCGGGTCATGCCGTCCGCGAGGGCGCGGACGGTGTCCTCGTCGTGCACCTGATCGCTGTAGTGCCAGGTGATCTGCAGTTCGCCGCCGGTGACCACGGCGGAGACGTCCAGCAGGTGGTCCAGCGGCTCGCCGGGGGCGATGTCGCGGCCGGGTGCCTCGCCCGCCGGGGCGAAGTCCCCGCCGCCGGAGGCCTCCCACTGGCCGTGGTAGTTGAAGCTGATCTGCGGCAGCGGTACGTCCCGCAGGGCGCGGGCGGCCTCGTCGGGCGAGCCGAGGCGGGCCAGGGCCTCGTGGCTCAGGCCGTGCCGGGGCACGGACCGCAGCCGCTCCTTCACCGCCTTGAGCGTGGCGCCCCAGTCGGGCGCCCCGGACGGTCCGGCGGGCGCGAGGGTGACGGGGTACTGGGCGGTGAACCAGCCCACCGTGCGGGACAGGTCCAGCGTGTCGTCCTCGCGGCCGTGGCCCTCCAGCAGGACGGTCACCCGCTCGCCGCCCGTCCAGTCGGCGAGGACCCGGCTCAGCGCGCCGAGCAGCACGTCGTTGACCTGGGTGCGGTAGACCGCGGGCACCCGGCGCAGCAGGGCCTCGGTGGTGGCGCGGTCCACGCGGGTGCCGAGGGTGCGGACCGAGCCGGCGAGCGGGACGCCGGGGCGGTCCACGGGCAGCGGGGTACGGGGCTGGGCGGCCTCGGCCGTCCAGTGCGGCAGGTCGGCGTCGAGGTCGCCGGCGCGCACCCGGCGCGAGAGGTGCGCGGCCCAGTCGGTGAACGCAGTGGCGACGGGCTCCAGCCGGACCGTCCTGCCCTCGGCAGCCTGCCGGTAGGCGTCGGCGAGATCGGCGAGGAGGATGCGCCAGGAGACGCTGTCCACCGCCAGGTGGTGGGCTGTGACGAAGAGCTGGGGCCGCTCGCCGGGGCGGGTGAACAGGGCGGCGCGCAGCAGGGCGCCGGTCTCCGGGTCGAGGGCGGCGCGGGCGGCCTCGGCGGCCTGTTCGCGTGCCGCCGTCGGGTCGGCGGCGCGGGAGAGGTCGTGGCGGGTGAGCAGGCCGGTGGCCGGTCCCTCACCGGGGTGCTGGCGCCAGGTGTCCCCCGAGCGGGCGAAGCGGGTGCGCAGCGCCGGGTGGTGGGCGGCCAGGGCCTCCAGGGCGCGCTCCAGGGACGGCTCGTCCAGGTCGTGGGGCAGGTCCAGCAGCATCGACATGCTGAAGTGGCGCAGCGGACCGTGGGTGGCGAAGAACCACTCCTGCACCGGAGTCAGCGGTGCCGGGCCCTCTTCGGCCGGGCGCCGGGGTGCGGGCACCTCTGCGGTGCGCACGGACGCGGCGGCGGCGAGGTCGGCGACGGTCTGGTGGCGGAAGACGTCCCGCGAGGTCAGGTGCAGGCCGGCCGCGCGGGCGCGGGAGACGGCCTGGATGCTGAGGATGGAGTCGCCGCCCAGCTCGAAGAAGTTGTCCGTCACGCCGACCCGGCGCGCGCCCAGCACCTCGGCCCAGATGCGGGCCAGGGTCTCCTCCGCGGGGGTGCGCGGGGCGACGAACTCCCGCTCGCGCTCGCCGCCCTCGAAGTCGGGGGCGGGCAGGGCGCGCCGGTCGACCTTGCCGCTGACGGTCATCGGCAGGGCGTCGAGCACGGTGAAGGAGGACGGCACCATGTGGTCGGGCAGCACCCGCCGCACGGCCGCCCGCACCTCGCCCGCGGCGGGCCGCGCGTCGCGGTCGGCGGGGACGAGGTAGGCGGCGAGCCGGGTGTGGCCGTGCGGGTCTGAGACGGCGACGACCGCTGCGGCGGCTACCTCGGGCAGGTCGGTGAGGGCCGCCTCGACCTCGCCGGGCTCGATGCGGTGGCCGCGCACCTTGACCTGGTCGTCGGCGCGCCCCAGGTAGTCGAGGCGTCCGTCGGCGGTCCAGCGGGCCAGGTCGCCGGTGCGGTACATGCGGGTGCCGGGCGGGCCGAACGGGTCGGGCAGGAACCGCGCGGCCGTCAGCCCCGGCCGCCCGCTGTAACCGCGCGCCAGTTGCGCACCGGCCAGGTACAGCTCGCCGCCGACACCTGGCGGCACGGGCCGGAGCCGGTCGTCGAGGACGTAGGCGCGCACGTTGGCCAGCGGCCGGCCCACGGTCGGCCGGCCGTCGCCCGCTATTCGGCAGGCCAGCGCGTCGACGGTGCACTCGGTGGGCCCGTAGAAGTTGTACGCGGCCACGTCCCGCCGCGTCGCCAGCTCCCGCCACAGGGCGGGTCCGACGGCCTCGCCGCCGAGCATGAGGACGCGCGGGTGGTGGCGCCGGTCGGTGAGCAGTCCGGCGGGCAGCAGCTGGCGCAGGTAGGTGGGGGTCAGGTCGAGGAAGTCGATGCGGTGCTCGACGACGTACTCGACCAGCGCGGCGGCGTCCAGCCGGGTCGACTCGTCGACCAGGTGCAGCGGGTGGCCGTCGGCCATCAGCAGCACGCCCTCCAGCGAGGTGTCGAAGGAGAACGACGCCGTGAGCGCCACCCGCAGCGGCCCGCCGCCCGCCTCGGCGACGAAGCCCTCGCGGTGGCCCGCCAGGAGGTTCGCCACGGACCGGTGCGCCACCGCCACGCCCTTGGGGCGGCCGGTGGAGCCGGAGGTGTAGATGACGTAGGCGGTGGTGTCGGGGTGCGGCGGGGCGAGCGGGCCACCGGTGGTGTCGCCGGCCTCCCGCAGTGCGGCTTCGTCCAGCACCAGCGCGGGCCGCGCGTCCTCCAGCAGGAAGCGCACCCTGTCCTCCGGCAGCGCCGGGTCCAGGGGCAGATAGCCGGCGCCGGCCTTCCAGACGGCGAGGATCGCCACGATCATGTCGGCGGTGCGCGGCAGTCTGAGGGCGACCAGGCGCTCGGGTCCCGCGCCGCGCGCCACCAGGTGACGGGCCAGGCGGTCGGCGCGCGCGTCGAGCGTGGCGTAGTCGAGGCGGACGTCCCCGGCGACGAGGGCGGTGGCGTGCGGGGTGCGGGCCGCCTGCCGGGCGAACAGCTCGGGCAGGGTCTCCTCGGGCACGGGGCGCGCGGTGGCGTTCCAGTCCCGTGTGACCTGCCGCTCCTGCTCGGGCGAGAGCAGGGGCAGGGCGCCGAGCGGCCGGCCCGGGTCCGCGGCGGCGCCGTCCAGCGTGCGCAGCAGCTGGTCCGCCATGCGCTCGGCGGTGGCCGCGTCGAACAGGTCGGTGCGGTACTCCAGCAGGCCGGTCAGACCGTCTCCGTCGGGCACGAACTCGACGCTCAGGTCGAACGTGGCGGCCCGCCGGGGCACGGCGACCGGGGAGGCGGTCAGGCCGTGCGGGTCGGGCGCGGCGGGCGGCGCGGGGTGCAGCAGGACCATCACGTCGAACAGGGGGTTGCGGCCCGCCTCGCGGGTCGCGCCGACGGCCTCCACGAGCCGCTCGAACGGCGTGTCACCGTGCGCGAAGGCGTCGTTGACCGTGTCCGCGGCGGCAGCGAGCAGGTCCCGGAAGGAACCACTCGTCTCGACGCGGGTGCGCAGCGCGACGGTGTTGACGAAGAACCCGACGGCCCGCTCCAGGTCGGTGCGACCGCGTCCGGGGGTGAGCGAGCCGACGGTGATGTCGTCCTGCCCGGACCAGCGGGCCAGCAGGGTCTGGCAGGCGGCGACCAGGGCGGTGAACAGCGTGGTGTGCTGCTCGGCCGCGAGCTGCTTCAGCCGGGCCGTGGTGGCCGCGGGGACGGTGAAGGTGTGCACCGCGCCCGCGCCGGACTCCTCGCCGCGGCGTGGGCGGTCCAGCGGCAGTTCGGGTGCGACCGCACCGGACAGTCTCTCCTTCCAGTGCGCCAGGTGACGCTCCAGTCGGGTGCCGGAGAGTTGCTCGCGCTGCCAGACGGCGAAGTCCGGGTACTGCGTGGCCACCGGAGGCAGGGCGGGCCGCGCGCCCTGGACGAGGGCGTCGTAGGCGGTGCACAGCTCGTCCAGCAGGACACCCATGGACCAGCCGTCGGTAACGATGTGATGGGCCGTCAGCAGCAGGACGTGCGTGTCGGGTGCCTCGCGCAGCAGCAGGGCACGCAGCAGTGGCCCGGCCTCCAGGTCGAAGGGCCGCTCGTACTCGGCCAGCAGGGCCGCGTCCAGGTCCGCCGGGCCGTCGCCCGGAGCCGTCAGGTCCCGGACGGGCAACGGGAGCGGCCCCGCGGGGTGCACGGTCTGCGCGGGGGTGCCGTCGCTCTCCTCGAACGTGGTGCGCAGCGCCTCGTGCCGAGCCACCACGTGCTCCAGCGCGGCGGCCAGGGAGGTGTGGTCGAGGGCGCCGGTGAGGCGCAGCGCCACGGCGCTGTTGTAGCGCGGGTCGCCGGGGCGCAGCCGGTCCAGGAACCACAGGCGCTGCTGGGCGAAGGAGAGCGGCAGCGGCCGGGTGCGGTCGGCGCGCGGGATGGCCTGCCGGGCGGCGGCGCCGGGGGCGCCTGCGGCGGCCCGTCCGGCCAGCCGGCGGCGGAGCACTTCCTGGAGGTCCTGCGGCAGGGCCTCGGCGCGGTTTCGCTTCGAAGACGTCATGGTCGTCCGGTCCTCACCGTTCTTCGTGGTCGCTGTCGCCGCGTGCGGCGTCTTCGAGTTCGCTCAGCACCTGTTCCTCCACCAGGTCCGCCAGGGCGGCGACGGTGCGGTTGACCAGGACGTCGCGGGGCGTGAGGGTCACGCCGAAGGTGTCGTTGGCGCGGGAGGCGATGAGCAGGGCGCGCAGGGAGTCGCCGCCCAGGGCGAAGAAGTCGTCCTCGGCGCCCACGGTGGTCTCCAAGGCCTCCTCCCACAGGGCGGCGACGGCCTCCTCGGTGGGCGTGCGGGGCGGTACGTGCCCGGCGGCCGGCTCCCGCGTCTCGGGGACGGGGGCGGGCAGCGCGGCCCGGTCGGTCTTGCCGTTCTCCGTCAGCGGGAAGCGGTCCAGCGTCACGAAGGCCGAGGGCACCATGGGGCCGGGCAGGGTGCGGGCGGCGAAGGCCCGCAGGTCCGCGCCGGCGGGCGGTTCGGCGCCGGGCGCGACGAGCACGTGGGCCACCAGGCGCGGCAGCCCCGGTTCGTCCTCCCGTACGCTCACCACGGCGTCCAGCACCGCCGGGTGGCGCACCAGGGTCGCCTCCACCTCGCCGGCCTCGATGCGGTGGCCGCGCAGTTTGAGCTGGTGGTCGGTGCGCCCGAGGTAGTGCAGTTCGCCGCGAGCGTCGCGGCGGACCAGGTCGCCGGTGCGGTACATGCGGGTGCCGGGCGGTCCGAACGGGTCGGCGGTGAAGCGGGCCGCCGTCAGGCCGGGGCGGCGCAGGTAGCCGCGGGCCAGCGCCGGTCCGGCGAGCCACAGTTCGCCGGGCACGCCGTCGGGGACGGGGCGCAGGCGCGCGTCGAGGACGTAGGCGGCGGTGGCGGGCAGCGCGCGGCCGATGGGCGGTGCGCTGCCGTCCGGCTCCAGCGGGTCGGACCAGGTGGCGACGACGGTGGCCTCGGTGGGCCCGTAGGAGTTGATCATGCGGTGGTGCGGTGCCCACCGGGTGACCAGTTCG
>NZ_MUND01000181.1:20251-20434 GCF_002154375.1 Streptomyces glaucescens | reverse complement strand
CCGCGGCGAACTGGATGGAGCCGGCCTCCACGCGTGCGGTGACCGAGATCGCTTCGGGGGTGTCGAAAGAAGGCATGGCTGTCCCGTCCCTCTGAGTCTGTGGACGTCCCCGCGTGGGACGTGATGGCGGTGAAGTGCTGATGGAAGTACGGGGGAGGGGCCCGGCTAGGTCGTGTCCGCAAA
>NZ_MUND01000181.1:0-20202 GCF_002154375.1 Streptomyces glaucescens | reverse complement strand
TTTGCGGACACGGCCTAGCGGACCCAGCCCGTGAAGCTCTGTCCGACGGCCTGGCTCTTCTCCGCCGTGCGCGGCCGGGTGCCGCCCTCGACCGCGGCCGACACGGCGCGCACCAGCCACGCGTTGACCGACAGCCCCTCACGGCTCGCGGCCTCCTCGGCGCGGGCCTTGAGATGGGCCGGGAGCCGCAGATTGACCCGCGCGGTGCCGCCCTCGTCGCCGTCGGCCGGGGCCGGGGCGCTGTACGGCTCGACGGACCCGGCCGGCTCCACGAGCGCACCGCCGTCGACGGGCGGCAGCGTCACCACGAACTCCGGGTCGAGCCCGCGCAGCCGCACGTCGACCGAGCCGGGCGCCAGCTCGCGGGTGATCTCGTCCATCGCGGCGGACAGCACGTTGAGCATGGTCAGCCGCGTCGCCGACTCCAGCGGAGCGGTGAGCCTCTCGGCCAGCCGGCGCGCGTCGTCCCCACCGGCTTCGGCGGCCACGGCGAGCTCGCGGCGGAGGGTGTCGACATACGGGGTGAGGTCCATGGCGCCATAATGACACCAGAATGGCGCCACGTGCAAGCCCTAGGTGGCGCCGCGCGCGGCGGGGAGGGTGCGAAGGCGGCTCTGAGCTGCGGGAATGGTCCAGGTGAAGGCAGAGATGGCTATGGAGTCATACTTGGCGCCATGCGGCACCATGTGGCGCCACATGGCATCACCTGGTGCCACGTGGTGCCGACGATGCCGGAGGCGAGAAACGAGGACGGGGGAGGCCCCGGCCGCGGTCATGACCGCGGCCGGGGCCTCCCCCGTCCTCTCACGGCGTCACGGCCCACATCAGAAGAGCGCCCTGTAGCCCTGCCACCCGGTGGCGATCCTCACCGCGCCGGAGAAGGAGCCCCTGCCGTTGCCGCTGCTGCGCCACAGGTTGCCGGAGGTGTCCCGGGAGACGAGGTCCGCCCTCCCGTCCCGGGTGATGTCGCCGACGCCGACGACGACGTTGTACGCCGCACCCCAGTTGTCGTACACCTTCACCCGGGACGTGAACTTCCCCGTCCCCGTGCCGTTGTAGCGCCACAGCTCGTTCGAGGCGTCCTGGACCAGCAGATCCCCGTGACCGTCGCCGTTCAGGTCGCCGACACCCACGAGCTTCTTGTAGCCCTTCCAGTTGTCGTAGAGCTTCACCCGTGCCGCGAGCTTGCCGCCGGCGGCGCCCTTGTACAGGTACACCGCCCCGGTGGCGGAGTTGCGGGCGATCAGGTCCGCCAGCCCGTCACCGGTGATGTCTCCCGGCGAGGTCAGCACGTCGTGCTGGTTCCAGCCCGTGCCCAGCGACACGTACGGCGTCGACGGCGTGACCGCCTTCCCGCAGCCCGGCCGGTACGCCCGCAGGGAGCCGTCGGCCATCCGCACCAGCACGTCATTGCACCGGTCACCGTTCATGTCGCCGAACGGGACCGCCTTGACCGAGACCGACCAGCCGGAGCCGCTGGTCCGGCCCGAGAAGGTCCCCGTACCGGAGCCGTGCTGGAAAGCGAGCGAGCCGCTGGAGCTCAGCGTCAGCAGATCGCCGACACCGTCCGGTACCGCCGCCGTGCCCGCGTGGTCCCTCGGTGCCGCCGTGCTGACGCGCGCGGGGGACTCGGCCGTCGTGCTCTGCCAGCCGGTCTTGCGGGCCGTGACGGCCACCGTCAGCTTCTTGCCGCGCAGCGAGGCGGGCACCAGGTAGGTGGAGGCGGTGGCCCCCGGGATCACCTGGCCGTCGGCCTTCCACTGGTAGGCGTACGAGTCCGGGACCGGCGTCCACGCTCCGGGCTTGGCGGTGAGCCTGGAGCCGACCTGGGAGGTGCCGGTGATGGTCGGGGCGGCGGTGTTGTTCAGCGCCGGCGGGGTGACCGTGAAGGAGCCGCGCGGGTACTCCCAGCCGTTGTGGGTGTTCACGCTGAGGTACCAGTCACCCGCGGTGAGCCCGGTCAGGTCCAGGACGGCCGTCAGGGACTTCCGGTCGGCGGCCACCGAGACGGTGGTGGACTGGACCGACTTGCCGGACCGGCTGATCCGTACCCGGTCGTCCGCGTGGAGAGCGGTGCCGGTCACGGTCACCGTGACCTTGCCGCCGGCGGCGCCGCTGGTCGGGGTGACGGTACCGATGCTCTTCTTCTCGGTGCCGCAGAGCGCGGACGAGCAGACGAGTTCCGCCTTGTAGGAGGTCTGCGAGGCCTTCTCGGGCAGGCTGACGACCAGGATGCTCGGGGTCACGTCCGCCGAGTAGGGCTCGCTCACGTAGCACTGGTAGCCGATCGGGATGGCCAGCGTGCACGTGTGGTCCAGGCTCGGGTCGTACAGCGAGGGCACGGCTGTCTGCGTGCCGCCCGCCGTGTCACTGACCACGAAGGCGAAACGGTCCGCGTACGCGGTGGGCAGCGCCGCGCAGACCGCGGTGTGCTGCTCGTCGAGGGTGCCGGTGACCGGCCCGTACCCGTAGCTGACGTTCGGGACCTCGGCGCACTCGGCGGCCGGCCCGGCGGACGTCGCGATCCGCAGGGCGTCGAACCGGTAGGACGCGGCGGCCGACAGGTTCGGCGGGACGGTGACGAGGACCTGGTAGCTGGTGGAACCGGTGACCGCGCACGCCTTGTTGCGGTTCGAGCAGGCGGCGTCGCCGTTCGCGTCGTAGGCCAGGAGGTTGGCGGTGCCCAGCGGGTCGCGCACGTCGAGGTGCAGGACGTCCCCCGCGTCGGCGGTGGTCACCTGGTGGCAGAGCAGCAGGCCGGGCGCCGCCGGAGTGCCGCCCGTGGACGGACCGCCCACCGCGGTCGCCGGGTTCGCCGCGCAGCCCTTGGCGGTGGCGGTGACGTCACGCCGGGCGAGGGTGTACTCGGCGGCGGTGTCGCGGCCGGTGACCAGCACCGTGTGCGCGATGCCCGGGGCGAGGCGGCACGTGGTCCAGGTGGACCGGGAGGGCCAGACGCTGCACACCTGCTCGCCGTCGGCGTCCAGCACCGAGAACTCGGCGGTGGACGTACCGGAGACGGCCCGCAACTGGAGGTTCTCCACCGCGCTGTGGTCGTCCGCCGGGATGGAGAGGCAGTGCGAGAAGACGCCGTCACCGGTGCGGAACCGGGCGGTGGCGCCCTCGGCGGTGAAGTCACCCGCCGGAACGACCGGGCACCCGCCGGCCGCGTCCGTACGGTGCAGCGCGATGCGGTAGGACCCCGTCGCCGGGTTCTCGTCGTCGGTGGACACCAGGGCGCGGAACGGGGCGGAGCCGGTCAGCGCACAGGTGCCCGCGCCGAGCGACTCCCCGTCGCACCGCTGGACTCCGTCGGCGTCGACGACCACCACGTCCGGCTGCGGAGGAAGCCCGCTCAGAGGCGTCAGCGCGGCCATCCGGGCGCCCTCGGGCAACGGCAGCGTCAGACAGTCGATCTCGCCCGCCGTGGCGAAGGTGCCCTGGTGGGTGCCGATTTCGGCGGGCGCGCAACCGGCACTTGCGGCCCGGTCGACGACGAGGGTCGCGTGATCGGTGAGTACGGCGTAGTCACCGGCGGCGGGAACGGGGCAGGGCGACTGCCACTGCTGGCACACCGTCTTCCCGTCGCGGTCGTACACGGCGAGGGCGGACCGGCTCCCGCCGGTCACCTCGTACACGCCGTACCGTCCCGCCGCCGGGGCGGTGAAGATCTTGCAGCCGGTGGCGGGATCCACGGTGGTGGGCGCGGAGTCGTACGCGTTCACGGGCACCCGCGCACAGCCGGCGGGGTCGGACAGCCGACGGATCTTCACGGTGTAGGCGGCGGGGAAGCCGCTCTCGGCCTGGCTGATGTGCCCCAGCACCCGGTACGGCCCGTCACCGGGCAGTACGCATCCCTCGCTGTCGTCCTCGTTGAAGCGCGGGCAGATGTGGGCGCCCGTCTCATCGGTGATCCAGTTGACGTACGAGCCGTACGTCCTGGTACGGAAGTCGACCGTGATCCGCTCGCCGGGCTTCCCCGTGAACGGGTGGCAGACGAGACCGAGCGGAGACGCCGCGGAGCCGGTGACCGGGGGGAGGTTGAAGGACGTTCCGGTCTCCTCCGCACAACCGGCGGCGGTGGCCAGCGGGGTGACGGTCACGGGAATCTCGCGGGTGTCCCAGCCGGAGTTGACGACCTTCAGCGTGAAGGCGCCGGCGCGCGGCAGGAGGCACCAGCCGGCGCCCCACGCGGGGTCGTAGCAGTCCAACTGGGTCTCACCGTCGAAGACCTGGGCGTAGGCCTCGCCACTCGGATCCTGCACCAGCACGCGGTGCAGGCCCGGCTGTTCCGCGGTGAAGCCGAAGCAGGCGCTGCCGTCGGCGGGGATCGTCGCCCTGCCCACCGCGGACCCCGGATCCCCGAAGGGAGCGAGCGCAAGGGCGGCACAGTCCTCGGCGGCGGAGGCATCGGACGCGGCGCTGGTCACGGTGCTCCCGGTCGCCTGCGCCGACCCGACCGGGAGCAGGGCCGTCAGCAGGACCGACAGCGCGAGGGTGAACAGGACAGCGGTGTACGCCGCGGATCTCCCGCGTGCGTACAGGCGGTAGGGCATGGCGATCCCCCCCAGGACGGCGTCGAACGACGCGGACGAGTGCCGGGGCCCTGCGCGACAGCGGAGCGTGTCGAGGGCGACGCACGGCGAAATCACGCGAATGATCGCACATAGGCGCCCCTGGAGATATCCGTTCAGGGACACCAGGAGACAGTGCTCGCGCCGTGCGGAACGCTTGCCCGCGCAGCGCGTCACGGTCCCGTCGGCAGCCGCAAGCCTGTGCAGCCCTCGCGCCGCACCTGCTCCCTCGCGAACACCGCGACGTACTCGCGCAGCTGGGCGCGACGTTCTTTCAGTTCCTCAGCCGTCGGGGTCTCGTACTCCGCATCATCTTGGTACGGGTACCCGCCCAGGCCGGTGCTCGGTCAGCGCGGGCTCCCAGGCGCCGTCCCCCATCGGCAGGGAATCGGGGCCCGATCCCTCCTCGCGCAGCTCAGTGCCCCAGTCACCGCGCCAGCTGCTGAGTTCGACGAGTGGCCCAGCAGGCTGCGGCCCGTCGGGCCGGTCCCCGGGCGCAGCGGATCGCACGCGGCCGCCGCCGGCCCTCAGCGGTCGGCGGCGGCCGGCGTGTGCGGGGGGAAGGTCCCGCGCGGTCCGCGCGGGCACCCATCGCCCACGGAGCTCACGGGGCCCCGGCCCCGGGCTGACGCCGGGCCTCGTCGGCGACCTGCCTGCCGGAGCCGCGTGCCTGCTCGGTCACCCGGGTGGCCTGGTCGCGGGCCTCGTCCTGAGTGGTGCGGGCACCTTCCGCGGCGGTGTCCTTCACCTCCTGGGTGGCGCTCTGCGCGGCCTCCTTGGCGCCTTCCTTCAGGTGTTGCGCGGAGTCGAGGGCGGCCTGCTTCACCGGCTCCAGCGCCTCGCCGCCGCGTTCCATCAGGTCGGTGGCCTTCTCCTGCTCCGCCTGGGTCGCGGGCAGCATCGAGGAGACCAGCATGCCGAAGCCGAAGGCGATCACGCCGGCGGCCAGCGGATTGCCCTGGGTCCGGCGCATCGCCTGGTCGGGTGCCTGCCGTATCGCCTCCCCGGCCTGGCCGGCCGCCTGCTGGGTGCCCTCCTGCAGCGAACCGGCCGCCGACTGGGCACCGCTCCTGACGCCGTGGGCGGTGTCCGAGGCGGTTCCCATGACCCGCTCGCGCACGCCGGAGACGGCACCGCGCACCCTCCTGGTGCGGCGGCGCACCACGCGTCGGGGGCTGGCGTAGTCCGTGAGCCGGTCCACGTCCGCGGACAGCCGGTCCCGAGTGGCGTTGATCTCGGCCCTCATCTGGTCGGGTGACGTGCCCATTGCGCATTCTCCTTGATCGTTTCGACGGTCCGCTCGGGCTTCGGATGCACGGTGCGCATCCGGCTACGGCCCCGCTGGTACAGGACGGCCGCGACCACGGCCCACACCGCGGCCACGATCAGGGCGGCCCAGCCCCCGTCGATCACGTTGGCCAGGCCCAGTACGGCGGCCAGTGAGAGGAACAGGAGCACCATGTAGCCGGCGAACCCGGCGCCGCCGTACATCCCGGCGGCCTTGCCCGCCTTGGTCGCCTCCTGCCTGACCTCGGTCTTGGCCAGTTCGACCTCTTGGTGGAACAGGGTCTGGACGTCCGCGGTCACGGCGGACAGCAGTTCGCCCACCGAGGTGTCCCCGCGGTACGACTCCACCCGGTGCGGCTCAACCCGGTGGGAAGAGAGTGACGCCATTCCTCACACCTCCGGGTACGGACGACCCGGCGTATCGCGCGGGGGCGTACCGACGGTCGGCGGGACCTGCGGCGGAGCGGGCGGGACCACCGGTGGCCCCTGTGCCGGCGCGCCCGGTGGAGGGCCGGCCGGGAGCGCTGTGGACCCCGGTTCGCTCAGCGCTGTCCGCTCCGGCTCCGAGGTTCCGGAGACCGCCTGGTGGCCGTTTCCGGAAGCCTGGTCCGCCTTGACCGCCACCTTCACCAGTCGTCCGACGGCCAGCCCGGCCAGCAGCGCCCCGCCCAGGAAGGCGCCGGGGCGACGGCGGGCGAATTCCTGCACCTCGGAAACGACGCCTCCGACACCCTGTCGGTCCAGGTAGTCGGCCGCCCGGTGCCCGCGGTCGGCGGCCTGGGCCGCGAGGCTGCGGGCAGGGGAGTCGCTCTGGGCGTTCTCAGCCAGTGCGGCGAAGTCGTCCGCCCAGTGGCGCACCGTCTCGGCCGCCCGCTTGCTCTGTGCCTCCGCCTCGTCCTTCGCGCGGCTCCGCAGGTCCTGGGCGACCGCGCCGACCTGTTGCTTCGCTTCCCCCGCCACGGCCTTGGCCTGATCGGCGGCGGTACCCGCGACCTGGCCCGCGGCCTGCTTGGCCTGACCGGCCGTGGCCGACGCCTCTGTCCGGGCCGCCTCGCCGGTCTGCTGCAGCCTCGTCGTGTTGCCTTGCGCTGCCTCACTCATCAGCCACTCCTCCTCGACACGCGCCGACGCGTCGGTAAGCCGGTTTTATCCACGAGTGACTGTTTCGTGGGCATTCACACATGCCTGAGGGGAAATCTCTGCCGGCGTCTCGACGACGGGCGAAGGATGCCCTGAGGCGGGCGAATAATGACAAAACGGGCGAAGGGTGGCAAGTGGAGAGTCCGGGCGGGGGCAGCCCTGTGAGGCCGGACCAGCCCTACAAGGCCGGACCAGCCCTACAAGGCCGGACCAGCCCTACGAGGCCGGACCGGGCCCGGAACTCTCAGGGGGTACCGGAACGGCGATCACCCGTAGAGCGAGCGAGCCCCCGGGCTGTTGCCCTTGAAGCGCTGGCCCGCCGCGATCTCCTCGCCGACCACGGACCAGACGGTCTCGTCGTCCTGGAAGGGGAGCGGGTCGACGCGGCTCGTCTCCTCGCGGATGCGCTCGACCTCGGCCTCCAGGCGCTCGAAGCCGGCTTCCTCGTCGTCGCTGAAGGTGAATTCCTCGAGCAGGCGCTGGAGCCGGAGGGTGACCTGGACGAGGGAGGAGACGTCCGCGTGGAGCTCGACCACGGTCTCCTCGTCGGGGTCGAAGGCGTGCACCTTGCCGGACACGGGGTCGAGGGCGAGGTGCGCGTTGAGCAGCCAGCCGATGACGGGCCAGTCGCCCGCGCCCTCCGCGGCGTCCTCGAAGTCCTCGACGTGGACGGCGTCCTGGACGAGCGGCAACAGGCCGTCGTCCTCGCCGGGCTGACGCAGCAGGAGCGTCCCGGTGGGGGCGCCGACGGTCTGCAGGAGGCGGGCGCCCTCGGTGTCCGCGGCGGAAGGCGGGAAGGCGGTGGCGGGCAGGGTCGCGATCCGGTCCTCGCCGAAGATGCCGACGAGTTCGCTGCGGGTGACGTCGAAAAGCACTGCCGGAACTCCGAATTCGGTGGTGGTACGAGCGCCGTGGGACTTTCAGTGGACGGAAGCGGTCACGACAACAGCGTTGCGGATCGGGGCGCTTCCGGCGCGAATCCGATTCCGCCCCGCCCGGTCACCCGCCCTTCTATGGAACGAACTTGTTCTCCGAGGGCGAGAGGTTCATCACTGTATCAGTGCGTCCGCCGGCGACACCGTGCTGGTCCCACTGTTCGTGCAGCCACTTGACGTAGGCGCGGTGCTCCCGGTCCTTCCGGTACTTGCTGAGTTCTTCGCCGTCCGATTTCTCGTGCTGGTCGTATTTGGCGCTGTGGGTGACCTCGAGATCGTCGGGGAATTCCCTCGCGAGGAACTTGTTGCACTTGGGATTCTTCTGACAGGGCTCACGTTCCGTGTAGAGCTCGCCGACGTTGCCCTCGTGCCCTTGCTTGATCAGCGGGTGTCCGATGGAACGTTCGGAGTGCGCCTCACCGCTCGCGCCGACCAGGATGAAACGGTTCCCCTTGCCGTCGTCGTACAGCGCCGAGGCATAGTTGCCGCCGGGGATGTAGGAATCGGGGCGTTCGGTGCGGTTGGCATAACGGCCGAGCTGGGTGGCGCGGGCCAGCGGCGTGGAACCGGGCGCGACCTTCGTGGAGTCGACCGTGTTGCCCTTGTCGGGCTTGTTCTTGCGCTGTTTCTCCCCTTTGTTGTTCCACGGGTACCAGGCCTTGTCGCCGAGTACGTGCTTCACTCCGGAGGAGTCGTCGGAACGGACGGCACTGGTGGTCCCGTCGGGGTGCAACTGGCGTATCGAACCGTCGTCACTGAGCAGGTACATGGGCGTGTCGCCGTCGCCCTTGACCTTCTTGACCTCGACCTTCTCGGCCTCGTCGCCGATGTCGCGGTCCTTGCGCTTCTGGTGCCGTGAGGCGGCTTTCACACGGTCCGGAATGGTGTCGGTGACATGGTCGGTCACCTTCTTGGCGGCCTTCTCCATGCTGTCGATGGCTTCCTCGAGGATGCCGTCGAAGGCCTGGGTGAACGTGTCCTTGCCCTTGGTCTTGCCGAAGGTGGTCTTCGACTTGCCGAGGTGGATCCCGGACTGGCCGCCCAAGTCGCTGCCGTGTCCGGCGACCTTGCCGGCGCCGTCCTCGAACGCGACGTGGTCGATGACCGTCTTCTTGCCCTCGCCGCCGCCCGAACCGCCCGGTCCGCCGGAGTCGCCGCTGTCGCCCGCGGAGGCCAGTTTCATGCCGCCCGGGTTGTCACCGGGATTGAAGGCTCCCTCCGCCAGATCGAGGACCGTGTCCGAGACGAGCTCGCGGAGTTTGCCGGTGACGGGCTCGGTGACCTTCGCTATCAGCTCGTCGACGATCTGCTGGGTGGCCTCGTCGATGAGCCGCTTCACGATGGTGCGCATCAGCGCGATCTCACCGGCGGCGACCGCGGCGGTGATGCCCAACGTCACGGGCGCGGCGGCCAGTTCGGCGACGATGGTGGCGGCGAGCACACCGAGTTCGACGCCCGCCTTGACCTTCATGCCGCGGATGATGTGTCCGACTCCGTCGCAGGCATCCGCGAACAGCCGTGCCACCTGGGGGATCTTCTCCAGGTGACCGGTCTTCACGTGCGACCAGTGCTTCTTCATGGACGCCACGGCCCAGCCCTCGGAGGAGTCGAGGATGCGGGTCACCGCCTTGTTCGCGTCGCCGCCGTGACCCTCGAACTTGTCGGCGAAGTCCCGCATGGACGTCGCCATCTCGAAGTAGTCGTCCTCGTCGACGTTGGGCCAGTTGACCCCGATGAGGTCGAGTGCCTCGTCGACGATGCTGGGCAGTACCAGACCCATGGCCGCGCGCTCCGTTCCCCCGTCGACTGCTGCAACTCCCGCCCCGACAGCTAACGAGGCCGGTTGTCAGGTGCACAAGGGTAGACCGGGCCCCGTCACGGTTCTGTGACGCGAGCCCCATGTGTCGGTGACGCCACCTGAGTTGG
The DNA here is from genome assembly GCF_002154375.1 of Streptomyces glaucescens. GTDB lineage: Bacteria > Actinomycetota > Actinomycetes > Streptomycetales > Streptomycetaceae > Streptomyces > Streptomyces glaucescens. The sequence continues at coordinate 10,340 of NZ_MUND01000181.1, read as the reverse complement.
CCCGGCTCGGCTGTCAGCGCGCCCGCAGCCGCACCAGTGCCTCGTCCGTCCCCACCACGAGGTCCCCGTCCGCCGTGAAGGCAAGGGCGTGGGCCTGGCTGCCGGGGTGGAAGGTGCGCAGCCGGTCGTCGTCCAGGACCCGGTGCTCGACGAGACCGTCGGCCCAGGCGATCGCGAGGACGAGCGTGGCGCCGGCCATCGCCACCGCCACCGCGTCGACGGCGCAGTTGCGGGCCGCCACCGGCTCGGGCATGGGATCGGTGTGAGGCGCCCATGCGCGTACGGTGCCGTCGGCGCCGCCCGTGTACAGCAGGGTGACGGTGTCACCCGCAGCGGAGACGGGCAGGGCGGTCGCGGCGACCGCGGTGACGCGCCCTTGGTGCAGGGCGGCGGTGCGCGGCTCGGCGCCGACGGTCACCACGTGCACTGTTCCGGCGGCGTCGCCGAGGACGACACGGTCCCCGGCGCCCGTCAGCGCGGTGACCTTCTCCCGCTGATCCCGCGCGTACTCCGCAGCGGCACTCAGGAGCCGTTCCCGCACCGAGGGACCGTCGTCGAGGAGGGCGGCGACCCCCTTGGGCTTCACGGACTCGGCGGCGCGCTGGGTGTGCAGGAGGCCGTGCTCGTCGAGGACGGTGACGGTGCCGTCCCCGTGCTCGGCGGCGGCGCGGAGGCCGGGCACGGAGTGCGGGAGGCGTCCGACGGAATCGGCGCTCTCCGCGTCGAGGATGCGCACGGTGCCCTGGTGGTCGGCGACGACGAGCTGCCCGGCCAGGGGTCCGGTACCGGCCACCAGGGAGCGGACCGGACCGGGCCACGGTGGGGTGACGTCACCGCGCACCCGGTGCCAGACGACGGTCCACGAGGCGTCGCGCGCAAGGGAGTCGAGGGTGGCGGACAGCCGCGGATCACCGGCGTCACCGAGGGCGGCGAGGAGGACCAGGGCGCGCTCGGCGGCCGGCTGCTCACGGGTCAGCGAGGCGCCGGCCCGCAGCCAGGCGGCGCGCAGTCCGCCGTGACTCTCCGCGGAGCGTTCGTACGCGGTGGTCACGCTCCACGGGTCGGCGGCGCAGACCGAGGCAGGATCGTCCAGGTCGAACGATTCCTCGGGCTCCGGCTCCGCGTCCTGCGCTGCCGGGACGGCGGGGTGGGCTGCCTCCCACGACGCGCGGCGGGCCTCGTCGGTCCACTGCGGCTCGTCCAGGTCCATGCGGGCGCACGGCCCGGCGGTGAGCGCCCGCGCCCATTCCGTACCGGAGCGGACCTCGACCAGGACCCGGACGTGCTCCAGCGAGGCGAGGCCGAGGACGAGGTCGACGAGGGAGCCGGGCTGCTCGGCGGAGTGCAGCTCGGGCAGCGCGATGACGGTGCGGCGCCGGTCGGCGGCCAGCGCGGCCAGCAGGTCGCCCGGGGAACGGGCGGCGATCGACAACTGTTCGCCGAGCATCCAGGCGGCCGTGGTCGCGGTCAGGCCGGGCAGCGGCACGAAGCCGTGGATGCGGCGTTCGCTGACCGTGCCGGGCCGGGTGCCGTGGCCGATCAACCAGGCGAGGAGCCGCGACTTGCCGCTGCCCTCGGCGCCGGTGACCACGGCGAGGCCCGGGGCGCGGGGGTCGCCGAGCCAGGAGAGCAGGGCGGCCGCGGCGGGCTCCCGCCCGGAGGCGGGCCGGGACCAGCGCGGGGCGGGGCCGGCGGTCACGAACCCGCCTCCGTTCCTTCGGCGCCGGGGCGGCGAGTCACTGCCGGGCCTGCTGCGCGGCGTGGGTGATGAGTTCCTTGATGCCCTCCTCGCGGGACTCCGCGGTGTCGCCGTAGTCGAAGCTGTGGGTGAACTCGGCGTGCGGGAGGACGGCCTGGAGCCAGGCGGAGCAGTAGTGGCCCGGCATCATGCACGGTTCGAGTTCGCAGTAGACACGGCGGACCTGCTCGGGCTCCACTCCGGAGGAGGAGAGCCGCTGCCACAGCTGTTCCTCGGGGTGCAGGCGGCCCGGACCGGCCTGGGCGGTGACGATCTGCTTCGCGCCGTCCTCGCCGACGTACTCGAAGGCCGACGAGAAGGGGAAGTTGAGGCTGTGGCGGACGTCGTCCAGCACCCGCGACCACCAGCTCTCCCGGTCGGCGACGGCCCCGGGGTCGATCTGCCGGATCTCCTGGACCAGCGCGGCGAACGCCCCCGCGGCGGACTGCAGCCCGTCGGAGGCGGCGATCACCGGGAGGGCGCGGTCCAGGGCGGCGGCGCAGTGGGTGAAGGCGGCGACGTCCGAGTTCACGTACAGGGCGGCTTCGGCGCGACCGAGGAAGAGGGCCTGCACGGAGCCGTCGGTACGGACACACAGATGCGCCAGCCGGTCGGTGCCGATGCGCACCCACTCCGCCCAGTCGCCCTGAAGGGCGACGCCGCGGTGGCCGGCGTACATCCCGAGGGTGGGCCCGTCGGTCTCGTCCGCCGCGATGAAGTACGGCCCGACGTGCAGCGGCACACCGACCTGCGCGAGGTGGCTGCGAGCCGAGGCCGGCACGGTCCCGTACGAGGCAGGCACGCTGATACGGCGCAGCCCCTGGGGGCCGAACTGTGCGATGGCGGGGTCCGAGGGGAACTCGGGCATCACAGACCTCTCACGCTGACGGACTGACCGGCTCCAGCCTATGCGGAGGCCGGACGGGGGCCGGGGCGCTGTGACGATTCCGAGACGAGCCCGGCCAAAGGCACCCCGCCCGCACGGTGGTCGCGCGCCGGCGGTGCAGCCGGCACGTGCCCCGGATCACTTGCCGGCGTCCGGCCCGTACCACTGAAGCGCCTGGCCGGTGACGGCGGCGATGCACTCGAAGTCCCGGTCGCGGTGCAGGAGGGTCAGTCCCTGCAACTCGGCCGTGGCGGCGACCACGAGGTCGACAGCTCCGGCACTCCGGTGCTGTCCGCGCTGAGTGAGGATCTCCTGGACCTGCCAGGCACGGTCGTAGGCGCGGTCATCGACCGGCACCCAGCCGAAGATCATGCGGATGTCCTCGATGCCCTGTGCCCGGTCGGCGGCGGAGCGTGCGCTGTAGAAGAACTCCAGCTCGGTGATGGGGCAGGTGGCGATCAGCCCGGCTGCTGCCGCCTGGTCCCACCCGTACTGTTCGGCATCGCCGCGCAGCAGCCGGGCGAGCGCGCTGGTGTCGATCAGGAACTGCGCGGCGTTCACCGGCGGTAGTTCCCCTTGTCCTCCAGCAGATCGAGATCGAAGGCGCCCTCGGCCGCTGCCGCCCGTAGACGGGTGAGGGCGAGAGCCCGCCGCCGGTTGTCCAGCACCTCGCGCAGCGCCGTGTTCACCGTCTCCTTCTTGGTGCTGGTACCGAGAGCCTTGGCCACCTCGGCGACCAGCTGGTCGTCGAGATCGATCACGGTGCGCGTCATCGTATGCACCTCCATGGATATACAAGCTGTCATCAAGTATATACAGCGCCGTACCGCCAGTCGGCAGGGGGCGGAGCGAGGCCGCACGGTGAGTGTCGGTACCGAGGCGGCGCCCCGCTTCGGGTGGCGTACTGATGGCGGGGTCGAGGTGGGGTGGTGAGGGGATCGGGCTGGGCGACCTCGTGCGCGCCGAGCGTGCGCAGCACCACACCGGCGAACTGTGGGCACGGGCGCGACCAGCAGCCGGGCCGCACGGCGCGCAACGGTGCACCGGACGGGCCGCCTCGTCTCCGGGGCTGACCTGGAGGGCCCGTCACGACTGCATACACCGGGAGCCGACATGTGGAACGGTCGATGTTGGTGACGCATTCTTCTATGTACATCACCAACATTGCCTGGGAGGTGCGGTATGTCCGTGACCCAGATCGACATCGACGACGCCCTGGAGCGCGCCATGGCTCTGGCCCGTGTCCGGACCAAGAAGGAGGCGGTCAATCTCGCTCTGAATTTCTACGCCGAGCAGCAGGAGCGTGCGGCGCGCATCAGCCGTCACTTCGAGCGTGCCCGTGAGTGGGGTGCCGTCGAGGATGCCGAGCGCCTGCACCGGGCGGAGAAGCGCAGCCGGTGATCTACCTGCTCGACACGTCCGGCCTGGTCAGGCTGCTCCGCGATCCGAAACCGCAATCGGCCTGGTACGACGCGATCGATGCCGGAGCCATCGCATCCAGCTACGTGCAACGCACCGAGTTCCTGTACAACGCCCGGAATGGCCGCGAGTGCGACGAGATCGCGGAAATGTTCTCCGACCTCTGTCCCGACGCGGCGGTGCCGAAGGACGCAGCGCGTTGGATCAGCGCGGTGCAACACCGTATGGCTCAGGCCGGGGAGCACCGCAGTGCCTCGGCAGTAGACCTTGTCATCGCAGCCACTGCCGCCCACCACGGCCTGACTGTCCTCCACGACGATGCCGACTACAGCACTGTCGCCCGGCACGCATCCGACCTGACCGAGCACAACATCCGCGACGTCGTCTGACGTGCCTTTGTCGCCTGACAGGGGTGTCTTCCGGGTCGTGAGGGGCTGCCGTAGGGGCGGTTGAATCCGCTGGTCAGCCCGGGTTCGGCAGGAGCGCGAGCCGTTCGAGGGCGGCGGTGGAGTGGCTGGTGCCGGTGAAGGGCCAGTGCCGGACCAGGCGGAGGATCCGCCGGCGGCGTGACCCAGCAGGACGCCGACGGTGGTACGCCGGCCGCTGACTCCGGTGATCAGCGCTCTGACTCGCCGTGGCCGGTCCTGACCCGCTGCGCGCGATGGTCAGGACGCTCGCCGACGCGCTGATGTCCGCTGAGGCCGACGTCTTCCGCAACGCAGGACACGATAGGTCAGCGACGTCTGGTCGGGGCGATCGCGTTGACTGACACCGTCGCCGCACCGAGCAGGGCCGGATCCCGGACGTGCCCAGCGCACGTCTTCCCGGCGTCTTCACCCGCCGGGTCGAGAAGCTCGCCGAGCCCCTCGGCATCACCCAGCTCTCGAACCTCGGAACAGCGCGCGAGGAACCTCCTGAGACTTCTGTTAAGTCCCATAATCGTTGGCTCTCAGCAGGGAGCCCGGTCGCAGGAACGTCAAGGACCCGCTTCCACGTGCTTTTCCGTCTCTGCTGCCGTCGTCGCAGGGCGGGCTGCCCACTTCCCGGCCGAGGCGGAGTAAGCGAGCACTGTGAATGCGCGTTTGGATCGTACGCCCCTCTCCTCGTACGGTCCTCGCACTGGAAGTGCGACTGGCCCAACCACCAGGAGACGACGTGCAGTTGGCGCACGATGAACGAACCGGCCTTGTCACCCGAAACCAGATCGCTGAGCGTGCGGGCGTGAAGCGTCCGGCTGTGTCGAACTGGGCTCGGCGGCACAAAGACTTTCCCGCCCCTGTGCGCTCCGGCGATACGGAGCTCTTCCACGAGGCCGAGATCACGCGGTGGCTGATGAACCGCATCATTCCCCGGTCGCAGTTACTCGAAGGGGAGGAGGCGGGAACCACCTACGCCGACCGATTCCTCCGGACCAGCGGTGACCGTCCCGCTGCGGAATCGGAGGCCGTGGAGCGCACTCAGCGCATCGGGGCCGAGGACGAGAAGGCCGTCGATCAGCTGATGGGCCGACTCGCGGACCGCGTCCGAGGCCCGGCGACGATGGCGGACTTCGTGAATCTCTGTCTCATCGTGATGTACGTACGACATGCGGAACCGGGGCGATGGCGCCGCATCGAGCATGCCATGTCGGCAGGCCAAGGGGCCCGAGACGTGCAATCGCTGCTCCGTTGCCTCGGCGACATGGCGCAGGACGCGCTGCGCCGGAACGGCGACCGCACCGACATGCGCAGCAGCTTGCTGCAACTGGAACCACGGAGCTGGGGTGACCTCACCACGGCAGTGCGGACGGCAGCAGGCACAGGCGTCGGCGCGTTCCAACTGGTGTGGGAGTCCTTCAGCGCCCGGGAGGGGCTGCAGAGTTCGGAGTTCTGCAGTCCGGTGGGCCTGGCCTCGTTGTCCGCAGCACTTGTACTGACCCCGGGGCAGAGGACCTCGGTGCTCGACCCCTACATGAGAGGGGGAGAGATGCTGGCGGCTGCGCACCGCCACATCGGAGGCGCGCGGGGGACCGTGCACGGCGAGACCCTTGACGGCCGGCTGCAAGCAGTCGCGAGCCTGTACCTTCTCCACCTCGGTGTCCGGCCGAAGCTGACCAGCACCCGGTCCGACCGGTGGCCAACGAACCGCGAACACGGTGTCGACGTGGTCCTGACGAACCCCCCCTTCAACATGAGCGACGCACCCGGCCCCGGACGCCGGACAGGGGACTGGCCGTACGGATCACCGCCACAGGGCAATGACAACTTTGCCTGGGTGCAGTACGCCCTCGGCGCGCTGGTACCCGGTGGTCGCGCAGTGGTGGTCATGCCGGTCAAGGCGGGCAACTCGGTCAACACTGCCGAGCGCGAAATCCGCCGCGCCCTGGTCCGTGGAGGGGCCGTGGAGTGTGTCATCACGATGCCGTCCCATCTGTTCTCCGCGACACCCGTGCCGGTGTCCCTGTGGGTGCTGCGACGAGCGGAGCATCCGGCGAGGGAAGGCATCCTGTTCGTCGACGCCCAGGAGCTGGGGACGAAGGTCCGGCGTCGACGCGTACTGCGGGACACGGATCGCGAAGCGATCACGGCCGTGGTCCGCCCATGGCTCGACGGGGAGCAGTGCCCGGACGGCGAGTACGCGGTGCGTGCGGCTGAGAGAGGCTTCTCTGCTGTCGTCGTGGCCCGCCAGGTCGTCGCCGACGAAGGATGCTCACTCCGCCCTGCCGACTACCTGGGGAGTGGAAAGTACGGCGCTGCTCCCGTCACGGCCCAGCTGCTCGAAGCCGGTGAGGTGGTGGGGCATACGGACGAGCTGCTTCTGCTGGAGCGGCGGGCGAGGGAACCGGGGAACGGCTATCGCACGGGTTCGGCACCCGGCGGCTGGAACGAGGCAGTGCTCAAGGACCTGTGCGAAATCCGACCCGGGCCGTCGTACACCCGCCTGCCAGCAGCGGCACGCACGGCGGACGCCGGCGTTCCGCTCGTCTTCCCGCAGGATCTCGTCGACGGGAGGATCGCGGACGAGCCCCGGGACCGCGTGCCCTGGGAGACGGCCGAGCGCTTCAAGAGGTTCGAGTTGCTCCCGAACGACATCGTCTGCGTACGCACGGGTGCGCAGCAACGACCCGCGCTGGTGTCCGGCACGCAGACCGGATGGCTGCTCAGCTCGAACGTGACGCGGCTGCGCGTACGCCCGGATGCCGAGATCGACCCTCAGTACCTCCATGCCTACCTGGGCCTCCGGCACTCGCGCGAGTGGATGTCCCACCGCGCGGCGGCCACGGCAGCCCCGTCACTGAGCTCTGCTGCTCTGGGCCACCTTCCCGTGCGCTTTCCGCCGATCGGGCAGCAGCGGCGGAGCGTGCGTCTTCTCGATGAGCTCGGCCGACGCGCCGACGCGTATGCCTCGTACGTCTCGGCACTTGGCCGGCTACGGGCCGAACTCGCCGAACACCTGCTGCATGGCTCGGTCGAGCCGCTGTGAGGGCCTGCCACCGCTGAACCCCTCGCGCGTCCCTCTCCCCCCGCCCGTAACCCTCGAAAGGATCTACGTCCATGCCCGAATCGACAGGCCGTTTCGCACGTACGTGGCAACTGTGGCTGGCACTGTACGTTGCCTGCTCCATGGTGGTCGGCCTCTTCGTCAGCCTGTTGGTGATGCGGTCAGGCGTTGGTTCCACCGATGCCGTTCTGGCAGGGGGAGGAGGCTTCGCGACCTCCTTCGCCCTGTGCCTCGCACTGCCCGCGGCGGTACGCGAACTCAAACGGCAGAGCGACTGACCCGGATCGACCGTCCGCGTGGCTGAGCCTGGCTGGCAAAAAGGCCCAGGTCTCTGACCTGGGCCTCAGTCATGGAGCGGGTGACGAGAATCGAACTCGCGCTCTCAGCTTGGGAAGCGACGGTGCTCGACTCGTCCCTATGTCTATGACCTGGGCAGATGGCATTTGCTCGCGCAGTCGTGCGGGTCGGATCGCGCCGCTGTTGGCCGTGGTTGTCCGCTCTTACGGGCACGCTATGGGCACGGGTGGTGGGCAGAGTGCGTTCTCGGACGGGCACGGTGTCGAGCCGGACTCGGTCGGACGTCCAGTCGGGGAACGCTTTCGCGCGTGCACAGAGACTGCTGCCGCGTGGTTGTCAGTGGCCGGCCCTAGGGTGCCCGCGTGACGACATTTCGATCCGGCTTCACGCTCTGGCAACTGGTCCAGACGGCACGGGAACTGACTGAGGACGCGCGCGTCCGGGAGCGCGTCGACGCGGTGCTGCACATCATGGGCGGCCTCGGTGGGACGTACGGCAAGGGCAGGCCGCTGGTGAACGCCTTGGAGGACGTGGCCCAAGAGGCCATCCTCCAGGGCGACTTCGCATTCGCCCAGCGCTTTCAGCGCTTCGCCGCTTATGCCGGAGGCCAACTGTTCCTTGACATCCTTGAGAACTACTACGACGACGAAGCCCGACAGCGCAGCGAGAAACACATGCGCAGGATGGCCGCACTGGGTGCGGACAGGGCGGTCGCCGCCCTTGACGTCCTGTGCCGCGACAAGCCCGGCGCAAGCGCCGCCGACGCCCGTGACTTCTTTCGCGGCATAGCCCAGTCCGTCGACTACCTGGGCCTCGGGGACGGCGAGGGCGGGATCCGGCTCTCCACCAAGGAGGCGAGGCGACTCCAGGAATACGGACACATGGAGATAATCCTCCGCAACCTGCCCCGGCCCGCCTCCGCTGAGGCCGCCCGGATGATGAGCGACGTCCTGGCCGATGTCGACGCCGGTATGCTGGCCCAGTTGCTCGAACTGCGGGCCAGGCAGGTCGGCCTGGCGGCCCTGCGTACCGCGGTGGAGGACCCGGACAGCTCCGAGAGTGCCCTCCATGGCTGTCTGAAGAACCAGGAATGGATCTTCGGCGGGGCCTACGTGGCCGAGCTGGCACGCCGGCAGTACACCCCGGACGCCATCCTCGACATCCCCCTCCTGCGCGGCGACGGCTCCCTGCACGTGGTGGAGCTCAAGCGCGCCAACATCAAGGACCTGGTCATACGACGCTCCGGCCACCTCATGTTGGGTGCCCTGGCGCACCGCGCGGTCTCCCAGGCGCAGAACTACCTCCGGGCCATGGACGAGAACCGCCCGAGCATCCTGGCCGAGCACGGAGTCGACACCCGCCGGGCGTCGGCGACGGTCGTGATTGGACACCCGCGGTACGTGACCGGGGACGTCACCTCCCAGGAGATCGCGGAGACGCTGCGAACCTACAACGCACACCAGGCGCGCATAGAAGTGATCACATACGAGACCCTGCTGGATTCAGCCTCCCGCATGCTGGCCCTGTCATCGGCACGGCAGGACGCAGACCCCGACCCGGACGAGGAGTCCGCCGCATGACCGACACACCACCCGCGATCGAACCGCTCCTGGCCCGCTTATGCGGCGGTGAGATCACCGACAAGGACTACGTCGGATACTTCATGAACGAGTACGGAGAGGAACTCGTGTTCGCCCAGCGTCGGGGCGAGAAGACCGCTCGGCTCTGGCACAGCGACGCGGACTGGAAGATGTTCCTCGTCGGTGACCACTCGATTCGGCTCGACGGCCCGATGGACGGGATGATCACCGTTGCGGATCTGATCATCAACCGCGAGGAGGCGACTTGGCTGTCCTCCTGCCTCGCCGCTTCCCGCCATCTACGGCAGGGACGGACCTGACCACGCAACGTGCTGGGGCTTCAACGGACGGGCCTGGCTCAGGGGGCGGCCAGGCCCCTGCACATGAGCCCTGCTCTGCCCAGGATGTCCTCCGCCCCGCCGTCCCTGACTTGGTCGCCCGCGGCCAGGGTGGTCGTCGTCTGCAGGTACGGCATCGCCGGTAACGTCGGTGAGCTTGGTCACGCTGCGCAAAACGGCTGGGGACGTCAGCGTCGTAGCTGCAGTCGCCACGAGGCCGACGATCGAAGCGGGTAGGAGGCCGCTCGGGTACTCCCTGGCGACCTCCCGCTCTGATGCAGGCTCCTTCGCGGTCAAGCGCCCGCCCCCGCAAGAGATTTGCATCCACCCACGACGTGGTGCGGTGTGGGACGAGTGTCTGGCGTTGTCCGGGAACGGCGGGCTGAGGGCCCGGCCGTTCGAATCTCTCGCTCAGCTACGTCAAAGAGCAGGTCAGCGCCCTGTTGCGATGCGGAGGGCTTGCCGCCTCAAGGAACTCGTGTCCTCCGCGTGCCCAATCGTCGACGGCGGGAGGCCCGAGAAACGCAGCGACGGCTGATCAATTAGCAAGCCCCAGGGCCACTGACCTGGGGCTTCAAGAAGAGCGGGTGACGAGAATCGAA
>NZ_MUND01000180.1 GCF_002154375.1 Streptomyces glaucescens | reverse complement strand
ACCAAAGAGACAGAACCTAGTTGGCGAAGCACTTGACGAACTCCTCGCCCGACAGCTTCACCAGCTTCCAAGCGATGGCCCGCATGCGGGCGGCGAGGAGGCGCAGACGCTGGGCGAGACGGCGCAGCCGGTCCGGGCGCGCAGGTACGGCGGCCTGGTGGCCGGGGGAGGGCATGCGATGGGCGGGCCGGCGCGCCTGTGTTCGAGTGCCGTTGGCGGATGGGTTCGCCTGCGGGTCAAGCTGCGGGGTGGGGCAGCGACTCGTTGGCTGGATGCCGGACGGCATCGGGGCGCTTCGTGATGTGACCTGTGAGTGCAGCGGATTGTTATGTCGTGGCGGCGCGCACGGGCTGGGGGATGCGGATCGGCGGTCCGGTGTGCTGGATTGAGGCCGGTCCGCGCGGGCACGCGCACCTCGGGATGGCAAGACGTCCCTGCTGTTCAGGCGGGGGCAGGCGGCAGGGGAGAGGTGAGTGGGGATGGCCAAGTGGCCGACGGCGGCGTCGAAGCAACAGTCGCAACCAGCGGACCGCGGAGGCGTTCGGACGCCACCGTTGCGGCCCGGTGGCTACGATCCAGCCGACTACGCTGCATATGTGGTGCGCAGCGCGGAGGAGGCCGCAGTGTCGCCCCTGCTCGTGATGACCGTGCTCCACAATGAGGCGTACAAGCCGCACCATCCGCTGCTGGAGCGGCTATGGCAGTGGTGGAAGCCCGAGGCGGCCTACGGAGTGGCCAACATGCACCGTGCGACGTTCGAGCGGGTTCGGCGAACGCACGACCTGTCGGAGCGGTGGCAAGACCTTCGCGACGATCCCACTTTCGCCATCCACGCGGCGGCCCTGCACCTCAAGGACCTCAACCGGAGCCTTCCAAAGCGGCACGTGCGCCGCTACACCCGCGACGAACTCCTCGCCTTGGGCTACAACGCGGGCGAACGCAACATGCAAGCCTTCGCCCGGGGGGTTCCGCCGGGCCCTCTGGCACGGTCGTACCTGCGCCGTTTCCGTGCATACCGGAGCCGGGCCGCCGAGGCTCTTGCGGACTGCGGCAGGCCGGGCGATGCCGTGGCTGGTTGAGCTGTCGCGGTCGTGGATGGTTTCGATCTCGCCGAGCCAGGGCTTCGCCCGGCCGTCCACGATGTCGTCGCATGCTCCAGGTGCAGTCGTCCGATTCAGCGGGCGACGGGAGGCGTCGCTCCTACGCGAGCATCAGGGCCCTCTCCGACCGCTGTTCGGTAAACCCGCCAGCTACGTGTCGGCGAGGGCTGGCCGCGTGATCCGCACAGCGCATGGGTGCCTGGCTGCCGTGAACCATCGGCGCTGGGCCAGCTCATCCTGTCCCGGCCCCGCTTCCCATCCGCACCTCATGCCCAGCGCATGCCGATCGCGGACAGCAGCTCCACCCGTTCGGGTGGCAGGGTGGCGGCTCGGCTGCGTTGGTTGTTGATCCATGCGCCCAGTTTCAGTTCCCGCACCTGCTGCCTCTCGCTGCTGCCGCCGGTCCTGTCGCCGCTGCTGATGACGATCGTTTCGGTGTGTTTGCGGGGGACGCGCAGGTGCCCCTCGCGCTCGTAGAACTGCTTGGCGGCCTGGTAGTTGAGAGCCCATTTGTCGGCTTGGCTGGTCCGCGGCCTGGGTTTCTCGTCCTCGCTAGCGGGTGTGATGCCGAGGATGTGCTCCAGCATCCACTGCTGGACGCCGGTGAGCTTGTCCCACCCGTGGCGCTGTGCCCTTACCCACCGTCCGAGGTCCTCACCCTGATGCACGACGTCGCCCGGCGACGTGGGCAGCGTGCCGCCGGCTTCCAGGTGCTGCCGGGTGAGGTGGAAGGCGCGCTGCCATTCCACGGACCAGGCCGGGCACCAGGCGGGGTCGATGTCCTCCAGCTGCTCGCGCCGCTCGTCCGGCAGTGCCCCGGCCGCTGACGGGACGGGCAGGCCCTGGGCGCGCCGCTGCTCGTTCTCGGCGGCCTTGCGGGCGGCGGCCCGCTGGTTCTTCAGCCAGATGCCCACCGGGTAGCCCTGGTAGGTGGCGTCGGTCGGGGCCAGGAGGTGGCCCGCTTCGGCTGCCCACCCGCGTGCGGCTGTGAGGCCCTCTTCCCATGCGACGTCGTAGTGCGACCAGATCATGCCGAGCTTGTCGAGCTGTGCGATGCGGTCGGCGTCCATGTCTCCGCGGGCGTGGAAGCGGCGGGCGTCGGCGATCCACTGCCCGAGCGGGAATCCGGCGAGCGCAGCCGGCCAACCCTCGGCCTCCGCCGCCTGCTCCTTCTGCTCTCCGCGGCCGGGGACGCGGTAGGTGAAGGGGACCTTGAGGTCGCCGTGGAGCCGGTGGTAGACGACGGCGGCCTCGATGCCGCGCCGCCAGTGCGCGTGTTCAGGGTTGAGGACGCGCAGGTTGATGAACGCGGCCAGCGTGGCGGGGTCGCGCGGGCTGGAGAACTTCAGCAGCTGCCGGGCCGGCATCGAGAGTCGGTCGCTTCGGTCGCTGCCGGCTCCCTCGCCTTGACCCTCCTCACCCTCGCTGCGGGTCTGGACGCCTCTGACACGGCTTGGCGCCTGGGGCTCGGCGAGCTGCTCCACCACCCGGGCATCATGCGCCCGGAGCGCCTCCAGCAGCTTGGCGAGCCCGCCGTACGCCCTGCTGGTGAGCATGTTGTTCGGCGTCTCCCCGGGCCCAAGCAGGACCGGAACCACGAGAGAGGCGACCTTGCCCTCACCGGGCTGCATGCGCAGCGCCCGGCCGACGGCCTGGACGAGGTCGGGCATGGAGCCGCGTACGTCCGCGAAGTACACGGAGTCGCAGCGGGATGTGTCGACGCCTTCGCCGAGGATGCGAACACTGCTCAGGAAGGTCTTCTCCACAACGGTGCCGTCGCCGGCGATGCCGTCGGCGAACTCAGCGAGTACCCGCCGCCGGTGGCCTGGCTTGTGCTCCCCGCACAGCCACTCAGCCCAGACGGTGCCCGGGTACAGCCCCGGGTCACCGGTGTGCAGCCGCTCGGCGACGTCCGGCAGGCCAGCCGCGAAGGCCTCGGCCTCTTTCACCATGTGGTGGAAGACGAGCGTCCTGCGGAAGCCTTCCTCGGCCGATGCCTTCACCAGCGCCGTCTGGAGTGCGGCCAGCCGTGCCCCGCGCACCTCCTCGGACCGTGCGTCGGCGCCGAGGAGCTGGGCGGCCTGGAGCTGGGTGTCGGTGATGTCTACACACACCACCTGATACGGCGCGCAGATCCCCCGGTCGATCGCCTCCGACAGCGTCAGCGTGTAGCACCGGGCGCCGAACGGCCCCTCCGGATCGTCTTCCATCGACGCGACCAGCTCACCCGGCGCGCCCTGCCTGCCCTCCTCGTCGAGCTGCCACAGCCGGGGTGTGGCGGTCATGTACAGGCGCCGCAGGGCGGGGATAGGGGTGTTGTCGTGAACGACCGCCCATGGCTTTCCGATCCGCCCCGACGTCCGGTGCGCCTCATCGACCACGATCAGGTCCCACCCCGGCAGGCCCGCGGCATGGGCGCGCTCCAGCGTGCCCATGCCGAGAGAGGCGTACGTGGCGAACACGGTGACCTTGTCGAACGGCCGCACCCAGTCGACCAGCTCGTCGACATCCGTGGTGTTGGGGAAGGACACCTCCTCGCCCCGCAGGGACGAGACCCCGATCACCGGCCCGGTGCGGCCTGCTTCACGCCACGCGGTCTCGGTCTGGGCGAGCAGATCCAGCGAGGGCACGAGTACCAGCACACGGCCCGCTCCGAGCTCCTCGGCGCTCCGGGCAGCCACGAGGCTCTTGCCCGACCCGGTTGCCATGACCACCTGAGTGCGGAGTCCCCGCTCAGACACAGTGGATCTTGCAGGGAATTCGAGGGCCCGGAGTACGGCGTCCACGGCTTCCCGCTGGTGAGGACGAAGCTCCTTCATCGCCATTCCGTCTCCTTTTCCCCCAGGCCGCACCAAAAGCCGCCCTCGGGCACACCGCAACAACACCCACGCCAACGAGGCACCTTGGCCATGGCAACCACGTCCCGGAGCACAGGGAGAACCCTCCGGATCCAGCACGCCAGATCACGCGACAGCCACCCTCTAACCTGAGAACAGGTGACGTCTCCTGTTCCAGACTCTATCGCACGACAAAAATGAAGCACCATCGATCGGTGAATCATCGCCGACCCGATGGGTACCCCGCTTCTCTCATTACCCGACTGCAGGGGAGCGCCATGACACACAAGACCGAAGAAGAGATAGGCAACCGGTTCTGCAAGGCATGTGGCACACCGGCCGAAGACGGGAGGCTGTGCAGGCACTGCGGCACCGTTTTGGACTTCCCTGACGATGCGGGCCTGGTCGAAGACGAAGGCGGGGGAGTGCGACGCGACTTCGAAGAACGGACCCGGCAGTAAGAACGAGAAGCGACCGGAAGGGCGAACCCGAGCAACCCGCTCCGTTGAACAGCGTGCACTGGGGTACACGGGCCGGCATGGCATCCACAACTGATCGCGTCAAGTCCCTGCGGGCCGTGCGGCAGCTGCGCCGGGTCCGCGCCTTCTACACAGGGGGCGTCCTGCTGTGGGCGGTATTGACCGCCTGGACAGGCTGGCAGTCGCCCGGCAGCCGACAGATGTGGGTGTCCGCCCTCCTCCTGGCCGTCTTCAGCAGTCTCCTGCTCACAACCTCCCTGTGGCTACAACGCCTCCAAGCCACAGGCCCGCGACGTCCCGCGCACCACGCCACATCACGGAGGACCACTGCACCACGCCGCGCGCATGCCTGACCCGATGCCGGCAAGGCAGTACCACCTGCGGCCCGTGTCTCATCGTGTTTCTGTGCCTCAACCTTTGGCTGTGAGCCAGTCACCGCTCGGCATGCCCCACAGGCCTGGCACGAGGGGGTACCGGGAGCTGGTTCTGCTTCACGGTCGCGTCTGGATGTCATGAGTTCTAGTACTCATGCGTGACGGTCTTGCCGTGCGTGACACTGCCCTGGTCATGAAAGGCCATCAGGAGGGGCAGGCGTATGAGTGCACGCAGGACTGTGGCAGTGGCGTTGTTGGCGGCTTTCGGGGCGGTGGGCGTAGGAGCGGTGCCGGCCGCGGCGGATGGCGGTCTTCTTCCTCATCCAGGGCCTGAGGGGCTGGTGTGGGTGCCGGAGTGGACGGGGGATGCCGGGGTCGCGTTGGTGGTGCATGGGAAGGGCTGCCGACCGTGCTCACGGTGGCCTGTGAGGGTGGAGGCAGTGTGGCGGTGACGATGGAGTCGCAGCAGGCACAGGTGGCCGAGTTTTCGGTGGACTGTCCTGCCGACGGCGTGAGTGTGGGCTCAGTGACCATGGATCCCGGGGTCGTGCAGCGAGGTTCCTTCACCGTGGACGTTGACGCCTCGGACGACAGTGTCCGCTGGGCCCTGACCGTCACCCAGCCCGAGTAGAACCCCCAGCCACCCCCCTCTCGCTGCTCGGGCCGCAGGCCCGCTGGCCGCCCCGCGCAGCGGGGCCGGCCTCCAGGGCGCGCAGCGCCCCGGGTGGCTGGAGCGCAGCGGAGGCCACCCCATGCGGGACCGAAGGTCCCGCAGCTCCGGGAGCGCAGCGGACGGAGCGTCACCCGCCTTGCGCAGCAAGGCGGGTGGGCTGCTCGCGCAGCGAGCAGCAGCGCTCACGCGGAGCGGGAGCGCAACCCCCGCGCGCAGCGCGGGGGTTCGCTTGCCCATCGCGCAGCGATGGGGTACCCGCTGTC
>NZ_MUND01000018.1:33490-33941 GCF_002154375.1 Streptomyces glaucescens | reverse complement strand
GGGGTCGAGGCCGTCGGCGAGCCGGGCCCGGTCGGCCGCGCAGACCGGCACCTCGCGGGTGGCCCCGCCCTCCGGCGTCCAGATGACGTCGGCCGCGGACGGGCCGTGCCGGGGGTCGAAGAAGCACGGCGGCCGGCGTTCCGGCAGCGGCCGGCCCTCCCGGCGGGCCGCGAGCCGGGCGAGGGCGAAGCGGCCGTCCTCCAGGGCCTCGGTGACCGGCCGCACGTCCTCCGGTAGCCGCGCGGCCGCCATCCGGGTCTTCGCCGTCTCGTAGGCGTCGAGGGCGTGCTCGTAGTCGGCGCGCATCGCGTCGTCGGCGCCGGGTTCGCCGGGCCGGAAGTCGAGGCGGTCCAGTGCCTCGCCGTACGCGGTGATGTCCTCGTCGACGACCACGCGCAGCTTCTCCAGGGCCGCCCGCTGCTCCTCCAGGTGGCGACGCCGGTTGCGGCGG
>NZ_MUND01000018.1:0-33455 GCF_002154375.1 Streptomyces glaucescens | reverse complement strand
CGACGCCGCCGCGCAGGGCGCCGTCGACGAAGTCGTTCAGCTGGGCCTTGGGGTCGCCCGCGTCCTGCACGGCCGTGACCAGGTTGGACACGCCCTGGCGGCTCAGCACGGTGCTGTCGGCACGCGCGTCGAAGCGGTCGCCGAGCAGGACGCCGTACAGGCCGGTGATGCCGGTCTCGGTGCGGAGGTTGCGGAACAGGTTCTCGGTCGGCTGGTCGGCGGGGAGAACCGCCACGAAGACGGGCTTGTCCGCGTCCTCGATCTTGTCCGCGAGCGCTTCGGCGTCCGCCTCGGACAGCACGCCGGAGGCGGCCGGGTCGACGTAGACGGGGCTCTCCCGCAGGGCCTGGGCGACCTGGGAGAGGTCGGTGGCCGCGTGCGCTCCGGGCGCACCGGCCGACAGCACCGCCAGTGCGGCGATGACCGGCACGATCAGCAGGCGTACCAAGGTACGCATCCTCGCGGCCCTCATACCATCGAAGCTACCCGAAACAGGCAAACATGGATATAGAGCCTGTACAGGGGCGGGGCCTGGAAGCCGTGGCGCTCCGCGCGTCCCTGGTGCACCGGCCGCCAGTCGGCGAAGGTCTCGTCCAGTCGTGGGCTGTGCGGATCGTCCCGGACGAGGCAGCCGTACACGATGCCGGGTACCTCTGCGCCCATGAGGTCCCCCGGGCCATCCCGGAGCGTGCGGCCGACGGCTTCCAGATAGGCGGCGAGCGACGGATACAGCGGCTCTTCCATGACCATGCCCTCGTAGCCGCTCCACCTCCCGAGGCCGGCCGCCGACAGGTACAGGCCGGTGGCGGTGGCCTCCGCGTAGTTGCCGACGGGGGCGGCCCACTGCGCGCCGTCCCAGTGGTCCCTGCCCTGGTGGTCGAGCCCGGCCGGCCGCCGCCGGACCCACTGGGCGGGGCCGAGCAGCAGCCCGTGCGACAGCAACCGCCCGGTGGCCACCTCGCCCTCTTCGTCGTACTCGTCGATGTCGATCTGCCGCACCCCGCCGGCCAGCCGCGACAGGGCGACCGGCTCGGGCGGGAAGCCGTACCCGGCGTGCTGCCGGAGGTGGCCTTCCGCCTCCTCGGTCTCGGCCTGGGCCGCCGGGGGCAGAATCGACGCGTGCGAGGTGGGGGCGTGCTCTCACGCAGCCACTGGGTCAGCTGCTGCCAGGCGGTGGCCGTCCGGTAGGTCCGAGCGGTGTTCATGACTCGGAGCCCGCGCTGAGCGGGACGGGCACCGCCCGCGAGGAGGCGGACCCGCGTCCGCTCACTCCGCCGGCCGCACCCCCGCGCGCAGCAGTCCGTACGTGTACGCGTCCTCCAGCGCCTGCCAGGACGCGGCGATGACGTTCTCCGCCACGCCGACCGTGGACCACTCGCCGGTGCCGTCGGAGGTGGAGATCAGGACGCGGGTGGTGGACTGGGTGCCGTGCTTGCCCTCCAGGATGCGGACCTTGTAGTCGACCAGCTCCAGCTGGGCGAGCTGCGGGTAGATCTTCTCCAGGGCGACGCGCAGGGCCCGGTCGAGGGCGTTGACCGGGCCGTTGCCCTCCGCGGTGGCGACGATCCGCTCGCCCTTGGCCCACAGCTTGACGGTGGCCTCGTTGGCGTGGGTGCCGTCGGGGCGGTCCTCGACGATGGCCCGCCAGGACTCGACCTCGAAGTAGCGCAGCGGCTTGCCCTGGACCTCGGTGCGCAGCAGGAGTTCGAAGGAGGCGTCCGCGGCCTCGTAGGTGTAGCCCTCGAGTTCGCGTTCCTTGACGCGTTCCACCACCCGGCCGACCAGTTCGCGGTCGCCGCCGAGGTCGATGCCCAGCTCCTTGCCCTTCAGCTCCACCGACGCCCGGCCCGCCATGTCGGAGACCAGCATCCGCATGGTGTTGCCGACCTGCTCGGGGTCGATGTGCTGGTAGAGGTCGGGGTCGACCTTGATGGCGGAGGCGTGCAGGCCCGCCTTGTGCGCGAACGCGGAGAGGCCGACGTACGGCTGGTGCGTGGACGGGGTGAGGTTGACGACCTCGGCGATGGCGTGCGAGATCCGGGTCATCTCGCGCAGCTTGCCCTCGGGCAGCACCTTCTTGCCGTACTTCAGCTCCAGCGCGGCCACGACGGGGAACAGGTTGGCGTTGCCGACGCGCTCGCCGTAGCCGTTGGCGGTGCACTGGACGTGGGTGGCGCCCGCGTCGACGGCGGCGAGGGTGTTGGCGACGGCGCAGCCGGTGTCGTCCTGGGCGTGGATGCCGAGCCGGGCGCCGGTGTCGGCGAGGACGGTGGCGACGACGGCCTGGATCTGGGCGGGGAGCATGCCGCCGTTGGTGTCGCACAGGACGACGACGTCGGCGCCGGCCTCCGACGCCGCGCGGACGACCGACTTGGCGTACTCGGGGTTCGCGCGGTAGCCGTCGAAGAAGTGCTCGCAGTCGACGAAGACGCGGCGGCCCTGGGCCTTGAGGTGGGCGACGGTGTCGCGGACCATCTCCAGGTTCTCGTCGAGCGTGGTGCGCAGGGCCAGCTCGACATGGCGGTCGTGGGACTTCGCGACCAGGGTGATCACCGGGGCGCCGGCGTCGAGGAGCGCCTTGACCTGCGGGTCCGCGGCGGCGGTGGTGCCGGCGCGGCGGGTGGAGCCGAAGGCGACGAGCTGGGCGTGCTGGAAGTCGATCTCCTGCTGGGCCCGGGCGAAGAACTCGGTGTCCCGCGGGTTGGCGCCGGGCCAGCCGCCCTCGATGAAGCCGACGCCGAACTCGTCCAGGTGCCGTGCGATGGCCAGCTTGTCCGCGACCGTGAGGTTGATGCCCTCGCGCTGGGCGCCGTCGCGCAGGGTGGTGTCGAAGACGTGGAACGAGTCGTCGAGCTCGCTGGTTTCCGTCATGGTCGTGAAGGCTCCTGTGTTGGATCTCGGTCTACCGGAATGACCGGCTCCACCGTCCTTCTATGATCCCTCGCGCTCTCCTCCCGGCTGCGGGTGGGCCGGGAAAACGAAAAACCTCTCGCGGGTGCGAGAGGTCTGCGCGCGGGTCGAGGACGACGGTGTCCGCCCGTACCGGGTCGTACGAGGCGGTCACTGCGGACCGGCGCGCCTGCTGCCAATAATCATGGCGAACGAGAGCACGGAGGCAGTCTGGCACAGCCGCGCCCCCGCGCTCACGGGTGTCTCAGTATGCGAGCCCATGATCACTCGCCGCAGTCGTGCCTCCCGGACGACCCGGGCAGGGTTCAGCCGTCCGGGAGGAGGTTCTGGTCGAGGAACTCGCGTACGTGGCCGAGGATCTGCGCCCGGTCGGTGCCGCGCAGGCCGATGGCGACGTGGATGGAGAAGCCGTCGAGCAGCGCCCGCAGCCGGGCGGCGAAGCGGTCGGGGTCGACGGGGCGGAACTCGCCGCGCGAGACGCCCTCCGCGAGCAGGGCGACCAGGTCGCGGTGCCAGGCGCCCTCGATGGCGGCCTGCCGCTCGCGGGCGTCGTCGTCGGCGTTCTGCGAGCGGTTCCAGACCTCCAGCCAGAGTGTCCAGTGCGGGTCGCGGTGGCCGTCGGGGACGTACAGGTCCACGTACGCGTCCAGGCGTGCGCGGGCCGGTGCGGGGCGGGCGAGCAGCCGGCCGCGCTCGGCGCCGAGGCGGCCCTCGCTCCACTCCAGGGTCTGCAGCAGCAGTTCGTCCTTGGTGCGGAAGTAGTACAGGAGGTGGCCGCTGCTCATGCCGACCTCGCGGCCGAGCGCGGCCATGGTCAGTTTCTCCAGGCCGCGCTCGGCGATCATCTCCATGGCCGCGGCGAGCAGTTCCTCGCGGGGCGGTGCCGGGGTGCGGCGGCGGCTGCTCACGGGGCGGCCTCGACCCGGACGGCGTCGGGCAGGAAGTGCGTCTCGTACGGGCCGTAGCACTCGCTGAACTCGGTGGCCACGGGGACGCCGCAGCCGCCGCACACCTCGTTCGGCCCTCCGCGCCCGGGCCTCCCGCAGCACCCGACCTCATGGACGCCGGGGTTGCCCAGGAGGTGGCCGCGGGTGTCCTCGGGGTGGACGACCAGGGTGTCGCGCGGCCCGGCGGACATCAGGCAGCCCGGCCCGTCGGGGTCCGACACGCAGACCCCGGGGACCGCGTTCCCGCACCACTCGGGGTCGGGGTGCGGCACGAACGGCGCCCCGCACGGCTCCGGGTCCACCGCGTACGTGCCGCGCGGCACGGTCGGCGGGGCCTGCCGCGACCCGTCGGGAGTCGGCGGGCCGTCGCGCCCCGGGCGCTCGGGCAGTTCGGGCAGCAGCCGCACCGGCTCGGTGAGAGGGCGGCCGCATGCCGCGCAGACCAGGACGTTCACCCGTATGTTCTACCCGACCCGGGCCGTCACCGGGTCCTCGGCTGCTGCTGGGTGATGCAGTGGATGCCGCCCCCGCCCGCGAAGATCTGCCGGGCGTCCACCAGGGTCACCGTCCGCTCGGGGAAGAGGCGGCGGAAGATGCCCGCCGCGATCTCGTCGTTCGGGTCGTCGAAGCCGCAGAGCACCACGCCGCCGTTGCACAGGTAGTGGTTGATGTACGAGTAGTCGACCCAGTCGCCCTCCTCGTCCTTGAGGACCGTGGGGGCGGGGATCTCCACGACCTCCAGGGGGCGGCCCCGGGCGTCGGTCTCGCCGCGCAGGATCTCCAGGTACGTCCGGGAGCGCACGTGGTCCGGGTGGGCCGGGTCGCGCTGGCTGTGCACGACGACGGTGCCCGGCCGCGCGAAGGCCGCGACGATGTCGACATGGCCCTGGGTGCCGTACGTGCCGTAGTCGCCGGCCAGACCGTGCGGGAGCCAGATCGCCTTGGTGGTGCCGAGCTTGGCGTGGATCTCCGCCTCGACCTGCTCGCGGGTCCAGCCGGGATTGCGGCCGGAGCCGAGCTGGACGGTGTCGGTCAGCAGGACGGTGCCCTCGCCGTCGACGTGGATCGCGCCCCCCTCGTTGACGAGGGTGCTGCTCAGCACCGGGACCCCGGCGAGGTCCGCGACATGGCGGGCGATCTTGGAGTCGTGCTCCCAGCGGGCCCAGTCCTGGGCGCCCCAGCCGTTGAACACCCAGTCCACGGCCGCGAGCCGGCCCTGTCCGTCCGTCACGAAGGTGGGGCCGATGTCGCGCATCCACGCGTCGTCCAGCTCGCGCTCCACCAGGTCGACGTCCGGGCCGAGCAGCTCGCGCGCCGAGTCGCCCTGGCCGGGCCCGTGCACCATCGTCACCGGCTCGAAGCGGCGTACCGCGCGGGCCACGGAGGCCCAGGCCGCGCGCGCCTCGGCCAGCTCCCCGTCGGTGGTGAAGGTCGGGTTGGGGCCGGGCCAGGCCATCCAGGTGCGCTCGTGCGGGGCCCACTCGGGGGGCATGCGGAAGGTCATCGGGAGTCCTAGCGGGATCAGAGGAAGTAGAGGCGGTTGAGGGAGACCGAGTCGGCGGGCTCGGAGCGCAGCGGCTCCCCGTCCAGCGTCACCAGGCCCGTGCGCTGGTCGACGTCGACGGCTCCGACACGGGAGTTCAGGCGCAGGTCGGCCGGTCCGATGCCGCGGGTGCCGCGCACGGCGACCCGGCGGCGGCGGGTGGGCATGGTGTCGCCGCCCTGGTCGAGGGCGGCCCGGGCGACGAAGGCGACGGAGATGTCGGCGGGGGTGGCGCCGTGCGCGCCGAACTGCGGGCCGAGCACGAGGGGTTCGCAGGTGTCGGTGGCGGCGCCCGGGTCGCCGGTCACGCCGTACGCCGGGAAGCCCGCCTTGAGCACGAGCTGCGGCTTGGCACCGAAGTACTCCGGCCGCCACAGCACGATGTCGGCGAGCTTGCCGGTCTCGATGGAGCCGACCTCGTGGGCCAGGCCGTGCGCGATGGCCGGGTTGATGGTCAGCTTGGCCATGTAGCGCAGCACGCGCTCGTTGTCGTGGTCGGTGTCCGGGCCGCCGAGTTCGGCCTTCATCTTCCCGGCCATGGCGAAGGTGCGGCGAACGGTCTCGCCCGCGCGGCCCATGCCCTGCGCGTCGGACGAGGTGATGCCGATCGCGCCCAGGTCGTGCAGGACGTCCTCGGCGCCCATGGTCCCGGCGCGGATGCGGTCGCGGGCCATGGCGGCGTCACCGGGCAGGTCGGTCTTGAGGTCGTGGACGGAGACGATCATGCCGTAGTGCTCGGCGACCGCGTCCCGGCCGAACGGCAGGGTGGGGTTGGTGGAGGAGCCGATGACGTTCGGCACGCCCGCCATCTTCAGCACGTTGGGCACGTGTCCGCCGCCGCAGCCCTCGATGTGGAAGGCGTGGATCGTGCGGCCCTCCAGGACCCGGAGGGTGTCCTCGACGGACAGGCACTCGTTCAGGCCGTCGCTGTGCAGGGCGACCTGCACGTCGTGCTCCTCGGCGACGCGCAGGGCGGTGTCCAGGGCGCGGGTGTGGGCGCCCATGTCCTCGTGCACCTTGAAGCCGCAGGCGCCGCCCTCGGCCAGCGCCTCGGTCAGCGGTGCCTCGTGGGAGGACGAACCGCGTCCGAGGAAGCCGATGTTGACGGGCCAGGCGTCGAACGCGTTGAACGCGTGCCGCAGCGCCCAGGGCGAGTTGACGCCCACGCCCCACACCGGCCCGAACTCCTGGCCGATGATCGTGGTGACGCCGGAGGCGAGCGAGGCCTCCATGACGCGCGGCGACAGCAGATGGACGTGGGTGTCGACGGCTCCGGCGGTGGCGATCAGGCCCTCGCCGGAGACGATCGAGGTGCCGGTGCCGACGACGACGTCCACGCCGTCGAGGGTGTCGGGGTTGCCGGCCCGGCCGATGGCGTGGATCCGCCCCTCGCGGATGCCGATCGACACCTTGCGGATGCCCTGCACCGCGTCGATCACGACGACGTTGCTGATCACGACGTCACAGGTCTCGCGGACGGCGGCGGCCTTCAGGTGCAGTCCGTCGCGGGCGGTCTTGCCGAAGCCGGCCAGGAACTCGTCGCCGTGGCGCTGGGAGTCGGACTCGACCTTGATCGTCAGCCCCGAGTCGCCCAGCCGGATGCGGTCGCCGGCGCGGGGGCCGTGGGTGGCGGCGTACTCGTACGGGGTGAGGCGGCGGGCCTCTGCGGGGTGGCCTCCGGGGCGGCTCATCGCTCGGTCTCCTGCTCAGTGGTGTCCGGTACGCCGAGGTAGCCGCAGGCGGCGGCGCGGCGCATGGCCTCTTCCCGCGCGCCCGGCGCGTCCAGTGGCCCGTCGACCAGACCGGCGAAGCCGATCGCGATCCGGTCGCCGCCGATCGGCACGAGGCCCACCTCGGCGCTCTCGCCGGGGCCGAACCGCACGGACGAGCCGGCGGGCACGGCGAGCCGCATGCCGTAGGCGGCCGCGCGGTCGAAGCGGAGCCGCGGGTTGGCCTCGAAGAAGTGGAAGTGCGAGGTCACCGAGACGGGGACGCCCGCGGTGTTGGTGACGGCCAGCCGGACGGACGGCTCGGTCTCGGCGTGCTCGGGACCCGGCAGCAGGGCGCCGGGTGCGTGCTCGCCCAGCCCGCCTCCCAGGGGATCGGAGACGACCGCCAGCCGGGAGCCGTCGTCGAAGACGGCCTCGACGTGTACCTCGGTCACCACGTCCGCGACGCCGGGCAGCACGTCGTCCGGCCCGAGCACGGACCGGGCCGCCTCGACGGCCTCGGCGAGGCGTTTCCCGTCGCGGGCGGCCTCGCAGACGGTGTCCGCGATGAGCGCCGTGGCCTCCGGCACATTGAGCTTCAGACCGCGGGCCCGGCGGGCGCGGGCCAGCTCGGCGGCTCCGAACAGCAGCAGCCGGTCACGCTCGGTGGGGGTCAGTCTCATGACGCGGGCACCTCCTTGCCTTCCCCAGGTTTAGAGCATCACTCTAAACCTGGGTTTCAGGCAACCGAAGCATTGACGGGTGAGCTTGAGCCACGTCACATTGAGCGCCGCTCAAATTGTTCGGCGCGTCGAAGGATGCCAGCCATGCCGATGGAACAGCGCGGAGTCGACACCGTCCCCGAGGAGTGGGGGTCCCCCTGCTCGAAGAGCTTGGGGGAGCACCAGCACCCCTCGCGACCTGGTGTCGATCCTGCTCGGCTCCAGCCTCTGCCTCGGAGTGATCGTCTTCGGCTGGCTGCCGCCGTCCTTCGGACTCGGCTGGTGGGCCTCGGTCAGCTCGGTCGTCGCCGGCATCCTCGTCGGCATCGCCTTCACCGCCCCGCTGGCCCTCGTCTCGCTGCGCACCGCCACCAACCTCTCGACCTCCTCCGGCGCCCGGTTCGGAGTGCGCGGACGGCTCGTCGGCTCGGTCGTGGGCCTGCTCCTCGCCCTCGGCCACACCGCGCTGACGGTGTGGATCGGCGGCGATGTGACGGTCAGTGTCCTCGGCCGGCTGTTCGGCCTGCCCGCGAGCGAGGTGTCGTACGTCGTGGTCCACGGCCTGCTACCGCGGCGACCGTCGCGGGCGCCGTCCACGGCTACCGGGTACTGCTCGCCATGTCCCGGACCCTCGCGATCGGCATGACGGCCCTGCTCGTCCTCGGCGTCATCGCCTACGCCCCGGACTTCACCACCGGCGCGCTGAAGGAGACCGGCGGCTACCTGCTCGGCGGCTTCTGGCCCACCTGGGTGCTCGCGGCGGTGACCGCCGGCCTGTCCGGGCCGGTCGCCGGCTTCGCCCGCTGCCGCGGCGTCTACGACGCCGAAGCGCTCCAGGTGTTCAACCGCCGGGCGCGCGGCGGACTTACTGGTTCACGGCGGGCTGGAACATCCCGGCCACGGCGTCATGGGCGCGATGGCCGGCGTGCCGGCGGTGGCCCTGCCGTCGTACGAGGGCCCGCTGCTGGCGCTGACCGGCGGGATCGACTTCAGCTTCCTGCTGTCGGGAGCGGTCGGCGGCCTGGCGTACCTGCTGATCCCGCACAGGGCGAAGGCCGTCGAGGAGGGGGACTCCACGACGGCCCCGGCGACAGCCGGCCTTCAGGGGCGCGGGCCTGTGCTCGCTCCGCGGCTCCGCCGCGCGGGGCGCGACCAGCCACTACGGACCCACAGACGGCCGACCGCGTCAGCCGAGCTGGCGCATCCACCCATGCTTGTCCTCGGCCGTGCCGCGCTGGATGTCGAGGAGCGCCTGGCGCAGTCGAAGCGTGACCTCGCCGGGCTCTCCCCCGCCCTGCTTCCACTCCGCGCCCGCCCGCTTGACCGTGCCGACCGGCGTGATCACCGCGGCCGTGCCGCAGGCGAAGACCTCGGTGAGGCTGCCGTTCTCGGAGTCGCGCTGCCACTGGTCGACGGAGACCCGGCCCTCCTCGGCCTCGTAGCCGAGGTCGCGGGCGACGGAGAGGAGGCTGTCGCGGGTGACGCCCTCCAGGATGGAGCCGGTGAGGGTCGGGGTGACGATCTTGTTGCCGTACACGAAGTACAGGTTCATGCCGCCCAGTTCCTCGACCCACCGGTGCTCGACGGCGTCGAGGTAGCACACCTGGTCGCAGCCCTTGGCCGCCGCCTCGGCCTGCGCGAGCAGCGACGCCGCGTAGTTGCCGCCGGTCTTGGCGTCGCCCATGCCGCCGGGGACGGCGCGCACGCGGTCCTCGGAGACCCAGATGGAGACCGGCTTCACGCCGCCCGGGAAGTAGGCGCCGGCCGGGGAGGCGATCACGAGGAACAGGTACTCGTTGGCGGGCTTCACGCCGAGCCCGACCTCAGTGGCGATCATGAACGGGCGCAGGTAGAGGGACTCCTCGCCGCCGTGCGCCGGCACCCACGCCTTGTCCTGCTGGACCAGCGCGTCACAGGCCTCGATGAAGGTCTCGACCGGCAGTTCCGGCATGGCGAGCCGGCGGGCGGAGCGCTGGAAGCGCAGGGCGTTCTGGTCCGGGCGGAAGGTGGCGACGGAGCCGTCGGGCTGGCGGTAGGCCTTGAGGCCCTCGAAGATCTCCTGCGCGTAGTGCAGGACCGTGGTGGCCGGGTCGAGGGGGATCGGCGCGTACGGCACGAGCTGCCCGTCGTGCCAGCCGCGGCCTTCCGTCCACTTGATCGTCACCATGTGGTCGGTGAAGTGCCGGCCGAACCCGGGGCTGGCGAGGATCGCCTCGCGCTCCGCGTCGGAGAGCGGGTGGGCCGAGGGCTTCAGCTCGATCGTGGGCGTCGTCATGAGTGGTTGTCCTTCACCGGTTGTAGTGACGGGCCGCTTATCCGCTGATCCGCCCGCACCGGCGGCCGTTTCCGGCCAGTGGTAGGACGTCCGAGCTTTCCCTCATTCCGCGGCTCCGCGTTCGATTATCGCGCGCGGGGGTCGGCGGAAGAAACAGGGTGCAGGCGGCCCAGGGGTCGATGGTGACACCCGGCGGGGACACGGGGAAGCCGCCGGGCACCCTGGGGAACCCGGCGGCTTCGAAAACGTTCGAACGGCGCGCCGGGGTCAGCCGGCTACTCGTACGGCGAGCGCGTCGCCGATCTCCGAGGTGGAGCGAGCGGGGTTGCCGACACGCTCGGCGAGGTCGGCGGCGACGGCCTCCTCGATCCGGGCGGCCTCCGCCTCCAGGCCGAGGTGGCGCAGCAGCAGGGCGACGGACAGCACCGTGGCGGTGGGGTCGGCCTTGCCCTGGCCGGCGATGTCCGGGGCCGAGCCGTGCACGGGCTCGAACATGGACGGGAACTCGCCGCTCGGGTTGATGTTGCCGCTGGCCGCGACACCGATGCCGCCGGAGACGGCCGCCGCGAGGTCGGTGATGATGTCGCCGAAGAGGTTGTCCGTGACGATCACGTCGAACCGCTCGGGCTGGGTGACCAGGAAGATGGTCGCCGCGTCGACGTGGATGTACTCGGTGGTGACCTCGGGGTACTCCTCGGCCACCTTGTTGAAGATGTCGGTCCACAGGTGACCGGCGAAGGTCAGCACGTTGTTCTTGTGGACCAGGGTGAGCTTCTTGCGCGGGCGGGCCTGGGCGCGGGCGAAGGCGTCCCGGACGACACGCTCGACACCGAAGGCCGTGTTCACGGAGACCTCGGTGGCGACCTCGTGCTCGGTGCCCTTCCTGATGGTGCCGCCGTTGCCGGTGTACGGGCCCTCGGTGCCCTCGCGGACCACGACGAAGTCGATCTCCGGCTGTCCGGCGAGCGGGGTGGCGACACCCGGCAGCAGCTTGGACGGCCGCAGGTTGACGTGATGGTCGAAGGCGAAGCGGAGCTTGAGCAGGAAGCCGCGCTCCAGGACGCCGGAGGGGACCGACGGGTCACCGATGGCGCCGAGCAGGATCGCGTCATGCTGCTTCAGCGCGTCGAGGTCGGCGTCGGTGAGGGTCTCACCGGTGGCGTGGTACCGCTGGGCGCCGAAGTCGTACTCCTTGGTCTCCAGCTTCACATCCTGCGGAAGGACGGCGGAGAGGACCTTCAGGCCTTCGGCCACGACCTCCTGGCCGATGCCGTCACCGGGGATCACTGCGAGATTGATGCTGCGAGACATGCGGGCACCCTACTCCTCGTCCCATGGGATGACACACGTTGTCCGCGATGCGGACATCGGCGCGTCGGTGCGACGGGTCGGGCGGCCGGCCGGTCAGTGGCCGGTCGCGCCGCCGTTGTCGCGGCGGTCGAGGGCGCGCTGCAGGGCGGCGGCGGCGTTCTTTCGGTCGGTCTCCGTCGTACGGGAGAGGTGGCGGACGCGGCGGCGGACGGTCGTCTCGGCCATGGGAAATCGACTCCTTCGACACAGCGGAGCGCGGAAAGGGGGTCCATGAGACGCCGGTCGGGCGGGAGCCGTGGGCCGCAGGGGTTGCCTGCACGGGCCCGGCTCACGAGCGCCCATCGCTTGTCGAGCGAGACGTTCGGCTCCTACAAAAGTAGGTGAGGACGGAGTATCTGTCTCCACAATTACTCGGACTTCCTACTATCTGAGACGGGCGAGGTCAGAGCACGTCTCCGTCCCGCCAGTCGAAGACCAGCTCGTCCTCGGGACCGGCGGGCGCGGGCCAGACGTAGGTGCTGCCCTCCTCGTCGGGCAGCGGCACGATGCCGTCCGGGCCGAGGGCGGCGATCCGCCCGCCCCAGACGCGCCAGCCGCGGGCGGCGTAGAGCGCGGCGCCGTCGTCGCTGGCGGAGAGGGCACCGAGGTCGTAGGCGCGGGCGATGACGGCCTCCAGGGCGGCCATGACCTGCCCGCCGAGGCCTCGCCGCCGCACATCGGGCCGTACGGCGACCCCCTCGACGTATCCGAGGCGCAGCCACCGCCCCCCGTACCGCACCCGCCGCAGCACGACCGCCCCGTGCGCGGCGAGCCCCCGCTCGTCGTGGACCAGGGCGTGCACGCCGCCCAGGGTGTGGTCCCAGTCCTCGTCCGAGAAGTCGCCGTCGAAGGCGTCGTGCAACAGGGCGCGGACGGCGCCGAGTTCGGCGGGGGTGAGGTCGGCGGTGTGGGCGGTGCGCGTGGTGGTCATGGCGCCAGTATCGCGAGGCGGCGGATCCGGTTTCCGCCCGTTTATTTCGGTCGCCGGCGTGGTCCGGGCGGCCTACGGTGCGCGCATGACCGAACTGCGCACCGAACGTCTGCTGCTCCGCTCCTGGCGGGAGTCCGACCTGGACCCGTGGGCCGCGCTGAACTCCGACCCGGAGGTGCGCCGGTACATGGCCGGCACGCCCAGCCGGGAGCGCACCGACGCCGGCGCCGCCCGCTTCCAGGCGGACCTGGACGCGCGGGGCTGGGGGTTCTGGGCGGTCGAGGTGCGCGCGACCGGTGAGTTCATCGGGTTCACCGGCCTGGATCCGGTGGAGGAGGGCCAGCCGTTCACCGGGGTGGAGGCCGGCTGGCGGCTGGCCCGCTCGGCCTGGGGCCACGGCTACGCCACGGAGGCCGCCCGCGCGGTCCTGGCCTTCGGTTTCGCCGGGCTGGACCTGCCGGAGATCCTCGCCGTCACCGTGCCCGCCAACCGGCGCTCGCGGGCCGTGATGGAGCGGCTGGGCATGACGTACGACCCGGCGGACGACTTCGACGACCCGCACGTGCCCGAGGGCCCGCTGCGCCGCTGCGTCCTGTACCGCCTGCCGCGGCCGCGCGGAGTGGACGGCTGAGAGCGGACGGGCCGGGCCCCGTGGAGGGGACCCGGCCCGTCAGTGCCCGGTGGGGGCTCAGCCCATGTGCGGGTAGGTGTAGTCGGTCGGCGGGACCAGCGTCTCCTTGATGGCGCGGGTCAGCGTCCAGCGCGTCAGGTTCTGCGGGGCGCCGGCCTTGTCGTTGGTGCCGGAGGCACGGCCGCCGCCGAAGGGCTGCTGGCCGACGACGGCGCCGGTCGACTTGTCGTTGATGTAGAAGTTGCCCGCGGCGTAGCGCAGCTTCTCCATCGTGTACGCGGTGGCCGCGCGGTCGGCCGAGATGACCGAACCGGTCAGCGCGTAGTCGGACGCCGACTCCATCTGGGTCAGCATCTCGTCGTACTTGTCGTCCTCGTAGACGTGCACGGCGAGGATCGGGCCGAAGTACTCGGTGGTGAACACCTCGTTCTCCGGGTCGGTGCACTCGATGACGGTCGGGCGGACGAAGTAGCCCACCGAGTCGTCGTAGGAGCCGCCCGCGACGATCGTGCAGGCCGGGTCGTTCTTGGCGCGGTCGATGGCGGCCTTGTTCTTGGCGAAGGCGCGCTCGTCGATGACGGCGCCGATGAAGTTCGACAGGTCGGTGACGTCACCCATGGTGAGGTAGTCGACCTCGGCGGCGAACTCCTCCTTGAAGCCGTCGTTCCAGATGGACGCCGGGATGTACGCGCGGGACGTCGCGGAGCACTTCTGGCCCTGGTACTCGAAGGCACCGCGGGTCAGGGCGGTCTTCAGGATCGCGCGGTCGGCGCTCGGGTGGGCGACGACGAAGTCCTTGCCGCCGGTCTCGCCGACCAGACGCGGGTAGGCGCGGTACTTCTCGATGTTCTGGCCGACGGTCTTCCACAGGTACTGGAAGGTCTTGGTCGAGCCGGTGAAGTGGATGCCGGCCAGGTCGCGGTGGTTCAGGGCGACCTCGGAGACCTCCAGGCCGTCACCGGTGACCAGGTTGATGACGCCCTTGGGCAGGCCCGCCTCCTCCAGGAGCTGCATCAGCAGCACGGCGGCGTGGGTCTGCGTCGGGGACGGCTTCCACACGACGACGTTGCCCATCAGGGCCGGGGCGGTGGGCAGGTTGCCCGCGATGGCCGTGAAGTTGAACGGCGTGATCGCGTAGACGAAGCCCTCCAGCGGGCGGTGGTCCAGGCGGTTCCACACGCCCGGCGAGTTCGCCGGCGGCTGCTCGGCCAGGATCTGGCGGGCGTAGTGGACGTTGAACCGCCAGAAGTCGACCAGCTCGCAGGGGGTGTCGATCTCGGCCTGCTGGGCGGTCTTGGACTGGCCCAGCATGGTGGAGGCGGCCATGGTCTCGCGCCACGGGCCGGCCAGCAGCTCGGCGGCGCGCAGGATGATCGCCGCGCGGTCGTCGAAGGACATCGCGCGCCAGGCCGGGGCCGCCGCGAGGGCCGCGTCGATGGCGTCCTGCGCGTCCTGCTTGGTGGCGTTGCGGTAGGTGCCGAGGACGGCCTTGTGCTTGTGCGGCTGCACGACCTGGAAGGCCTCGCCGCCGCCCATGCGCTTCACACCGTTGATCGTGCAGGGCAGGTCGATCGGGTTCTCGGCCAGCTCCTTGAGCTTGACCTCCAGGCGGGCACGCTCGGGCGAGCCGGGGGCGTAGCCGTGCACCGGCTCGTTGACGGGGGTGGGGACCTGGGTCACAGCGTCCATGAGATCCGTAACTCCTTGAACTTGAGCGGGTGGTGGGCTCAGCCCTTGCTGACCATCGACCGGAGGAAGAAGCGCAGGTTGGCCGGCTTCTCCGCCAGGCGGCGCATGAAGTAGCCGTACCAGTCCGTGCCGTAGGCGGTGTAGACCCGCATCCGGTGGCCCTCGGCGGCCAGCCGCAGGTGCTCCTCGCCGCGGATGCCGTACAGCATCTGGAACTCGTACTCGTCGAGCTTGCGCCCGGCCTTGCGGGCCAGCTCCTGGGCGATGGAGATCAGGCGCGGGTCGTGGGACCCGATCATCGGGTAGCCCTCGCCGTCCATCAGCGTCTTCAGGATGCGGACGTACGCCTTGTCGATCTCGTGCCGGTCCTGGTACGCGACCGACGCGGGTTCCTTGTAGGCGCCCTTCACGATCCGCACCCGGCTGCCGTTCGCGGCGAGGCGGCGGGCGTCGGCCTCGGTGCGGAAGAGGTAGGCCTGGATGACGCAGCCGGTCTGCGGGAAGTCCTTCCGCAGTTCCTCGTGGATGGCGAACATCGAGTCGAGGGTGGTGTGGTCCTCGGCGTCCAGCGTGACCGTGGTGCCGATGGCGGCGGCGGCCTCGACGACCGGGCGGACATTGGCGAGGGCCAGCTCGTGGCCGTTCTCCAGCGCCTGGCCGAACATCGACAGCTTGACGGACATCTCGACGCGCTCGCCCAGCTCCAGCGGCTTGATCTGCTCGATCAGCTGGAGGTAGGCGTCGCGGGCGGCGGTGGCCTGCTCGGGGGTGGTGATGTCCTCGCCGACGACGTCCATCGTCAGCTCCAGGCCCTTGGCCGTGAGGTCCTCGACGATCGGCACGATGTCGCCGACGGTCTCCCCGGGGATGAAGCGGTCGACGACCTGCTTGGTCACCGGGGCCGCCGAGATCAGGCGACGCATCCGGTCGCTGCGCGACGCGGCGAGAATCACGGGACCCAGCACGGGGCACCTCCACATACAACCAACCATGGGCCATTACCCGACGATTCGGGTACGGCACGGAGAACCACCGTGAAACCTAAGGATCCCTCCGATCGTCTGCCATCGACAGCTGTCACGCATCCGTGCCACAGATCTCAGACAGATGTATGAAGGTCTTGCGGAATGCGGCAGAATGCCCGGGTGACGCCGGATGCCGCATCCTTCAAAAACGTGGGTGACTACCAGGAGCTGGTCGACGAGATCTCGGAGCTCCTGGGCGCCCCGGCGACGCTGGAGAACCGCGACTTCGAGCTGATCGCCTTCGGGGCCTATGACAGCGAGGACGAGCTGGACGCCTCCGCCCTGGACCCGGTGCGCACCCGCTCGATCCTCACCCGGCGCTCCACCGCCGCCGTGCGGGCCTGGTTCGAGGGCTTCGGCATCACCCGGGCGACCGGCCCGGTCCGTATCCCGCCGACCCCCGAGGCGGGGGTGTACCGGGGGCGGATCTGCCTGCCGGTACGCCATCGGGGTGTCGTCCTCGGCTATGTCTGGCTGCTGGAGGACGAGTCCGGGCCGGGCGAGCGGCAGCTGGCGGCGGCCATGGAGGTGACCGCACGGATCGGCGCGCTGCTCGCCGACGAGGCCCAGCACGGCGCCGACCTCACCCGGGAGCTGCGGGCGGTGCTGACCGCCGAGCGCGGCTGGCAGCGCGACATGGCGGTGGCCGCTCTACGGACCGCGCTGGGCCCGCGCGGCGACGGCCCGCACGCCGTGGTGTGCGTGGCGCCCTGGCCGTCGCCGGACCCGGACGACGCGCCCTCGGCCCGGGCGGTCCCGCACACCACCGCCCTGTGCACGGTGCCCTGGGGCACCACCGGCCAGTGCCTCGCGGCGCTGGTCCGGCTGCGCGCGGCGGACGTCGTCGCGCCGGCGCTGAGCACGGCGTCCCGGCTGCTGCGCGAGGGCGCCCGGGCGGCCGGGGTGAGCGAGCCGCGCGCCGGTCTGGCCGAGCTGGGCACGTCCTGGCAGGAGGCCTCGGCGGCAGCCCGGGCGGCCCTGGCGGAGCCCCGGCTCGGCCCGGTCGCCGAGTGGGCGGGCGTCGGGCCGTACCGCCTGCTCACGGCGCTGCCCCCGGAGGCCGTGCGCGATCCGGCGGTCGCCCCGCTGCTCTCCCCCGCCCACCAGGAGCTGGCCCGTACCGCCGAGGTGTACCTGGACCGCGCGGGCCAGGCCGGGCGGACCGCCGCCGAGCTGGGCATCCACCGGCAGACCCTCTACTACCGGCTGTCGCGCGTGGAGCAGCTGACGGGACTGGATCTGGACGACGGGGAGGACCGGCTGCTGCTGCACATGGCGCTGAAGGCGGCGCGGCTGTAGAGGCGGGTCGAGGGCGGGCACGTCCGAGCCGAGGGTCGAGCGACTTCCTGAAAACGATTGTCATCGTGCTACGGTTCGTCGCACGCTCAACCATTGACCAGCCCTTTACCCGGAGTGTCCCTGTGCGCGTCCCCGCCCGCCTGCTCCCCGTCACCGCGGCCGTAGCGGCCCCCGCCCTGCTCACGGGCTGCTTCGCCGCGACCGGCGACGGCGGCGGCGCCGAGGGCAAGCGCGTCCGCGTCGCGATGATGCAGCCCCCGCGCTCTGGCCTGTCCCCGCTCTCCGACGACGCCTTCAAGCTCTCCCGCTGGGCGACCGCCGAGACCCTGGTGACGCTCGACGAGGACGGCGACGCCGAACCGGCGCTCGCCACCGAGTGGCGGCAGAACGGCAGGAGCTGGACGTTCACCATCCGGGACGGGGTGACGTTCCACGACGGCACCGAGCTGACCCCGCGGGCCGTCGTCAACTCCCTCACCGAGGCCGCCACCGCCGCCCCCAAGCCGCGCATCCTCGACGGCGTCGAACTGACCGCCGAGGCCGACGGGGACACGGTCGTCGTCACCACCGCCACCGCGGACCCCCTGGTCCCGCAGCGGCTCAGCTCCCCCCAGCTGTCGATCCTCGCGGCGAAGGCGTACACGGGGAAGACCGTGAACCCGGTCGGCGCGGGCACCGGTCCCTTCGAACTGACCAAGGTGAACGGCACCTCCTCCGCCACCCTCGACCGCTACGACGGCTACTGGGGCGGCAAGGCCAAGGCCCCCGGCATCGACGTGCGGTTCGTGCCCGACGGCACCGCCCGCGCCGCCGCCCTGCGCAGCGGCGAGGCCGACATCGTCGAGGCCGTGCCGGTCTCCCAGGCCGCGCTGCTCGACCAGGACCTGGTCACCGAGGTCCCGATGCCCCGCACCAACACCCTCTACCTGAACACCCGGAAGGGCCCCTTCAAGGACCCCGCGCTGCGCGCCGCCGCCCGCGAGGCCGTCGACGCCGAGTCGATCGTGAAGGGCGTCTACGAGGGCCGCGCCGACGTCGCGGAGGGGCTGCTCGGTCCCGCCCTGCCGTGGGCGGCCGAACTGCGCGGGCCCGTACGGCACACCGAGGCCGGCGACCCGGACGGCCGGACCGTCACCATCGGCACCTTCACCGACCGCGCCGAACTGCCGGAGGTCGCCGCCACGCTGCAACAGCAGCTCCAGAAGGCCGGTTTCAGGGTGAAGCTGGACGTGCGCGAGTACGCCGCGATCGAATCCGACGCGCTCGCGGGCGAGTTCGACGCGTTCATCCTCTCTCGCGCCACCGTCCTCGACTCCGGTGACCCCGCCGCCTACCTGTACAGCGACTTCTCCTCCGACGGCTCCTTCAACATCTCCCAGCTCGCCGACGGGGCCGTCGACAAGACCCTGCGCGCGGCCTCCCGGACCGCGACCGGCGAGGCCCGCCGCAAGGCCGTCATGGCCGCCGAGGCCGCCGTGCTCCGCACCGACGCGGCCGTGCCCCTGCTCCACGAGCGGGTGATCCAGGGCGACGCCGCCTCGGTCGTGGACGCCGCCCACGACCCGCGCGAGCGGGAACTGGTGACCGTCGACACCTACGTCAAGTGAAGCGTCTCGCACAGCGGTTGGCGGGCCCCGCCGGACTGACCCGGCTCGTCTGCCTGGCCGCCGTCGTCACCGCCGTGGGCCTGCTCCCGTGGCTGTCCGGCCGCGATCCCGCGCTGACCGTGCTGCGGGCCCGCTCCGCCGAGCAGGAGCCGACCCGGGAGGCCCTGGACGCCGTACGCCGCGACCTCGGCCTGGACGCCGGACCGCTCGCCCTGCTCACCGGCTGGGCCGCCGCACTCGCGCACGGCGACCTCGGCACCTCCTGGGTGTCCGGCACCGAGGTGCTGCCCGCCGTCACCGCCGGGCTCCAGGTGTCGCTGGGCCTGATGGGCGCGGCGCTCGGCGTCGCGGTGGCCCTGGCCGCCACGCTGGTGGCGCCGGTGCTGCTGCGCGGCCGGGGCTCGGCGGGCGGCCTCGCCGCGATGCTGGCCGCCGTCCCCGAGTTCCTGCTGGCCACCGTGGCGCTGCTGGTGTGCGGGGTGTGGCTCGGCTGGCTGCCGACCTCCGGCTGGCAGGGGCCCGAACACCTGGTCCTCCCCGCACTCGCGCTCGGCGTCCCCGCGGGCGGACTGCTCGGCCGCCTGGTCGCGGACGCGCTGCCCGCCGTGCTCGGCGAACGCTGGGTGGAGCTGTGGCGCGGCGCCGGGGTGAGCGGGGCACGGATCGCGGCGGCGGCCCTGCGACGCGTCCTGCCGCCGCTGGTCCCGCAGTTCGGGATGGCGGCGGTCGGGCTGACCGGCGGCGCGGTCGCCGTGGAGACGGTGTTCGCGGTGCCGGGCATCGGCCGTACGGCACTCGGCGCGGCCAAGTCGCAGGACCTTCCGTTGCTCCAGGGCGCCGTCCTCGCCCTGCTGCTGCTCGGCCTGATCACCGGCGCCGCGGCGGCGCTCCTGCGGCGGCGACTGCTCGGCCCCGCCCTGCGGGACGCCGGACTGACGCTGCCGCGGGCCCGCCCCGCCCGCACCCACCCCGCGATCCCGCTCGCCCTGTTCACCGTGCTCGCCGTGACCATCGGCTGGGGCGTGCTGCGGGACCCGTACGCCGTCGACACCACCCTCCGCCTCGCCGCGCCCTCCTGGGCGCACCCGCTGGGCACCGACGGACTCGGCCGCGACGTCCTCGCCCGGCTCGGCCACGGCGCCTGGGCGACGGTCGGCACCGCGGCCGCCGTCTGTCTCCTCAGCCTGCTCGCCGGCCTGGCGCTCGGCTTCCTGCCCGGCGTCGCCGCGGGCGCCGCGGACATCGCCAACGCGCTGCCCCCGGTGATCGTCGGCATCCTGGTCGCCGCGGCGGCCGGGCCCGGCACGGGCGGCGCCGCCCTCGCGGTGGGCCTGATCTCCTGGCCGCCGCTGGCCGCGCACGCGGCGGCGCTGGTGCGGGAGGTGCGGGCGTCGGCGTTCCTCACCGCGCAGCGGGCCATCGGCGCGACCCCGTGGTGGATCCTCACCCGGCACGTGCTGCCGTCCGTGGCCGCCCCGGTCGCCCGGCACGCCCTGCTCCGCCTCCCCGGCATCGCCCTCGCCCTCGCCTCCCTCGGCTTCCTCGGCCTGGGCGCCCCGCCGCCCGCCCCCGAGTGGGGCCTGCTGCTCGACGAGTCCCGCGCCTACGTGGAACGCGCCCCCTGGGCCGCCCTCGCCCCGGCGATCGCGCTGGCCCTGCTGGCGGCCCTGGCGGTGACGGCGGCGGCGTACGCCCAGGGGCGCCGCACCTCGCGCCCGAAGGAGGCGCCCATCCATGTCTGACGTCCTGCTCTCGGTACACGACCTGCGGATCGCCTTCGCCGGGACGGAGGTCGTGCGCGGCCTCTCCTTCGACGTGCGCGCGGGCGAGACACTCGCCGTGGTCGGCGAGTCGGGCGCCGGCAAGTCGCTGGCCGCGCGGGCCCTGCTCGGCATGGTGCCGCCCGAGGCGACGACGACGGGCACCGTACGGCCCGACCTGTCCGCCGAGCGCGGCCGGCGGATCGCCTTGATCCCGCAGGACGCCCTCTCCGCGCTCTCCCCGGTGCACCCGGTGGGCGACCAGCTCGCCGCCGCCGTCCGGTCGGTACGCCGGGTGTCCCGCGCCGAGGCCCGGTCACTGGCGGTGGCCGCGCTGGACCGGGTGGGCATCCCGGACGCCGCCCGCCGGGCCCGTGCCCACCCGCACGAGTACTCCGGCGGCATGCGGCAGCGCGCGGTCATCGCGATGGCCACGGTCAACGAGCCGGACGTCGTCGTCGCCGACGAACCCACCACCGCCCTCGACCCCGGCCGCCGGGAGCAGGTGCTGCGCGTCCTGGCCGAGCGCCGGGAGGCGGCCGGGGCGGCGCTCGTCCTCGTCACCCACGACCTGGACGTCGTCCGGCGGCACGCGGACCGCGTGCTGGTCATGTACGCGGGCCGGGCCGCCGAACTCGGCCCGGTGACCGAGGTGCTGACCCGCCCCCGCGCCCCCTACACGGCGGGCCTGCTGGCCTCGCTCCCCCAGGACGGCCCACGGCTCAGGCGCCTCCCCGCCCTGCCCGGCACGCCGCCCGCGCCGGGCGCCCTGCCCCCGGGCTGCGCCTTCGCACCGCGCTGCCCGCTCGCGGCGGACGTCTGCCGCACGGCCGAGCCGGAACTGCGCCCGCTGCACGGACGGCTGGTCGCCTGCCACCGCGCGGAGGACGTCCCGCACCCCGCCGCCACGTTGTTCGAGGAGAGCCGGCCGGCATGAACGAACCCCTGCTGGACGTCCGCGACCTCGTCGTCCGCCACGGCACGGTGACGGCCGTCGACGGCGTCTCCTTCACCCTCGCCGCGGGGGAGACCCTGGCCCTGAACGGCCCCTCCGGCTGCGGCAAGTCCTCCACGGCGGCGGCCGTGCTCCAGCTGCGCCGCCCGGACGCGGGCGAGGTCCGCTTCGAGGGCCGCGAGCTGACCAGTCTGACGGACCGCGAACTCCGCCCCCTCCGCCCCCGCATGCAGCCGGTCTTCCAGGACCCCTACGGGTCGCTGAGCCCTCGCCACCGCATCCGCGACGCGGTCGCCGAACCCCTGAAGGTCCAGGGCCGCTGGACCACCGCCGAGGGCCCCGCCCGCGTGGCCGAACTACTCGACCGCGTCGGCCTGGACCCCGCGTACGGCGACCGCCGCCCGCACGAACTCTCCGGCGGCCAGTGCCAGCGCGCCGGCATCGCCCGCGCGCTCGCCTCCGAGCCCCGCCTGCTGGTCCTCGACGAGCCGGTGTCCGCCCTCGATCCGTCCGTCCGGGCGGGCGTCCTGAACCTCCTCGCGGACCTCCAGGACGAACTGGCCCTCGGCTACCTCTTCATCTGCCACGACCACGCTGTCGTACGGCACTTCGCGGACCGGGTGGTCGAACTGCGCGAGGGGCGCGTCACGTCCGAGTGGCGGCCTCGATCACCCGGCGCAGCCCCTCGGTGAGCTGACCGGCCTCGGGCGCGGTCTTCGGGTCGAAGGTCCACTGGGCCATGACGCCCATCATCAGGGTCGCGTAGAAGACGCCGAGCGTGTCGACGACCTCGTCCGGCGCCTCGTCCTCGGGCATCCCCGTGAACAGCGCGACGAATCCGCGCGCTCCCTCCCGCTGGGCCCGCGCCAGGTGGTCGCGCACCTCGGGCAGCTGGTCGCCCATGCTGACGACCTCCATGCTGAGCCGCCACAGCGAGCCGGGCTCCCGCATGGTGGCGATGATGTTCGACCAGACCTCGGCGAACCGCTCCAGCGATCCGGGGGCTGCCCGCACCTCGCCGTCGAACGCGACGGACAGCTCCTCCACCAGCTCCACGTACGCCTGCGCCAGCAGCGCGTCCTTCGACCCGTAGTGGTAGCCGATCGACGCCAGGTTGGTCCCCGACTCCTTGACGATGTCCCGCGCCGTCGTGCGCACGAACCCCTTGGCGAGCAGGCAGCGCTTGGCGCCTTCGAGCAGATCCTCGCGGTGTCCCATGGCCTCACCCTACCCCGCGACCCATACAACCGTCTTATACAGTCGTTCTAGACAAGCGTATAAGACCTGCGTACAGTCACCGGCATGACGACGAACCCGCACCCCGCCGGGCGCCGCGCATGGACCGCGCTCGCCGTGCTGATGCTTCCGCTGCTCCTGGTCTCGATGGACGTCTCCGTCCTCTACTTCGCCGTCCCCGCCATCAGCGCCGATCTCGAACCCACCGGCACCCAGCAGCTGTGGATCTTCGACATCTATGCCTTCGCCGTGGCCGGCCTGCTGATGACGATGGGCTCGGTGGGCGACCGCATCGGCCGCCGCAGGCTGCTGCTGATCGGCGCCGCCGCCTTCGGTGCCGCGTCCCTGGCGGCGGCGTACGCGCAGAGCGCCGAGATGCTCATCGCGGCCCGCGCACTGCTCGGCGTCGGCGGCGCCACCCTGATGCCCTCGACGCTGGCCCTGGTCCGCTCGCTGTTCACCGACCCCCGGCAACGGGCGCGGGCCATCGCCATCTGGTCCGGCGTGATGACGGCGGGCGTGGCGCTCGGCTCGGTGCTGAGCGGAGTGCTGGTCGAGTTCTTCTGGTGGGGCTCGGTCTTCCTGGTCAACCTGCCGGCGATGGTCCTGCTGCTGGTCCTCGGCCCCGTCCTGCTGCCCGAGTCGAAGGACCCGTCCCCGGGCCGCTTCGACTGGATCGGCATCCCGCTGTCGATGGCCGCGGTGCTCCCGGTCGTCTACGGCCTGAAGGAGATCCCGTCCGACGGCTGGCACGTCCGGTACGTCATGTCGGTCACCGTGGGTCTGCTCTTCGCGGCCCTGTTCGTGTGGAGGCAGCGCACGGCCGCGTCACCGATGATCTCCCCCGCGCTGTTCCGGGGCGGCGGTTTCGGCGCGGCCGTCACCCTCAACCTCGTCACCATGTTCGCGATGATGGGCTCGGCGTTCTTCACCACGCAGTACCTGCAGTCGGTGCTGGGCAAGAGCGCGATGGAGGCGGCCCTGTGGGCGCTGGTGCCCTCGG
Organism: Streptomyces glaucescens; assembly: GCF_002154375.1. Lineage (GTDB taxonomy): Bacteria > Actinomycetota > Actinomycetes > Streptomycetales > Streptomycetaceae > Streptomyces > Streptomyces glaucescens. Next base: position 9,863 of record NZ_MUND01000018.1, on the reverse strand, counting down.
TGCCGATCGGCTTCGCGGCGCCGGCCGCGACCGCTCTGGTGCAGAGCGGCGTCCACCGCGCCCACGTGGTGACGGCCGGCTTCGTCTGCGCCGCGAGCGGCTTCGGCCTGCTGGCGTTCGCCGGCCCGGACTCGCTGACCCTGGTACTGGTGGCCTGCGGCGTGCTGGCCTCGGGTGTCACCATGGTGATGTCCCAGATCATGGACCTCGCGCTGGGTGCCGCCCCGGTGGAACGGGCGGGCTCCGCGGCCTCCCTGATGGAGACCGGCGCCGAGTTCGGCGGCGCGCTGGGCATGGCGGTCCTCGGCTCCATCGGCACGGCGGTCTACCGCCGCGAGATGCCGGACTCCGCGCCCGCCGAGGCCCACGAGACGCTGGGCGGCGCACTGGCCGCCGCCGGGCACCTGCCCGGACGGGCGGGGGACGCCCTGGCGACGGCGGCCCGGGAGGCGTTCACCCAGGGCATGCAGGGCGCGGCGCTCGCGGGCGCGGCGGTGCTCGCCGGGGCGGCGGTCCTCGCGTCGGTGACCCTGCGCCGGGTGAGGGTGCGGGAGGAGGCGTGCACGGAGAACGCCGGACGGGCTGGACATGCCAGCCCGTCCGGCGTGTGAGGACGAGGTGTGTCAGACCAGGTTGACCGACCGCGCCGAGGTCGCGCCGATCTCGGCCGCCAGCTCCGCCAGCACCGCGGCGGACACCGTGTCGTCCACCGTCAGCACGGCGAGCGCCTCGCCGCCGGCCGCCGCGCGGGCGACCTGCATGCCGGCGATGTTGATGCCCGCCTCGCCGAGGATGCGGCCCACGGTGCCGACGACACCCGGACGGTCCTCGTACTTGAGCACGGCCATGTGGTCGGCGAGCGCCAGGTCCACGTCGTAGTCGCCGACCGCGACGAGCTTCTGCAGGTGCTTGGGACCGGCCAGGGTGCCGGAGACCGACACCTCCTCGCCGTCGGCGAGGGTGCCGCGCACGGTGACCACGTTGCGGTGGTCGGGCGACTCGGAACTGGTGGTCAGCCGCACCTCGACGCCGCGCTCCTGCGCGAACAGCGGGGCGTTGACGTACGACACCGTCTCGTCGACGACGTCCTCGAAGACGCCCTTGAGCGCGGACAGCTCCAGCACCTTCACGTCGTGCTGGGTGATCTCGCCGTAGACCTCGACGTCGAGGCGGACCGCGACCTCGCCCGCGAGGGCGGTGAAGATCCGGCCCAGGCGCTCGGCGAGCGGCAGGCCCGGCTTGACGTCCTCGGCGATGACGCCGCCCTGGACGTTCACCGCGTCCGGGACCAGCTCACCGGCGAGCGCGAGGCGCACCGAGCGGGCGACGGCGATACCGGCCTTCTCCTGCGCCTCGTCGGTGGACGCGCCGAGGTGCGGGGTGGCGACGACCTGGTCGAACTCGAAGAGCGGGGAGTCCGTGCAGGGCTCCTTCGCGTACACGTCGAGACCGGCACCCGCGACCCGGCCCTCCTTGAGGGCGGAGTACAGCGCCTCCTCGTCGACGATGCCGCCGCGCGCCGCGTTGACGATGCGCACGCTCGGCTTGACCTTGCGCAGCGCCTCGTCGCCGATCAGACCGACCGTCTCCGGGGTCTTGGGCAGGTGCACGGTGATGAAGTCGGCGACCTCGAGCAGCTCGTCCAGCGACAGCACCTTCACGCCCATCTGCGCGGCCCGCGCGGGCTGCACATAGGGGTCGTAGGCGACGACCTTCATGCCGAAGGCGGACATCCGCTGGGCGACCAGCGCGCCGATGCGGCCGAGGCCGACGACGCCGAGGGTCTTCTCGGCCAGCTCGACACCCGTGTACTTGCTGCGCTTCCACTCGCCGTTCTTCAGCGCGGCGTTGGCCTGCGGGATGTTGCGGGCGGTGGCGAGGATGAGACCGCAGGCCAGCTCGGCGGCGGTCACGATGTTAGAGGTGGGGGCGTTGACGACCATCACGCCGGCCTTGGTGGCGGCGGAGACGTCGACGTTGTCCAGGCCGACACCGGCTCGCGCGACGACCTTCAGCTTGTTCGCGGCGGCGATCGCCTCGGCGTCCACCTTGGTGGCGGAGCGGATCAGGATCGCGTCCACGTCGGCGATGGCCGGCAGCAGCTCCGCCCGGTCCGCGCCGTTGCAGTGCCGGATCTCGAAGTCCGGGCCGAGCGCGTCCACAGTCGCGGGCGACAGCTCTTCAGCGATGAGTACGACAGGTTTCGAGCTCACGTGAGTCCTCACATGTCCAATGCGGACGGCCGTCCCGACGGCCGCAGGCGGTGGAGGGGGGCTTGCCGCGTGGAAGACGCACGACGCTGTGGGCCTGAACGCGTATGTTGTGCAGCAGTGTAGTGGCGTGGCGGAGGGCGTCTTGCGCCTCTGCGGAAGGATCACCCGTCCGTGGCTGGACGGGATGGACAACGCCTTCTTCTCCGACGTTACCCCGGGTTCGCCGAAGGGGCTGCCGTCAGCCGACGACAGCCCCTCGGGACGAGGCTTACGCCTCCTCGTTCACCCAGCTCATGAGCTTGCGCAGCTCCTTGCCGGTGGTCTCCAGCAGGTGCTCGGCGTCCTGCTGCTTGTACTCGTTGTACTTCTTCAGACCGCCGTGGTACTCGTCCATCCAGGTCTGGGCGAAGGTGCCGTCCTGGATCTCGGCGAGGACCTTCTTCATCTCGGCCTTGGTGGCGTCGGTGATGATCCGCGGGCCGGTGACGTAGTCGCCCCACTCGGCGGTCTCGGAGATCGACCAGCGCATCTTCTCCAGGCCGCCCTCGTACATGAGGTCCACGATCAGCTTCAGCTCGTGCAGGCACTCGAAGTAGGCGATCTCCGGCTGGTAGCCCGCCTCGGTCAGCGTCTCGAAGCCGGCCTTCACCAGGGCGGCGGTGCCACCGCAGAGGACGGCCTGCTCACCGAACAGGTCGGTCTCGGTCTCCTCGGTGAAGGTGGTCTTGATGACGCCGGCGCGGGTGCCGCCGATGCCCTTGGCGTACGACAGGGCCAGCGCGAAGGCGTTGCCGGTGGCGTCCTGCTCGACGGCCGCGATGCACGGAACGCCGCGGCCCTCCTCGTACTGACGGCGCACCAGGTGGCCCGGGCCCTTGGGGGCGACCATGCAGACGTCCACGCCGGCCGGGGGCTTGATGAAGCCGAAGCGGATGTTGAAGCCGTGGCCGAAGAACAGCGCGTCGCCGTCCTTCAGGTTGTCCTTGATGGACTCCTCGTAGACCTGGGCCTGGATCGGGTCCGGCACCAGGATCATGATGACGTCGGCCTCGGCGGCGGCCTCGGACGGCGTCACCACGCGCAGGCCCTGCTCCTCGGCCTTCGCCTTGGACTTGGAGCCCTCGTGCAGACCGACGCGGACGTCGACACCCGAGTCACGCAGCGACAGGGCGTGCGCGTGGCCCTGGCTGCCGTAACCGATGACCGCGACCTTGCGGCCCTGGATGATGGACAGGTCGGCGTCGGCGTCGTAGAACAGCTCGGCCACTTTGGGTTCTCTCCTTGAGTGCAGGTGTTGCGTCCCACCGTATGACGGCGGGGTGAGGGGAAGTCTGGGGGTCTCGGTATACGGGCGGCCCCGGTTGGCGGAAGCCGCCCGTACGACGGATCAGGCGCTTCGGTCGAGGGCGCGCAGCGACCGGTCCGTGATCGACCGCGCACCGCGGCCGATCGCGATCGTGCCGGACTGCACCAGCTCCTTGATGCCGTACGGCTCCAGCATCTTGAGCATCGCGGACAGCTTGTCGTTGCTGCCGGTGGCCTCGATGGTGACGGCCTCCGGGGAGACGTCGACCGTCTTGGCGCGGAACAGCTGGACGATCTCGACGATCTGGGAGCGCGTCTCGTTGTCGGCGCGCACCTTCACCAGGACGAGTTCCCGCTGAACGGCCGAACCCGGCTCCAGCTCGACGATCTTGAGCACGTTGACCAGCTTGTTGAGCTGCTTGGTCACCTGCTCCAGCGGCAGGTCCTCGACGTTCACCACGATGGTGATGCGGGAGATGTCGGGGTGCTCGGTGACACCCACGGCGAGCGAGTCGATGTTGAAGCCGCGGCGGGAGAACAGGGCGGCGATCCGGGCGAGGATGCCCGGCGTGTTCTCCACCAGGACGGAGAGCGTGTGCTTGGACATGTCGTGTTGCTCTTCCTCGCTCAGTCGTCTTCGTTGTCGCCGAAGTCCGGGCGGACGTCCCGGGCGGCCATGATCTCGTCGTTGGAGGTGCCGGCGGCGACCATCGGCCACACCATCGCGTCCTCGTGGACGATGAAGTCGATGACGACCGGACGGTCGTTGATCGAGTTCGCCTCCTCGATGACCTTGTCGAGTTCGGCAGGGTCCTCGCAGCGGATCGCGTAGCAGCCCATGGCCTCCGACAGCTTCACGAAGTCGGGGATCCGGGTGCCCTGGCCGGGCGCCTTGCCGTCGTGCTCCGGGCCGGAGTGCAGGACGGTGTTGGAGTACCGCTGGTTGTAGAAGAGGGTCTGCCACTGGCGGACCATGCCCAGGGCGCCGTTGTTGATGACGGCGACCTTGATCGGGATGTTGTTCAGGGCGCAGGTGGTCAGTTCCTGATTGGTCATCTGGAAGCAGCCGTCGCCGTCGATCGCCCAGACCGTCCGGTCCGGTGCGCCGGCCTTGGCGCCCATCGCGGCCGGGACCGCGTAGCCCATGGTTCCGGCGCCGCCGGAGTTGAGCCAGGTGGCGGGCTTCTCGTAGCCGATGAAGTGGGCGGCCCACATCTGGTGCTGGCCGACGCCCGCGGCGAAGATCGTGCCCTCCGGTGCCAGCTGCCCGATGCGCTCGATGACCTGCTGGGGGGCGAGCGAGCCGTCCGCCGGCTGGTCGTAGCCGAGCGGGTAGGTGTCGCGCCAGCGGTTCAGGTCGTTCCACCAGGCGCTGTAGTCACCCTGGTGGCCCTCGCTGTGCTCCTTCTGGACGGCCTGGATCAGGTCGGCGATGACCTCGCGGGCGTCCCCGACGATCGGCACGTCCGCCGCGCGGTTCTTGCCGATCTCGGCCGGGTCGATGTCGGCGTGGACGATCTTGGCGTACGGGGCGAAGCTGTCCAGCTTGCCGGTGACGCGGTCGTCGAAGCGGGCTCCGAGGGCGACGATCAGGTCGGCCTTCTGCAGCGCGGTGACGGCGGTGACCGCACCGTGCATGCCCGGCATTCCCACATGCAGCGGGTGGCTGTCCGGGAACGCGCCGAGCGCCATCAGGGTGGTGGTGACGGGCGCTCCGGTGAGTTCGGCGAGGACCTTCAGCTCGGCGGTGGCCTTGGCCTTCAGCACGCCTCCGCCGACGTAGAGCACGGGCCGCCTGGCGGCGGTGATCAGCTTGGCGGCCTCGCGGATCTGCTTGGCGTGCGGCTTGGTCACCGGGCGGTAGCCGGGCAGGTCCATGGTGGGCGGCCAGGAGAAGGTGGTCTTCGCCTGGAGGGCGTCCTTGGCGATGTCGACCAGGACCGGGCCGGGGCGGCCGGTGGAGGCGATGTGGAACGCCTGGGCGATCACCCGCGGGATGTCCTCGGCCTTGGTGACCAGGAAGTTGTGCTTGGTGATCGGCATGGTGATGCCGACGATGTCCGCCTCCTGGAAGGCGTCCGTGCCGATCGCCTTGGAGGCGACCTGGCCGGTGATCGCGACCAGCGGCACCGAGTCCATGTGGGCGTCGGCGATCGGCGTGACCAGGTTGGTGGCGCCGGGCCCCGAGGTCGCCATGCAGACGCCGACCTTGCCGGTGGCCTGCGCGTAGCCGGTGGCCGCGTGGCCGGCGCCCTGCTCGTGGCGGACCAGGACGTGCCGCACCTTGGTGGAGTCCATCAGCGGGTCGTACGCGGGCAGGATCGCGCCGCCGGGAATGCCGAATACCGTGTCGGCCCCGACCTCCTCGAGGGAGCGGATGAGGGACTGCGCACCCGTGACGTGCTCGGGGGCGGAGTGCTGCTGTCCTCCGGATCGGGGCCGCGGCTGCGGATGGGCCCCGGTGGCCTGCTCGGTCATCGGCATTCTCTTCTCGATGCTGAGGGTTTTTGCGAGTTTTGTGCGGTGTACGACTGCTGTACGACAGATCCCGTGCAACAAAAAACCCCTCGTGCCATAAGGCAAGCGAGGGGAGCGCGCCGGTGAGGTCGCTGGGGATTCCGGATCGTCCTCCGGTGGGTCCCAGCTCAGCCGACGCGCTGTCCAAGTACGAGAATTCGGGTGCGCATGGCACTGACCCTCCCCCCGGCACGCACCCGGTGTCAAGTGGGTGGGACGGGAGTCTCATTATGTGAGCGGAGGGCCGTCCCGCCTCCGAAGACGGCGGTCACGCCACCCGTGAACACGCCCGAGCCGCCGCCCGCCAGAGCGGGCTCCGCCGGTCCGTGCGGCACCGGGTAGCGGCCGGATCCGAGCGCCCGGCGCAGCCGGTACTCGTCCAGCGGGCCCGAGAAGGCCATGCCCTGCCCGTGCGTACAGCCCATCTCGCGCAACGCGACCACCTGCTCGGGCAGATCCACACCCTCGGCCACCGACTGGAGACCGAGGTCCCCGGCGATCCGCAGCAGCCCACCGGTGATCTTGTGCAGCCGCGCGGACTCCACGACGCCCTCGACCAGGCCGCGGTCGAGCTTCAGCACGTCCAGCGGGAGCCGCCGCAACGCCGTGATCGCCGGGCAGCCGGTGCCGAACCCGTCCAGCGCGATCCGCACACCCAGCCGCCTGAGGCCGCTCAGCCGCCGCTCCAGCTCGTCCAGCGGCACCCGCGGGTCGACGTCCGTCAACTCGACGATCAGCGACCCGGAGGGCAGCCCGTGCCGTGTCAGCAGGGCCTCCACGGAGCCGAGGGGCATCGAGCGGTCCAGCAGCCGGCGAGCGGCCATCCGGACGGCCACCGGCACGACGAGCCCGGTGGCCGCGCGTTCCGCGGCCTGCTCCACGGCCTCCTGGATCAGCCAGCGGCCCAGTTCGGCGGTCCGGTCGCTGTCCTCGGCCACCCGCAGGAACTCGGCGGGCGTGAACAGCACCCCTTGCGAGGAACGCCAGCGCGCCTGCGCGGTGACCGACGAGATCCGGCCGTCCGCGAGCCGCACCACGGGTTGGTGGAGCAGGGTGAACTCGCCGTCGTGGAGCGCCGCCCGCAGCCGGGTCGCCAGCTCCGCCTTGCGGACGACGTCCTGCTGCATCTGCGGCTTGTACAGCACCACGCGGCCCTTGCCGGCCGACTTGGCCCGGTACATCGCCAGGTCGGCGTTGCGCAGCAGCTCGCCCGCACCGAGACCCGGCTCGGCGAAGGCGACCCCGATGGAGGCGGCGACCCGGACATCGTTGCCGTCGATGACGTACGGCTGCGACAGCTTCAGCCGGAGGCGGTCGGCGAGCTCAAGGATGTTGCGTTCGCGGGCGGCCCGGTCACGGGTGGTGCCGTCGCCGACGATCAGGGCCGCGAACTCGTCACCGCCCAGCCGGGAGGCGGTGTCGCCCTGGCGGACCGCCTCCTGGAGTCTGCGGGCGGCCTGCACGAGGAGTTCGTCCCCGGCCTGGTGCCCGATGGTGTCGTTGACGGCCTTGAAGCCGTCCAGGTCGATGAAGAGCACGGCCGTGCCCCGCAGGGCGGCGCCCCGGTCGGAGGCGCGGCGGCCGGACAGGGCCTGCTGGACGCGCTTGGTGAACAGCGCGCGGTTGGGCAGGTCGGTGAGCGGGTCGTGCTCGGCGTTGTGCTGCAACTGCGCCTGGAGACGCACTCTCTCGGTCACGTCCCGGCTGTTGAAGATCAGGCCGCCGTGGTGGCGGTTGACGGTCGACTCGACGTTCAGCCAGCCGCCGTCGCCGGACCGGAAACGGCACTCGATGCGGGTGGTGGGCTCCTCCAGCGGGCTGGCGGCGAGGAAGCGGCGCACCTCGTGCACCACGCAGCCCAGGTCCTCGGGGTGGATGAGATCGGCGAGTTCGGAGCCGACCAGATCCTCGGCGGGGCGTCCGTAGACCCCTGCCGCGGCCGGGGAGACGTACCGGAGGGTGCCGTTCGGCGCGGCGATCATGATGACGTCGCTGGAGCCCTGCACCAGGGAGCGGAAGTGGTTCTCCTTCTGCGCCAGCTCCTGGGTGAGGGTGATGTTGTCCAGCAGCATGATCCCCTGGCGCATCACCAGGGCGAGCACCACCGTGCCGCCGGTGAGCAGCACCACGCGGTCGACGCTGCGGCCGTTGAGCACGTTGTACAGGATGCCCAGCGTGCACACGGCGGCAGCGAGGTACGGCGTGAGGGCGGCCAGCGAGCCGGTGAGCGGCCGGGTGGCCGGGTAGCGGCTGTGCTCGCCCGGCGGCACCGGTCCGTGCGGGGGGTGGACGGGACCGCGCTGGCCGGGCACGTGCTCGTGCACCACGCGCGTGTGCTGCTCCTCGGCCGGCCGGGGCGCCACCCAGGGGGCGTAGGCCAGCAGCAGCGAGCCCGCGAACCAGCCCGCGTCCAGCAGCTGGCCCGAGCGGTAGCTGTGGTGCAGCAGCGGCGAGGTGAACAGGGCGTCGCACATCACGGTCAGGGCGAGCGCGCCGATCGCCGTGTTCACCGCCGGCCGGTGCGCGCCCGAGCGCCGGAAGTGCAGCGCCAGCACCATGCTGACCAGGGCGATGTCGAGCAGCGGATAGGCGAGCGAGAGCGCCGCGTGGGCCACCCCCGGGCCGCCGCCCTTGGCCGCCTGCGCCAGCGCCAGGCTCCACGACAGGGTGAGCAGCGAGCCGCCGATCAGCCACGCGTCCAGGGCCAGGCAGACCCAGCCCGCCTTGGTCACCGGCCGCTTGGCGAGGACCAGCAGGCCCACGATGGCGGGCGGCGCGAAGCACAGGAAGAACAGGTCGGCGTAGGAGGGGCTGGGTACGGGCCGCGCCAGGACGACCTCGTACCAGCCCCAGACCAGGTTGCCCATCGCCGCCATCGCGGAGGACAGCGCGAACAGCAGCCAGGCGGGCCGGAAGCGCACCCGGCGGCTGCGCGCGTAGAGGAGGCAGGAGACCGCGGCGGCTCCGGCCGCGGCACTCAGCCCGAAGTCGCCCATGATCAGCGCCAGTTGCCGCGAGCCCCAGCCGAAGGCGGCGCCGATGGCGTAGGTCCCGCACACCAGGGCCAGCAGCAGCTGGTGGACGGCGGTCGGCCCGCGGTGCTGGACGGACGGACGCGGGCGCGGCACCCCGGGGGCGCGCTGGGTGCGCGGCCGTGCGTCGAGGGTGGTGGAAGGCGAGGGTGCGTTCACCGGTCCCTCCCGGTCCGCGGCGTCGCCCCGGCGTCCCGGGGGTCCCGCTGTGCCGGGTGCGCGTGGCGCTTGCGGCTGTCGCACCGACGCTGGTGAGGACTCCGGTCGTGGCTGCCGTGGCGGCCGCCATGGCCGGCGTGGTGCCCACGCCTGCGCGTGGTCGTGCGCCAGGGTCGCCGCCGGCGGCCCCGCCGAGTCGGATCGTTGGTCCATAGGCCGTGCATCGCCCGTCGCCCCCCTCGCAGTCTGAAATGTCCATCCCCGGCGCCGACGGTGCGCGGCGCAGCCCCTGTCGGGACGATACACCAGTCTCGTCACTCAGGGACATAGCTTCTCTACGCTCCGTGACCACCAGCGGTAACGGGGGTACCCACTGCGTCCGAGAGGTTGCGGAGGGTGCCCGGAACGGATTACACGCCCGTGGAGCCGGATGCGCCAGCCCCGCCGACGCCGGTTGTAAGGATCACGTTGCGCAGCGGCTCCCGGTTCACGAAACGGCTCAACTGGTCCACCAGGAGCCGCTTGGCGCGCGGCAGGAACGCGGAGGTGGGTCCTCCGACATGGGGGCTGATCAGTACGCCCGGCGCACGCCACAGGGGATGGGCGGGCGGCAGCGGCTCGGGATCGGTGACGTCGA
>NZ_MUND01000179.1 GCF_002154375.1 Streptomyces glaucescens | reverse complement strand
GCCGCCGGGGCTGGATGAGCTGGCGGATCACGTCGCCCGGCGGCTCGCCCCGCACAAGCGGCCCCGGGTGGTCCGTCACCTCGACGTCCTGCCCCGCAACGACATGGGCAAGATCATGAAGCGGGCACTGGGCCATGGCGCGTCGGCCGCACCGGCCGCGACCTGCGCCCGCGCCGTGTACGCCGCCGGGTCGGCGTCCGCCGGGCGCACCCGGGAGCCCGCGAACCCGACCTGGGCGCCCGGCAGGGCGAGCACCACGTCCGCGCCCGCGCCGAGCGTCGCCCAGCCGCCACCCGTGGTCGGATCGCGCAGTACGGCGATCTGGGGCAGCCCGGCCTCCCGGGTCAGCACCGACTGGCGGGCCACCCGCTGGAGTTGGGTCAGCGCGCGCATGCCCTCCTGCATCCGGCTGCCGCCGGTGGCGATCAGCGGCACGACCGGCAGCCGGTGCTCGCGCGCGTACGTGTACGCCGCCTCCAGCCGGTCCCCGGTGCGCTCGCCCAGCGAACCGCCGAGGAAGCCGAACTCGAAGGCGATCAGCACCGCCCGGGTGCCCTCCACCTCGGCGGTGCCGCACACCACCGACTCCGCTTCGCCGGTGCGCTCGGCGGCGCGGGCGCGGGAAGCGTCGTAGCCGTGCCAGCCGAGGGGACCGTCGGGGGCGTACTCCCTTATGGAGCAGGGCAGTTCCTCGAAGTCGTCGGTGACGAGGGCGATCGCCGCGCGGGCGCTCGGACGGCGCTCAGCCATGGCCCAGTGCCCGCTTCATGATCTTGCCCATGTCGTTGCGGGGCAGGACGTCGAGGTGACGGACCACCCGGGGCCGCTTGTGCGGGGCGAGCCGCCGGGCGACGTGATCCGCCAGCTCATCCAGCCCCGGCGGCTGTGCGCGGTCGGCGGGCACGATCCAGGCGACGATCCGCTCGCCCAGATCCGGGTCGGGCTCCCCGGTGACGGCGGCCTCCCGCACGCCCGGATGCTCCAGAAGGGCGTTCTCGATCTCTCCGGCGCCGATCTTGTACCCGCCGCTCTTGATCAGATCGGTCGCCTTGCGCCCCACGATCCGGACATAGCCGTCCGGGTCCCGCACCGCCATGTCCCCGGTACGGAACCAGCCGTCGGCGGTGAACGCGGCGGCCGTGGCGTCGGGCCGGTTGAGGTACCCGGTGAACAGGTTGGCGCCGCGCACCTGGATCTCGCCGACGGTCTCCCCGTCGTACACGGAGATCTCCGACCCGTCGTCCTCCACCAGCCGCAGCTCCACCCCCGGCAGCGGCACCCCCACCGTCCCGGCCCGGGCCTCGCCGTCGGCGCGGACACTGGTGTTCATCAGCGTCTCCGTCATGCCGTACCGCTCGATCACCCGCCGCCCCGTCGCCGCCGCGATCCGCTCGTGGTCGTGCACGGGCAGCGCGGCCGACCCGGAGACCAGCAGCCGGGCGCCGGTCAGCGCCTTCACCAGCTCGGGTTCCCCCGGCAGCGCCTCCGCGATCCGGTGGTACATCGTCGGCACCCCGAACAGCATGGTCGCGCCGGAGTTCAGCTCGGCCGCCACCCCCTCGGTGGTGAACCGCCCGAGGTGCCGCACACTGCCGCCCCGCCGCAGCGGGCCGAGAACGCCCAGCACGAGCCCGTGCACATGGAACAGCGGCAGCCCCTGCACCAGCACGTCGTCCCCGGTCCACCGCCAGGCGTCCGCGAGCGCGTCCAGGGTGGCGGCGACTGCCCGGCGCGGGATGACGGCGCCCTTCGGCGGGCCGGTGGTGCCGGAGGTGTAGACGACGAGCGCCGGGTCACCGTCGCCGGCGGTCTCCTCCGGGAGGGTGCCCACGGCGGTGACGTCGACATCGATCCGCTCCAGCCCGGCGAGCGCGGCGGGCAGTTCGTCCCCGGGCGCGGCCAGTACGGCGGCGGGCGCGCTGTCGCCCAGGATGTGACCCAGCTCCTGCTCCCCGGACCTCGGGTTCAGCGGCACCACGGGCACCCCGGCGAGGAGGGCGCCCACCGTTCCGACGGCCGTCTCCAGCACGGGCGTCGCCCACACGGCGACCCGCCCGGCCCCGCACACCCGCCCGGCCACGGCACCTGCGGCCGAGGCGAGCTGGGCGTAGGTCAGCGAACGCGGGCCGAACCGGAGCGCGGGGCGCGCACCGGTGGCGCCGTCGGCGAGCGCGGGGAAGAGAGAGGACACGCGGCGTACTCCTTGACCGTCGGGGCGGGCTGTCGGGGTCGGCATACCCGTTCGTTCCTATCAGGCCGCCGCCGCCCGCACTGTTCCGGTCGCGGGAGCGTTGTTAGCCTGCGCCCGGTCAGCCGTCGTCCCGGAGGGAAGTGCCGCCATGCCACCCCGTATAGCCCTGGTCACCTGCCGTCCCGGACCGGAAGTGGCCGTCGACCGGGATCTGCCGGAGCTGGAGCGGGCGCTGCGGGAGGCGGGGGCGGACGCACGGACCGTGGCGTGGGACGACCCGGACGCGGACTGGTCCGCCTTCGACCTCGCGCTGATCCGGTCCACCTGGGACTACAGCTGGCGGGCGCGGGAGTTCCTGGCGTGGGCCGAGAAGTGCCAGGCGGTCACGCGGCTGGCGAACCCGGCGGACGTGGTGCGGTGGAACGCCGACAAGCGCTACCTCGGGGAACTGGCGGCGGCCGGGGTGCCGACCGTGCCCACCCGGTACATCGCCCCCGGCGAGCGCGCCGACCTGCCCGACGACCACGAGTACGTCGTCAAGCCCACCTCCGGCGCCGGCGCCCGGTTCGCCGCCCGCTACACCCCGGAGCAGCGGGACACCGCCGTACGGCAGCTGGCGCGGATGCACGCGGAAGGGTTCACCGCGATGGTGCAGCCCTATGTGCGGGCGGTCGACGTCACCGGGGAGCGGGCGCTGCAGTTCTTCGGCGGGTCGCTGCTGCACGCCAGCCGGAAGGGGGCCGTCCTCACGCCGGGGACGCCGTACGACGCGCGGAAGGTGGCGCATCCGGGGGTGGCGGCGTGGGAGCCGAGCGACGCGGAACTGGCGGTCGCCGCGCGCGCCCTGGCCGCCGTACCCGACCGCTCCCGGCTGCTGTACGCACGCGTCGACCTCGTCGACGGGGAGGACGGCCGGCCGGTGGTGATGGAGCTGGAACTGGTCGAGCCGAACCTGTTCCTCGGCCTGCATCCGGCGTCGACGGCACGGGTGGTGGAGGCGGTGCTGGGCGCGGCGGGACGATACCCGGGCCCGCGCCCTTCGGCTGATCGGCCTGCTGCTCGACCGGCCGGGTGACCGAGCTACTCGACGACGACGCCGTCGCCGACGGCGATGGCTCCGTTGACGGCTGCCGAGTCACCCGCGTGGTACCAGCGCCAGGCGCCGGTGGTGTTCGCGGTCACCGTGGCCTTCAGGGCACCGCCGCTTCCGGTGTTGACCGTCTTCACCGTGGTGTAGGAGCCGCCGTCGGGGCGGAACTGCAGGGCCACCGGCTTGCCGGCCTGCCCGGTGTAGGTGTGGGTGGTCCAGTCGGCGTGGGCCAGCTTGCCGGTGATGGTCAGGGTCTTGCCCTTGACGACCGGCTCGGGGTCGGCGTTGGTGCGGGCCATGGTGGAGGCGCGCAGCACCTTCGTCGGGTACAGGCCGCCCTTGCCGACCACGTTGTGGTCCGCGTCGGTCGCCTGGAGGTAGACGTGCCAGGTGCCGGCGACCCCGTTGTCGACGAGCGACTTCGGGTCGATGGCCAGCGTCTGCGCGCAGCGCGCGACGGTGGCGCTCAGGTCCTGGCAGGACGGCTCGCTCACCGGCCGGGTCTGGGCGCTCCGGGTGTCGAGGCCTCCCGCGTACAGGGTCGCCCGGGAGGAGTACAGCTGGTTGATGTGGTGGACGGTGTAGTGCACGCGGAACTGCTTCGGCGTGCCGGTTCCCACGACCAGCGGCTCCCCACCGTTGATCGCGACGCTCGAGAAGGTGATGGGGTTCTCCTCCGCCTGGGCCGCCGGGACGGCGAGCGCGGAAAGAGCCAGGGCGCCGCAGAGGGCGCCCACGAAGGAGCGAATGCGCATGATGATCCCCACACTGAAGCCCGCCGGAATCCCCCCGGACGGGATAGTTGAATGTGAAGATCATATGAACCGCTGGGGGCGGCTGAAAGGATGTCAGGCTGCCTGTTACGCAGCCAGGACATACCGGTGACCGCGCTGCACCGGACGGGCCCGCCCGGGGGTTCCGGAGCCGGGTTCCGGATGCCGGAGTTCCGGGTGCCGGGGTCCCGGGTGCCGGAGTTCCGGGGGTCCCGGGTGCCGGACGGGCCCGTGGTCTCGATGGCGGCTCAGCGCTTGAGCGTGAAGGTGAAGTCGCCGGAGAGCCTGCCGCTCAGCCGGACCGCCGAGACGAGACTCCCCTCCGTGATCAGCCGCTCCACCTCGGCCCGCGACAGGCCGCAACCGTCGGCGATCAGCCGCACCGGCCGGACCGGGATCCGTGCCGCGAAGCGGACCGAGACGTCGATCACCTCGCGGTCCAGGTGATCCGAGCCGCCGGTGTCGAGACGCCAGGCGCCGTCCCAGTCGAGGGCGATGCGATTGCGGCGCCGCAGGACCGGATCCCGGAGCAGTTCGCCCGCCAGTCGAGGATCGTTGTCATGCAGCCGGTCCAGCAGCCCGGGCGGCACGGAGCGCACGTTCATCCGCTCCAGCACCGTGAGCTTCGCGGTCTCCCCGCACCCGGTACAGAGCACGAGGAGCCACACGTCGAGGAGCTTGTGGTTCGCGTTGACGCGAAACTTGCCGTTCGCCCGGAAGCGCTCCGACGCGCACGTGTGGCAACGGCGGCGAACGAGCGGCAGGCAGGCGGGCAGGACGACCCAGGTGTCGAGCACAGGAATACACCAATTCCAGTGAGAGATCCGCAGCAAGAAGCAGCGCGGCGCACAGGTGCGACGCGCGACCGATCAGCGCTCGGGAGGTCTCACACGGTGTACAACGGCATCTCCTTGACCGGACGACTCGTTCCGGCAGCACGGTAGGGGCGTACGACGGCGCCGCACCACCGGTTTTCCGCGAGGCGGGGTGGCAGGTGCCCGGACCCCGCGGCCCAGGCCGCACCCGGCTGTTCCCCGGTCAGGTGAGCGGCGCCTTGGACGGGCTGCCGCAATGCCCGGCCGTCAGGTCGAAGTCCTCGCGTCGGCCGCGGGCGAAGGCGCCTACCCCACCCACTCCCGCAGCAGCCGCTCCCGCTCCGCGGCCCGGGGGGTCCCCTCGTCCTCCCGCGTACGGCCCCACTCCGACATCGCCGCCAGGGTCGTGGCCAGCGTCGCGGCGCCCTCCGTGAGGCGGGACAGGATGGTGTGGGACAGGTCGAGCTCCGCCGGGGAGTACCCGACGGCCGCGGCGGCGTAGGCGGTCAGCTCGTGGTCGCCGCCGGACGACGCCACGCGCACCGTCATCGACGCCGGGCCCTGGTCCGTCTGGTTCGGGCCGATGGGCAGGGCCAGGTTTGTCACCATGTCGACGGCCAGGTCCCTGACCAGGCCGGCCTGCCGCTTGAGGGACTTCACGGGGGCGCCCGTCACCGTCAGCTCCCGCACGTCCTCCCACAGGTGGAGACCGGACTGCCGCTCGCCGAGGGCCAGCACGCCCTCGGGGGTCAGACGCACACCGGCAGCCAGCCCGGACGGCTTCGCCCCCACGTACACGTCGCCCTCGACGATCCAGAACAGGCCCACCATGGCCATGAGTTGCTCACTTCCCCCGAGTCCGGCACCACCGCCGGACCACCCATGAAACGGTCAGTCGTCCTCCGCAACGCGGGACGGAACCGGGAAGTTCCCGAGGCCGGCGGAGGTGTGGGCGTGGACCCGCAGCGGATCCAGGTGCAGTTCGTACGGGCCCATGCAGTCGGCGGCGAGGGTGCCCACGAGGACACCGCAGACGCACGCCATGTTGCGGCCACCGGTTCCCAGCGGCCCGCAGCAGCCCGCGTGCCCCCCGAGAGACGAGTGCGCCAGTCGCAGGCCGGGCACATCCTCCGGATGCACGACCACCGAGTTCCGCGGGCCGGCGGACACCATGCCGGTCATCGCCGGGGGCATGAGGAGAGCGCGGCCGCCCGGCTCGTGCGTCGCGCCGGGCGGCACGGCCACGAAGGGCGCGCCCCAGGGCTCGGGATCGATGGCGTAACCGCCCCGCGGCACCGTCGAGGGAGCGAGCCCTGTCTCGCGGTCCCGGTCCTTGTCGTGCACGGAGACGTCCGGGACCCCCGGGAGCTCCCGCAGGTCCGGGGTCAGCTCGGTGCCGCACCTCGCGCAGTGGAAGACCGTCATGCGGCGGCCCCGGGCGCGGAGGCCCGCTTGCTGGTGTCCCGGTGGGCGACGGCCTCGGCCACCTGGTCGATCGCGGTGCGCAGGAGGGCGCCGTAGGTGTCGTCGGGGAGGTGGGGGACACTCTCTCGCGCCGCGGTGACGTGCTCGGCGGCGGCCTCGAAGGAACCGAGTCGGCGGTGGTTGTCGGCCAGGTTGAGGTGCAGGGACGGATAGAAGCCGGCGATGCGGAGACCGGCGTGATGCTGCTGCGCACGCTGCTCGGTCACGGCGTCGGCGGCGTCCAGGGCCCGCACGTCCCAGGCCAGGGCCTCGGCGGGGTGGGCGCACAGGTCGGCCAGGTGGTGCGCGAGCGTGCAGCGGTGCAGGGGGTCGCCGGTGACACCGATCCGGGACCAGAGGTCCGCGAGTCTGCGGCGGGCGGAGGCGGAGTCGCCGGCCCGGCCCTCGGCGACTGCTCGGCCGATGGCGTCCATGGTCGGGTCGGGGCTGGGTGGGGTGGTGGCCATGGGAGGCTCCTCGTCGTTCGGTCAGGCGGGTGGGCCGTGCTTGACGGGCATGGCCACGGTGGTGAGGTCGCCGCGGTCGGCGGAGCGGATCGTGACGGGCTGATCGAGGCCACGCAGGTCGAGCAGTACGTCAGGGCCGATGGCCGTGCTGACGGCCGGGTAGAGCGTGATCAGTTCGAAAGAGACCCGGAGAGCCGGCCCCATGACGGAGGCCGGCAGCAAGGAGGCGGGGTGCGTCCCGACGCTCATGCCCTGCTCGGTCACGGACAGGGCGACCCGCTCGCCCGGGTGTGCCTCCAAGGCCCCCAGGAGCGCGTCCTTCGCGACCGTCACCCGGGTGACGACCTCGGGCAGGGACGCCAGCATCAGCCGGTGGTCGGGGAACTCCTCCGCCAGCAGCCGGCAGTGCTGGTCGGCACGGCTCGCGAGGCGCAACCAGATGCCGTGCGGGGTGGCTTCCACGCCCACCCGCGCGCTGCGGCGGATCTCGCCGACGGCCGCCCGCAGGTCGTCCCCGTCGACCGTGGCCGCCCACGTCATGGCCGCCGGCTCCGCGGGCACCAGGGTCCGGCTGGACAGCCGGTAACGGTCCGTCGCGGTCAGCGTGACCGCCTCCGGGGCCATTTCCCAACGCAGCCCACCGAGTACGGGCGTTCCCCCGTCACGTGCCGTCGCGGTCAGCACCTGCTCGATCGCGTCGGCCAGCACGGGCCCCTTCAGGGCGGTGACCGGCAGGCCCGGCGCAGCGGCGAGCGACGACTTGATCAGCGCGGCCTGCCGCCGTACCGCCTCCGCTTCCCCGAGGACCTTTCCGACGTGCTCGTCGATCAGCCGGGAGACGTCGTCGGGCCCGGCGCCGAGCACCGCCTCCACGGTGGCGAGCGGCATGGCGATCTCGCGGAGCCGGCGAAGCCCGGTCGCCCGCGGCAACTGCCCGGCGCTGTAGTAGCGGTAGCCCGAATCAGGGTCGACCTCGGCAGGGGACAGCAGCCCGCAGTCGGCGTAGAACCGCAACGCGCTGGACGTCAGCCCACTGCGCCGGGCGAAGGCCCCGATCGGCATCAGTTCGGAGTGTGGCACTCCGTCATCCTCGGCCTTCGACCCACTCGAAGGTCAACCGGCCGTGCGGACCGGCACGGCCGACGGCGCACCCTAGGCCGTGTCCGCAAAGTCCCGTCTGCCCCGCGACGCCTGGCACGCACTCTCGCCGCGCCGGGCGAAGCCCCAAGTACATCCAGTAC
>NZ_MUND01000178.1 GCF_002154375.1 Streptomyces glaucescens | reverse complement strand
CCCCTAGTTCGCGTCAGCAAAGGCCCTGCGTCCGCCCGAAGGGCGTGCCCTGCGGCGTCTGGTGCGTGCTCTCGGCGCGCCGGGCGGAGTCCCTCGTACTGGATGTACTTGGGGCTTCGCCCGGCGCGGCGAGAGTGCGTGCCAGGCGTCGCGGGGCAGACGGGACTTTGCGGACACGGCCTAGGTCGTCGGGCGGGTGCGGCGGGGCTGGTCGCGCGGTGCCCCGCGCCCCCGGGCCGGTTCGCCTATCCGAGCCGGGAGGCCAGGCCCTTGGTGCAGCGCACCTCGTCACCCGCCGTGATCAGCAGGGCCTCCGCCTCCGGCAGGGACTCCAGCCAGGCCAGGCCCTGTCTGGCGCCCATCGCGAAGGCGGCCGTCGCCCAGCAGTCGGCCCAGGTGAGGCGGGGGGCCACGACGGTGACCGCGAGCAGGTCGGTCATGGCCGGCCTGCCCGTGCGGGGGTCGACGATGTGGGCGCCGCGTTCGGCGGTGCCCGAGGTGGCGACGGCCAGTTCGGCCGTGCCGGCCGCGGTGATGACCGCGGCGAGTCCGCCCGGCCGCAGCGGGTCCGCGACACCCACCCGCCAGGGCCGTGCGGCCCCCGGCACGCCCAGCAGCTGCACATCGCCGCCGCCGTTGACGCTGACCCCGCTCGCCCCGGCCGCCGCCAGCGTCCTGGCCGCCCGTTCGACCGCCCAGCCCTTGACGATGCCGGTCGGGTCGAGCCGGCCCTGACACGTGGTGCTGAACCAGCCGCCGCTGATCCGCTCCGCCTCGGCGCCCATCTCCAGCACCTCGGCGACCTCGGGGTCGCACTCCGCGACGGTCAGCTCGCCGCGGGCCAGCCGGGACAGCTGGCTGTCCTCGCGGTAGGTGCTGAACACGGCGTCGGCCCGGTGCAGTCCGGCGACCGCCTCGTCGAGGGCGGCGCGAACGGTACGGGGATCCCCGCCGCGGACGTCGAAGGAGAAGACGGTCCCCATCGTCTCCTCCGTCCGGCGCACCGCGGCGGGAGCTTGTGTCACGTCACCCACCGAGCTGGTCCAGGGCGGACTGGAGGGACTGCCGGTAGCCGGTGCTGGTGTACGTGGCTCCGGAGACGGCGTCGATGTCGGCGCTGCCCGCGGCGACGGCGGCCTGGTTCAGGCGGGGTACGGCGTCGGCGGTGATCTGGCCGCTGCGGCCGCCGCTCGGCGCCTGGATCGCCGCGGCCTCGGTGACGCGGCCGTCGCGGACGGTCAGGCGGACCTGGACGGGGCCGTACTGGGTGCGGACCGCGTCGCCGGTGACCGTGGTGGTGCCCGCGGCCTCGGCGCCGCCCTGGGGCGACCGGCCCGCCGCCGTCTGCTGCGGTACGGCGCCGCCGGCCGCCGAGGCGGAGGCCGGGTCGGACGCCGGTTTCAGCGACAGCAGCAGCACGATGCCGGACACCGTGGCGGCGGTGGCGAGCAGGGCACGCCGGATCGGGTGACTCTTCCTCATGGCTGAGCAAGCTCCTGGAGTGGCCGTCGCTCACATCTCGAACGACTCGTGGTGGATACGGCGGGCGGGCACCCCCGCGCCGCGCAGCGCCTCGTACACGGACTGCGCGAAACCGGGCGGGCCGCACAGGAAGACGTCGTGCTTGTCGATGTCGGGCACCTTCTCCCGCAGCCGCTCCGCCGAGATGTCCGGGCGTGCCCCGTCCGGGCTGTTCACCGCGTACATCAGCCGCGCACCCCGCTCGTCGGCGATAGCGGCCAGCTCGTCCCAGAGCGCCAGGTCCTGGGTGCTGTTGGCCCGGTAGAGCAGGGTGATGTCACCGGCAGCGCCCGGCAGCGTCTCGAACAGCGCCCGCATCGGGGTGATGCCGACCCCGCCCGCGACCAGCAGCACCTTGCCGCGGCTGCGGCGCTGCGCGGTCAGCGCCCCGTACGGGCCCTCGGCCCACACCCGGGTGCCGGGCGCCAGCTCGCGCAGCCGGGCGCTGTGGTCGCCGATCGCCTTCACGGTGATCCGCAGCATGCCCGGGCGGGGCGCCGCCGACAGCGAGTACGGGTGGGAGCTGAAGCGCATGCCCGGCGCGAGGAACCGCCAGCGGAAGAACTGCCCGGCCTCCGCGCCCATCCGGTGCAGCTTCCGCCCGCCGATGAGCACCGACACGATCCCGGGGGTCTCCTCGATCACCGCCTCGACGCGCATCCGGTGCCTCAGGTTGAGGCGGACCGGGGTGAGGATCCGGTACCAGACGACGAGCGCGGTGACCGCGCCGTACAGCCCGTACCAGAAGGTCTTCGCGACGGGTTCCACGGCGAAGTCGTTGCCGGTGCGGATCTGGTGCCAGAACGTCAGGTAGACCGCCGCGTAGGTCAGCAGGTGCACGTGGTACCAGGCGTCGTACGGCAGCCTGCGGCGGACCCCGCCGACCGAGAGCAGCCCGATGAGCAGCAGCAGCCCGGTGCCGATCGCGGCCTTGCCCATGTCGGGCAGCTGGTTCACCGAGTCCACGGTCTGCGTGACGATGTCGCCGAGGCTCCGGCCGGCCTGGAGCGCGTACCCCCACATGATGAGGAAGACGTGCGCGAGGACCAGGCAGAGCGTGTAGCGGCCGGTCATCGCGTGCCAGCGGGCGACCCGGTCGGAGCCCACCCGCCGCTCCAGCGCGGGCACCCGCGCCATCTGCAGCACCACCAGGGCCATCAGGTAGCCCGCGAGCAGCCCGGTGATCCGCCCCGCGCCGATGATCCGTCCCGTCGTGTCCGCGATGGCCGGGGTGGTGCGCCACCACAGCCACAGCACCGCGCCCGCTCCGGCCCACAGGGCCAGCAGCAGCGGCACCGCGGGGGAGCGGCGCGGGCGGATGCGGCGCATCGTCTGGCGCCGGGCGGCACGGCCGCCTGCGAGCGTGGTGGTCACGGTTCCTCCGGGGACGGGGGCAACGGGTGTGTCGTAGTCCCTTGGCCCAGAGATACGTGCGCGGCGGGGCGGGTGTTCAGTAGCGGGTGACGGCCGTCGGCCCGCTCTCCGTGCCCACCGCGATGTGCGGGCGCCGGGCGGGCTCGGCCCAGGCGAGGATGCGGCGCATGGCGTCCGCGGGCACCGAGACGCAACCGGCGGTGGCGCCGCGCCCGTTGACGTGCAGGAAGATTCCGGCGCCGCGGTCGCGCACCGGCTTGTCGTAGTTGAAGCCGATGACGAGCGCGTGGGCGTACTGCGTGCCGTAGGAGGGCAGGTGCTCCGCCTCGGCCGCGCGGCAGTCGGCCGGGCGGGGCTCGGTCCAGCGGTTGTAGGCGCGGGAGTCGTTGTCCTGGCACCACCAGGAGTGCGGGCGGACCGGGCGGTACGGGTAGCTGGTGCCGCGCGGTGCCGCCTCGGTGCCGAAGGCGTACGGCAGGTCGTAGAGCCCGGTCGGGGTGGTGCGGGTGCCCTGGCGGCGCGCGGTGCCCTCGACCAGGCCGTTGGCGCCGAACCGGGCGGGTGCCGAGCCCTTCGCCACCCAGCGCGGGCCCCGCCGCTCCCACCAGGTCACCGTGCCGGCCGTGGCACCGGCCCGCGGTGCCACGGCGGTGATCAGCTGCCGGCCACCGCCGGTGTCGGCCATCCGGTCGGGCAGGGTGGCCGCGCCGGGCGGGTCGAAGGCGGTGAGGGGCGCGCAGGCGAGCAGGGACACGGCGGCGGCGACGGCAGGGCGCATGCCGTCGACGCTAGCGGCGGAGCGGGCCGCCGTCCGTGCCGTTGGGCCGTTCGGGCTCAGCCCTCCCGGGTGAGCGGGGGCAGCGGCAGCGGGAGGCCCGGCAGCCCGTCGAGGCTCGCCGCCACGTGCTCCTTCTTCTCGAAGTAGGCGTTCAGCGAGGCGTCGTCCTCCCGCGCGAAGCGCTTGGCGTGCAGGTCACGGTCCTCGTCGTACGACATGAAGGGGACGGCGTAGCCGCAGGTGTCGCGGACGAGTTCGGCCGTCACGACGATGACGGCGCGCAGGCCGTGCGAGGCGGTGTCGCGGTCCGGGAACCGGGCGAGCAGGTCCGGGAAGCGCGGGTCGTCACGGAAGACCGGCTCGCCGCGGCCGTGGACGCGGACGATGTTCGGCGGGCCCTGGAAGGCGCACCACATCAGGGTGATCCGGCCGTTCTCCCGCAGGTGCGCGATGGTCTCCGCGTTGGACCCCGCGAAGTCGAGGTAGGCGACGGTGTGCTCGTCGAGGACCGCGAGGGAGCCCTTGAGTCCCTTGGGGGAGAGGTTGACCGTGCCGTCACCCGCCAGCGGCGCGGTCGCGGTGAAGAAGATCGGCTGCTCCTCGATGAACGTCCGGAGTCTGCCGTCGATGCGTTCGTAGGTCTTTCCCATGTCTAAGGATTATTGGTGCGCATCGCTCGTTTGTCCGAGGAATGCGGCGAGTCGGTGGGGTGGCCGCCCCGGCCGGCGCTTCCACGGGGCGGCCACCTGCCCGTCACCGCCCTATCGGACGGTGCAGGCGGCCAGGGACGCCAGCCCTTGGGGCTTGGCGGTGGTGCGGCCGATGGAGATGGCGATGCGGTCGATGGCGGCGGTGCGCTTGGAGACGAGGGGGCCGAGGATGGCGTTCCGGACGAAGTCGGGTCCGCCCTGGCCGACGGTCTCGGTGAGGCGTTTGTTCGCTTCGGCGATCTGGGTCCGGAGGAGGGCGAGGTTGCGGTCGACCTCGGCCTTGGCGGAGGCGGGGATCGCGGGGAGCCGGGAGGCGACGTCCGGGCAGGCGATCGTGCCCGTGGCCGCTGCCCCGCCCGGCTGTGCCGCCGTGCCGGGTGCGGCCGTACCGGCGCCGCCGCCCGCCCGGAGCGTGCAGGCGGCCAGGGACCCCAGCCCCTGGGGCTTGGCGGTGGTGCGGCCGATGGAGATGGCGATGCGGTCGATGGCGGCGGTGCGCTTGGAGGCGAGAGGGCCGAGGATGGCGTTCCGGACGAAGTCGGGTCCGCCCTGGCCGACGGTCTCGGTGAGGCGTTTGTTCGCTTCGGCGATCTGGGTCTGGAGCAGGGCGAGGTTGCGGTCGACCTCGGCCTTGGCGGAGGCGGGGACGGCGGGGAGCCGGGAGGCGACGTCCGGACAGGCGATCGTGCCGGCGGCTGCCAGGGGGCGCGCGCCGGCGCCCTTCCCGGAGGTCTCCCCGGCGAGGGCGGAGCCGGCGATCAGTGCGCCGGAGAGCACCACGGCGGCGGCACCGCCGGTCAGTGCCACGCGGCGCTGGTTGTACTTCGGAAGAGCCCTGGACATGCGGAAGCCTCGCTCGGATCGGTGGAGTGGGGTCTGTGCCGACGCGTCGGTGAGCAGTACGAGAAAGCGGTTACCGGTGTTCAACCACCGCCCGGATTGACGAATCATGCAGTGCTCTGCATAATCATGCAGAACGGAGCGGGCAACGGTTCGTCAGTACGGCTCGTCCACCCACACCCCCCGAGGAGCAGCGCAAGTGAGCAGCAACAGCGGTGACGTACGGCTCTGGGGCGGGCGTTTCGCCGACGGTCCCGCCGAGGCCCTGGCGAAGCTGTCCGCGTCCGTCCACTTCGACTGGCGGCTCGCGCCCTACGACATCGCCGGTTCGCGTGCCCACGCGCGCGTGCTCCACAAGGCCGGACTCCTCACCGAGGACGAGCTCCGGCGCATGCTCGCCGGGCTCGACCAGCTGGAGGCGGACGTCGCCGCCGGCACCTTCGTGGGCACCATCGCCGACGAGGACGTCCACACCGCACTGGAGCGCGGCCTGCTGGAGCGCCTCGGCCCGGACCTGGGCGGCAAGCTGCGCGCCGGCCGCTCCCGCAACGACCAGGTCGCCACCCTGTTCCGGATGTACCTGCGCGACCACGCCCGGATCATCGGCGGCCTGATCGCCGGGCTCCAGGACGCGCTCGTCGGCCTCGCCGAGGCGCACCCCGACGTGGCGATGCCCGGCCGCACCCACCTCCAGCACGCCCAGCCGGTGCTCTTCGCCCACCATGTTCTCGCCCACGTCCAGGCGCTGTCCCGGGACGCCGAGCGGCTGCGCCAGTGGGACGAGCGCACGGCCGTGTCGCCGTACGGCTCGGGCGCCCTGGCCGGGTCCTCGCTGGGCCTGGACCCCGAGGCGGTGGCGCGGGACCTCGGCTTCGAGCACGGCAGCGCGGCCAACTCCATCGACGGCACGGCCTCCCGCGACTTCGTCGCCGAGTTCGCCTTCATCACCGCGATGATCGGCGTGAACCTCTCCCGGATCGCCGAGGAGGTCATCATCTGGAACACGAAGGAGTTCTCCTTCGTGACCCTGCACGACGCCTTCTCCACCGGTTCCTCGATCATGCCGCAGAAGAAGAACCCGGACATCGCGGAGCTGGCCCGCGGCAAGTCGGGCCGTCTGATCGGCAACCTGACCGGCCTGATGGCCACCCTCAAGGCCCTTCCGCTCGCGTACAACCGCGACCTGCAGGAGGACAAGGAGCCGGTCTTCGACTCCATCGACCAGCTGGAGGTCCTGCTCCCGGCCTTCACCGGCATGATGGCCACCCTCACCGTGCACCGCGAGCGCATGGAGGAGCTGGCCCCGGCCGGGTTCTCCCTGGCCACCGACATCGCCGAGTGGCTGGTCAAGCAGGGCGTGCCGTTCCGGGTGGCGCACGAGGTGGCCGGCGAGTGCGTGAAGGTCGCCGAGGCCGACGGCAAGGAGCTGGACGACCTCACGGACGAGCAGTTCGCGAAGATCTCCGAGCACCTGACCCCCGAGGTCCGCTCGGTCCTCAACGTGCCCGGCGCCCTCGCCTCCCGCAACGGCCGCGGCGGTACGGCGCCCAGCGCGGTCGCCGTGCAGCTGGCCGAGGTGAAGGCGGACGTGGCGGCCCAGCACGAGTGGGCGAACGCCAGGAAGTGACGTAGGGGCATCGCGGGTTACGTTGGTCGGGAGTCAGCCGACCGAACGGAGCCCGCGATGCCCTTCGCCCGTCTCTCCTCCGCGACCACCCCGACCTGCCACATCGGCCTGGGGCTCGCCGCCGTCGGCCGCCCCGGCTACATCAACCTGGGCCGTGACCGCGACCTCGGCGAGGACCGCGGCGTCGACGCGCTGCGCGAGCGCACCCACGAGCTCCTCGACGCCGCCTACGCCCAGGGCGTGCGCTACTTCGACGCCGCCCGCTCCTACGGCCGCTCCGAGGAGTTCCTGGCCGGCTGGCTCGCCGCCCACCCCGAGATCGACGACATCGTCGTCGGCAGCAAGTGGGGCTACACCTACACCGCCGAGTGGACCACCGACGCCGAGCGGCACGAGGTCAAGGACCACGGCGTCGAGACGTACGAGCGGCAGCGCGCCGAGACCACCGCCCTGCTCGGCGACCGGCTCGACCTGTACCAGATCCACTCGGTCACCCCGGACAGCCCGGCCCTGACCGACAAGGACCTGCACGCCCGCCTCGCCGAGGCCGCCGCGCAGGGCGTCACCGTCGGTTTCTCCACCAGCGGCCCCGCCCAGGCCGACGCGATCCGGGCCGCGCTCGCCGTGACGGTGGAGGGCGAGCCGCTGTTCCGTACCGTCCAGTCGACGTACAACGTCCTGGAGACCTCCGCCGCCCCCGCCCTCGCCGAGGCCCACGACGCCGGGCTCACGGTGATCGTCAAGGAGGGCATGGCCAACGGCCGGCTCGCCGTACCGCACGCACCGCGGGAACTGACGGCCGTCGCGGAGGAGACCGGCCTGGGCTGTGACGCCGTCGCCCTCGCCGTGATCCTGCGGCAGCCGTGGGCGGGCGTGGTCCTCTCCGGCGCCGCGACCGTCGACCAGCTGGCCTCCAACCTGCACGCGGCGGTGGTCGACCTGGGCGAGGACCAGCTCACCCGCCTCGCGGCCCTGGCGGAGGACCCGCGCGCCTACTGGGAGCGGCGCGGACAGCTGCCCTGGCACTGACGGACCCCTGGCACCGTGACGGATCCCTGACGCTGTGACGGACCCCCCGGCACCGTGACGGATCCCTGGTGCTGACAGCTCACCTGGCCCTGACCGACCCCCCCGCGCGCCGACCGTGAGTCACGCATGCCTTGGATGAGACAAAGATGTCTCATGTGGGCTATGGTTGTCTCATGGCCGTCGACCGAGAGCACGTACTGCGCAGCGCCGCCGCCCTGCTGACCCGCAAATCCACCGCGACCATGGACGAGGTCGCCAAGGCCGCCGGGATCAGCCGGGCCACCCTGCACCGGCAGTTCGCCGGGCGCGACGCGCTCGTCCGGGCGCTGGAGGCGCTGGGCATCGCCGAGTGCGAGGCTGCGCTGGACCGGGCCCGGCTGGACGAGGGCCCCGCGGGCGAGGCCGTCCGCCGGCTGATCCGCGAGCTCGAACCCGCCACCGGACTGCTCGCCTTCCTCTACAGCGAGAACCAGCTGTTCGAG
This sequence comes from Streptomyces glaucescens, assembly GCF_002154375.1. Taxonomy (GTDB): domain Bacteria; phylum Actinomycetota; class Actinomycetes; order Streptomycetales; family Streptomycetaceae; genus Streptomyces; species Streptomyces glaucescens. Next base: position 12,783 of record NZ_MUND01000178.1, on the reverse strand, counting down.
GGAGAGGAGCAGAACGCGGGCTGGGCCCGGATCGACGCCCGCGTCACCGCGGTCTTCCGGCGCGGCCAGGACGGCGGCGAGTTCCGGATCGACCTCTCGCCCGCCTGGCTCACCGAAGCCCTCTACGGCCTGCTGGCCGCGGGCGCCTGGTCGGTCCTCGACGGCAAGGTCGCCCGCAACGACTTCACACCCATGATCGCCGAGCTGCTGCTCGGCGGCGCGCTACGGAGAGAGGAACCATGACCCGCACCTTGCAGCCGGCCAGTGCGATCGAGGCGGTGAAGCGCCCCGGCCGCTGGCTGGCGCTGTCCGTCCTCGTGCTCGCCGTGCTGCTGGTGGCCGTCGACGCGACCGTCCTCGGCCTCGCGACCCCGTACATCAGTGAGGACCTGGCGCCGACCGGCACCCAGCTGCTGTGGATCGGCGACGTCTACTCCTTCGTCATCGCCGGCCTGCTCGTCACCATGGGCAGCCTCGGCGACCGCGTCGGCCGCAAACGCATCCTGCTGATCGGCGCCACCGCGTTCGGCGCGGTGTCCGTGCTCAACGCCTACGCCGACAGCCCCGAGCTGCTGATCCTCGCGCGGGCGCTGCTCGGCGTCGCCGGCGCCACCCTGATGCCCGCGACCCTCGCCCTCATCCGCAACCTCTTCCACGACCCGCGCGAGCGCAGCCTCGCCATCGGCATCTGGGGCGCCACCGCGTCGGCCGGTACGGCGGTCGGCCCGATCGTGGGCGGCTTCCTGCTGGAGCACTTCTGGTGGGGCTCGGTCTTCCTGATCAACCTGCCCGTCATGGCGGTCCTGGTCCTCGTCGGCAGGAAGCTGCTGCCGGAGTCCCGCAACCCGAACCCGGGCCCGTGGGACCCGGCCAGCGTGCTGCTCTCCCTGGTGGGCATGATCGGCCTGGTCTACGCCGTGAAGGAGGCCGCCGCGCACGGCTTCGCGTGGGCGACCGCCGCCGCCGGTCTGCTCGGCGGGGCCGCGCTGTACGGCTTCGTCCGCCGCCAGCTCACCCTGCCCTCCCCGCTGCTGGACATGCGGCTGTTCCGCAACCACGGGTTCAGCGGCGCCGTCCTGGCCGACCTGCTGACCATCCTCGGCCTGTCCGGTCTGGTCTTCTTCCTCTCCCAGTACCTCCAGCTGGTGCAGGGCAGGGGGCCGTTGGAGGCGGGCCTGGCCGAACTGCCCGCCGCGATCGGCGCGGTCACGGCCGGGCTGATCGCCGGTGCGGCGGCCCGGCGCTACTCGGTGCGGTCCGTGGTGGCCGGCGGCCTCGCCGCGGTCGGCCTCGCCCTGGCCTCGCTGACCTTCCTCGACCAGTCCACCGGCTATCCGCTGCTCGGCGCCGCCCTGCTGGTCGTCGGTGTCGGCGCCGGGTTCTCCTTCACCGTGACGGCCGACGTCATCCTCGCCTCCGTGCCCAAGGAACAGGCGGGAGCTGCCTCCGCGGTCTCCGAGACGGCGTACGAACTGGGCGCCGCCCTCGGCATCGCCCTTCTCGGCTCCATCGTGACCGGCGTCTACCGCGGCTTCCCGTCCCCGCCGGACACCCCCGAGGGCGCCCACGAGTCCCTGGGCGGCGCGGTGGAGGCGGCCCACGCCCTGCCGGCCCGGACCTCCGAGGCCCTGCTCCACGCGGCCCGCGAGTCCTTCGTGGACGGCCTGGCCATCGCGGCGGGTGCGGGCGCGGCGGTTCTGCTGACCACGGCGGTCGCCGCCTGGTTCATGCTGAGGAACCAGCACCTCGAAGGCTCGGGCCGGAAGACCCACGGCTGAGGGGTGCGGGAACTGCGCGACCGGCCACGCGCAACCCGCCCCCGGCGGACGGCGGAAACGCGCAACGGCGGGCTGCCGAGAACGACAACCCGCCAACCGCGGGATGCCGAGAACGACAACCCGCCAACCGCCGGAGGCCTACGCCGCCTTGGCCTTCGTGGCGTACATGTCCACGTACTCCTGCCCGGACAGCCGCATCACCTCGGTCATCACCGAGTCGGTCACCGCCCGCAGCACGTACCGGTCCCGGTCCATCCCCTCGTACCGGGAGAACTCCATCGGCTCACCGAACCGCACCGTCACCCGGCACGGCCGCGGCACGCCCGCCCCGCCCGGCTGGATCCTGTCCGTGCCGATCATGGCGAACGGCACGACCGGCGCACCGGTCATCAGAGTGAGCCGGGCGATACCGGTGCGCCCCCGGTACAGCCGCCCGTCGGGCGACCGGGTGCCCTCCGGGTAGATGCCGAACACCTTGCCCTCCTCCAGGATCCGGCGACCGGTCATCAGCGCGGCCACGCCGCCCTTGCCGCCGTCCCGGTCGACCGGGATCATGCCGACCCCGGTGAAGAACCAGGCCATCAGCCGGCCCTTCAGGCCCTTGCCGGTGACGTACTCGTCCTTGCCGATGAAGAAGACCTGCCGGTCGCAGACGAGCGGCAGGATCATCGAGTCGATGAAGGTGAGGTGGTTGCCGGCCAGGATGACCGGGCCCTCGCCGGGAATGTTCTCCACGCCCTCCACCCGGGGGCGGAACATCAGGCGCATGATCGGACCGAGCACTGCCTTGATGAGCGCGAAGCGGGACAACGGGCCCTCCGGTGTCGAGAGATCCAATGAGCGAATTGTTATGAGTCTGTGCAGGTGAGGACGATACTCGCGGTTCGTGGGGCCGCGCACATCGGGTTCACCGAGGACTTACACACTGTTGACGTACGCTCACCTGCGGCACCGCGCCCGGAGGGCGCGCAACGCGACCGCGGTGATGTGACGGACATCGCCCGCGTGCGGGCTCCCCGTACGCCCGTACGGGGAGCGGCGCGGTCGCGCGCCGACACGCTGGACGTCCCCGGAACGGCCCCGCGCCCGGCCCGCCGGGCACCCGCGCGGGAGCCGTCCGGACCCGGCACCCGTCCCGCGCCCGGACCCGCAGCCGCACCGGCACCCGGACCCGCACCCCGGCCGGGCCCGGCAGTCCGGCCGAGTCCGGCCGCTCGATCCGGTCCGGCCGCTCGACCGGGAGTCCGGTGGCTCGGCCGGGTCCGGCCCCGGAGGGGTGTCCTCCTCGCCCGGTTGCCCCGATGCCGGCCCGCCAAGCCGACGGTCCGTCACTTTGCGCCGCCCGTACGCCATCCGTCGTCATGCATGTGTTCGACCCAAGGCCTCCCCCCGGTCATGTCCGCCCCCCTACGATCGGCCCGCACCACGGCCGAACGCCGGCCGAGCCGATTGCAGGAGGCGCCGATGGGAACGCAGGAGACGAACGAACAGGCCCACACCCCCGGACGACGGGCGCTCCTCGGCGCGGCCGTGCTCGGCGCGAGCGGAGTGGTCCTCGGAGCGGGCGGCACCGCGAGAGCCGACGCGAGCAAGGAGGGCCGCGGCTTGAAGAGCCTGCCCGTGCCGACGATCATCGGCCACCGCGGCGCCAGCGGCTACCGCCCCGAGCACACCCTCGCCGCCTACCAGCTCGCCCTCGACATGGGCGCCGACATCGTCGAGGCCGGCGACCTCGTGCCCACCAAGGACGGCCACCTCGTCTGCCGCCACGAGCCGGAGATCGGCGGCACCACGGACGTCGCCGACCACCCCGAGTTCGCGGGCCGCAGGACCACCAAGACCCTGGACGGCGTGCCGACCACCGGCTGGTTCACCGAGGACTTCACGCTCGCCGAGCTGAAGACCCTGCGGGCCAAGGAGCGGATCCCCGCCAACCGCCCGCACAACACCCTCTACGACGGCCGCTGGGAGATCCCCACCTTCGAGGAGGTGCTGCGCTGGCAGGAGGAGCAGACCAGGCGGCGCGGCAGGCAGGTCTGGATCTACCCCGAGCTGAAGCACCCCACCTACTTCCGCAAGCTGGGCCTCGGCCTGGAGGAGCGGGTCGCCAAGGCGCTGCGCAGGCACGGCCGGCACAAGTGGAACTCGCCGGTGATCCTGCAGTCCTTCGAGCCGACCAGCATCCAGCGGCTCAACAAGCTCGTCGACAACCCGCTCGTGGTGCTGCTCTCCGGCGCGAACACCCGCCCCTGGGACTTCGTCGAGGCCGGCGACCCGCGCACCGTCGCCGACCTGGTCAAGCCGGCCGGCCTGCGCGAGATCGCCTCGTACGCGCAGGGCATCGGGCCCACCCTGGACCTGGTCATCCCGAAGGACGCGGCGGGCAGGCTCACCCGGCCGACCACGCTGGTCGCCGACGCCCACAAGGTGGGTCTGGTCCTGCACCCCTACACCCTGCGCAACGAGAACCCGTTCCTCCCGGCGGACTTCCGCAAGGGCACGGACCCCGACGGCTACGGCGATGTCTTCGGCGCGTACCGGACGTACTTCGCGACGGGCATCGACGGCGTCTTCACGGACCACCCGGACACCGGTCTGCTGGCCCGTCAGGAGTTCGTCAACGATTGAACCAACGCACCACGTTCGGAGTGACTGCCGGCCGCCCGGGCAACTTCCCGCCCGGGCGGCTCGTCGTGCCGCATATGACGCACGAGCTGCTCACCACACTGCGCCCGCTGCTCGCGGCGGAGGCCTCGGCCGAGGCGCACGCCGGCACCGAGCCCGCAGACCTGGAACAGGCGGTCTGGCTGCGCCTCCTGGAACGCCTCGACAGCGGCGGCCCGCCCCACGACCCCGAGCGCTGGCTGCGCCGAGCCGTCCGCGCGGAGGCGCGCCGCACCCGCCGCACGCTCCGCCGTGAACTGCCCTACGAGAACGAACCGGCCGACGACGGTGACGCCACTCCCGAGCACCTCACCCTCGCCGCCGCCCGTCACCGTGACCTGAGGGACGCGGTCCGCCGGCTGCCCGGCCGCTGCCCGATGCTGCTGGAGGCGCTGCTCTCCCCGGACGACCTGACATACCGGGAGATCGCGGGGGAGTTGGGTATCTCACAGGGCAGTCTCGGGCCGGAACGCTCCAGATGTCTGGGATGTCTGCGCCGTTTGCTCGCACCGGAGGTTGCGGCCCGGGGAGCGCGGGGATAGGAGTGAGGGACGACAGGCGACAGGTGAGCGGGAGGCGTGCACACATGGGCATGAGCGTGATCATCTCCGAGGCGACCGACCAGGACGCCGAGCAGATCTTCAAGCTGCAGTACCTGTGCTTCCAGAGCGAGGCCGCGCTGTACGGCAACTACCGCATCGACCCGCTCGTCCAGCCCCTCGACGCCGTCCGCCGCGAGGTCGCCGACGACTGCGTCTTCGTCGCCCGGCTCGGTGACGAGGTGGTCGGCTCGGTGCGCGGCACCGTCACCGAGGACGGCGCCGCCGCCATCGGCAAGCTCTGCGTCCACCCCCGCCTCCAGGGCCACGGCATCGGCGCCCGCCTGCTGCGCGCGGCCGAGTCCGCCCTCGTGGAGCAGCGCGGCGCCAAGAAGTTCCGCCTCCACACCGGCCACCGCAGCGAGAACGTCCTGCGCCTGTACCGGCGGGTGGGTTACGAGAAGGTCGGCATCGAGGAAGGCGTGGACGGCGTCCCGATGGTCATCCTGGAGAAGCAGGCAGGGGCGTACGCCCAGACGGCGTAGCAGCGGTGGCCGTCCGGCCGGCACCGCGGGTTCAGGCGCCGGCGGGACCCGGCCGCCCGGCCCGTGCCGCCCGCAGCCAGAACAGCGCGGACACCGGCAGGATCACCGGGATGAAGAGGTAGCCCATCCCGAAGTCCGACCACACGGTCGCGTCGGGGAACGCCGACGGCTCCACCAGGGTCCAGGTGCCGACGACCAGCACACCCGCCAGCTCGGCCGCGCAGCACACCATCGCCGCCCTGCGCGCCTTCTCCCCGCCCCGCACCAGCGTGTACGTGATGAAGCCGTAGACCACACCGGCCACCGCAGACAGCGCGTACGCGAGCGGCGCCCGGTCGAACTCGGTGGCGATCTGGTACACGGAGCGCGACACCGCGCCGACGACCATCACGCCGTACAGCCAGACGAGCAGCGTCCCGGGTCCGCCGGCCAGCCGCCTCTCCCGGACCGCGCTCACCTCAGCCTCCCCAGATGTCATAGAGCCGCACCTCCAGCACGGCGAGCACGACACCGCTCGCGGCCACGGTCACCGAGCCCCACTTGGAGCGCTCGCCCAGCGACATGAACCCGGCGGCCGGCACGCACGCGAACGCGCCCAGCAGATACGCCACGAAGATCGTCGTCCCCTGGTCCGGCTTCTCGCCCCGGGCCAGCTGCACGATGCCGACGACCAGCTGGACCAGGGTCAGCGCGGTCACCACGGCCATCCCGATGAAGTGCCAGTCCTTCGTCGGCTGGTCTCGGTACGCCGCCCAGCCGCACCACGCGGCGAGCAGCAGCGCGGCGATGCCGGTCAGCAGCGTCAGGGCGTCAAGCATGCAGCGACCTTAATACGACGCAACGGACACCCCGCCGTCACCCCCGGCCCTCGACCGGCCGGCACCCCGGGGCACCCGAGCCGGGGCCCGGGCCACGCCGTCGCAGCCGTCCGTCCCGGAGCATCCGACCGGCCCCTCGGCCCCTCGGCCTCCGCCACCGCGACCGGCCGGGCGTTCGGTGCCGCTGCCGGGCCCGGCGGCCGGTCAGCTCCTCGACGGCGCCCGGCCGGGCGGCGGCCCGTCGGCCACCAAGACCCGTACGCCGGCTTCCGTGGCGCGGATCATTCGACGGCGGCCGAGCGGACCGGCACGTTCCGGCCGCTCACGGACCGTCCGACGGCGCCCCGTAGGGTCGAGGGCATGAAGATCCGCGCACAGGCCCTCCTGTTCGACAACGACGGCACGCTCGTCTCCTCGCTGGACTCCGTCGAGCGCTGCTGGACGAGGTGGGCGGGGGAGTACGGCATCACGGCGGAGCGGTTCCGCCGGGTCGGGCTGCACGGGCGTCCGGCCGCCGAGATAGCCGCCGACCTGCTGCCCGCCGAGGTGGTGCCGGAGGCCGTCGCGCGGATCGAGCAGCTGGAGGTCGAGGACGTGCCCGGCGGCGTACGGCTGCTGCCCGGAACGCGGGACTTCCTCGCTGCGCTCCCCGCCGACCGCTGGGCCGTCGTCACCTCCGCCACCCGCCGGCTCGCCGAGGCCCGCCTCGACGCCGTCGGCATCCTCCCCAAGACCCTGATCGCCGCCGACGACATCACCCGCGGCAAGCCGGACCCCGAGCCCTACCTGCTGGGTGCCCGCGCCCTGGGCGTCGACCCGGCCGCCTGTGTCGTCTTCGAGGACGCCCCCGCCGGGCTCACCGCGGGCCGCGCCGCCGGGATGACCACCGTGGCCTTGGCCACAACCCACCCCGCCGACGCCCTGGACGCCGACCTGGTGGTCCGGGACCTGTCGGCCCTGTCGCTCCTGGTCACCGACGGGGCGGTGGAGATCGCCGTACGGGACTGACGCCGGCCCGCCCTCGTCCCACCACTGTCCAGTATCCGGACAGTGGTGACCGGTCGGCGTGAGCGGTCTGGTTTACTGATCGCATGACCACGACGAGCAGCCGCACCCTGGCGACCGAGGCGACCATGACGCCCGGTGCTGCTTGTATGTGTCCGTGCCGAATGTGCGCCTTCTAGAGGGCCCCCGCACCATCTGAGCCTCGCGCCCCGAAGCGAGTGCCCGCTCGTGTCCGCCGCGGCGCCCCGCGCCCGGCACCGAGCCGCCGCCCCGCGCACCGGTATCTCCCCCGGTCTCCCGCCATGCGAGAACCGTGCCGCGTTCCGAAGCCCCCCGAAGAACAACGCCCCGTGCCCGGCGCCCACCCCCGCGCCGCGCACTCGACAGTGACGGAATCCACGTGATCACCACATCGGGCCTGACCAAGGTCTACCGCTCACGCGGCCGCGAGGTCACCGCCCTCGACGGCGTCGACCTGCACGTCCGCGAAGGCGAGGTGTACGGCGTCATCGGCCAGTCCGGCGCCGGCAAGTCCTCGCTCATCCGCTGCGTCAACCTCCTGGAGCGCCCCACCGCCGGCACGGTCACCGTCGCCGGCCAGGACCTCACCGCGCTCGCCGGCCGCGGCCCCCGCGCCGGCCGCGAGCTGCGGCAGGCGCGCAGCCGGATCGGCATGGTCTTCCAGCACTTCAACCTGCTGTCCTCGCGGACCGTGCAGGACAACGTGGAGCTGCCCCTGGAGATCCTCGGCACGTCCGGCAAGGAACGTTCCCGCAAGGCCCTCGAACTCCTCGACCTCGTCGGACTCGCCGACAAGGCCAAGGCCTACCCCGCCCAGCTCTCCGGCGGCCAGAAGCAGCGCGTCGGCATCGCCCGCGCCCTGGCCGGCGACCCCAAGGTGCTGCTCTCCGACGAGGCCACCAGCGCACTCGACCCGGAGACCACCCGCTCCATCCTCCAGCTGCTGCGCGACCTCAACCGGCAGCTCGGCCTGACCGTCCTGCTCATCACCCACGAGATGGACGTCGTGAAGTCGATCTGCGACTCGGCCGCGCTGATGGAACGGGGCCGCATCGTGGAGTCCGGCACGGTCAGCGAACTGCTCGCCACCCCCGGCTCCCAGCTCGCCGCCGCGCTGTTCCCGGTGGGCGGCGAGGCCTCCGCCGACGACCGGACCGTCCTCGACGTCACCTTCCACGGCGAGGCCGCCACCCAGCCGGTCATCTCCCAGCTGGCCCGCACCTACAACATCGACATCTCCATCCTCGGCGCCGCCATCGACACCGTCGGCGGCCTGCAGGTCGGCCGGATGCGCATCGAGCTGCCCGGCCGCTACGAGGACAACGTCGTGCCCGTCGGCTTCCTGCGCGAGCAGGGCCTGCAGATCGACGTCGTCGACGCGGAGCAGCCCGCCCTGGTGAAGGAAGGTGCCAAGTGACCTGGTCCGAGATGCAGCCCCTGCTGGAGCAGGCCTGTACCGAGACACTGATCATGGTCGGCTGGTCCACCCTGATCGCCGTGGTCCTCGGCCTGCCGATGGGCGTCCTGCTGGTCCTCACCGACAAGGGCGGACTGCTGCAGAACACGGTGGTGAACAAGGTCATCGGGCAGATCGTGAACATCGGCCGCTCGATGCCGTTCATCATCCTGATGGTCGCCCTGATGGACTTCACCCGCTGGATCACCGGCACCACCATCGGCAGCTACGCCGCGATCGTCCCGCTCGCCATCGGCGGCATCCCGTTCTTCGCCCGGCTCGTCGAGACCGCCGTGCGTGAGGTGGACCACGGGCTGGTCGAGGCCGTGCAGTCGATGGGCGGCAACACCTGGACCATCGTCCGCAAGGTCCTCGTCCCCGAGGCCCTGCCCTCCCTGATCGCCAGCACCACCACGACGATCATCGCCCTCATCGGCTACTCCGCCATGGCCGGCACGGTCGGCGGCGGCGGCCTCGGCGACCTCGCGGTCCGCTACGGCTTCCAGCGCTTCGAGTCCGGACTGATGTGGGTCACCGTGGCGGTCCTCGCCGTGGTCATCTCCCTCATCCAGTTCGCCGGCGACTACGCGGCCCGCGCCGTGCACCGCCGCGGCGCCCGCTCCGGCCCCGGCCCGAAGCTCCGCCTGCTCAAGGCGAAGGAGCCGGCGGCGGCCGACATCAGCAAGGTCGCGTAACCCCACGATCTCCTCGTCCACCCACGACGGGGTCGCACCACCCATAAGGAAAGGCACTTTTCGTGCGTAACACCGCCAAGATCACCACCGCCGTCCTCGCCGCCGGAGCCCTCACCTTCGGGCTCACCGCCTGCGGCTCCTCCGACTCCGGCTCCGGCACCGACGGCCCCCTGGTCGTCGCCGCCAGCCCCACCCCGCACGCCGAGATCCTGAACTACGTCCGGGACAACCTCGCCAAGGACGCGGGCCTGGAGCTGGAGGTCCGGGAGTTCACCGACTACGTGACGCCGAACACGGCCACGGAGGACGGCTCCGTCGACGCCAACTACTTCCAGAACCAGCCCTACCTCGACGACTTCAACAAGAAGAACGGCACGCACATCGTGCCCGTCGTCACGGTCCACCTGGAGCCGCTCGGCCTGTACTCCCACAAGGTCAAGAGCGCCGACGACCTCAAGAGCGGTGCCACCATCGCCGTCCCCAACGACACCGTCAACGAGGCGCGCGCCCTGAAGCTGCTCGCCGCCAACGGACTGATCACCCTCAAGGACGGCGTGGGCAACGAGGCGACCCCCGCGGACATCACCAAGAACCCCAAGAAGCTCAAGTTCAAGGAGCTGGAGGCGGCCCAGACCCCGCGCTCCCTGGACGACGTGGACGCCGCCGTCGTCAACGGCAACTACGCCATCGAGGCCGACCTCAAGCCTGCCGACGACGCGCTCGTGCTGGAGTCCGCCAAGGACAACCCGTACGGCAACTTCCTCGCCGTCAAGGAGGGCAGCGAGAAGGACCCGCGCGTGAAGAAGCTCGCCGAGCTGCTCACCTCCCCCGAGGTCAAGAAGTTCATCGAGGACGAGTACGACGGATCGGTCATCGCCTCCTTCTGACCCACGGCTCGCTGCTGCCGGCCACCCCGGCCGGCCCGGCACACGCGACCACGGGGGCCCCTCCGAAGAGGAGGGGCCCCCGTGGTGCGGTGCGGTGCTTTCATGCTGCATGCTGGGCAGTTCAGCAGGCCCTGACGGTTCAAAAGGTTACGGAGCGGCGCCATGACGAGCACCTTCCCCAACATCTCCATCAGCACGGAGCGGTTGGTCCTGCGCCCCTTCGAGGAGCCGGACACCGAGGCCTTCGCCGAGATGATGAACGACGAACTCGTCGTCGCCTGGACCTCCGTACCGCACCCCTGCACCGAGGCCGACGCCCGCGCCTGGATCACCGAAGCCGCCCCCGCCGAACGCGTCGAGGGCCGTGGCATCGTCCTCGCCGTCACCGAGTTCCTGACACAGCGTCTGGTCGGCACCGTCCAGCTGCGCAACACCGACTGGCGGGTCCGCTCCAGCGAACTCGCCTACGTGGTCGCCCCCTGGGCCCGCGGCGAGGGCTACGCCTCCGAAGCCGCCCTGGCCACCGCCCAGTGGGTCTTCAACGACCAGAAGTTCGAGCGCCTGGAACTGCGCACGGCCGCCGACAACACCGCCGCCCAGCAGGTCGCCCAGAAGATCGGCTGCATCAGCGAGGGTGTACTGCGCGGCGCCTGGATAGCGCGCGCCCGCACCGAGGGCGGGTGGACCGACGTACGGACCGACGTGATCGTCTGGAGCCTGCTCCCGGAGGACCTGGCCGGCGTCGCCGAGGAACTGGCCGGCACCGGAGGTTTCGCGGCGTACCCCGACTGGAACTGAACCCACCGGCGAGGCCACCCGCCGCACCCCCGCACCCACCGGGTACCCTCACCAAGCCTGTCCGACGACCTGCGCGAACCACGGGAGACTGACGACGATGGCCGACCGGGTCACGGTGATCGGCTGGGACGGCTCTCCGCTGACCGCCGCGGCACGCGCCGCGCTCGGCGCCGCCACCCTGGTGGCCGGTGCCGCCCATCACCTCGCCCTGCCCGAGGTACCGCCCGCCGCGGAGCGCGTCCGCCTCGGCAGCGTCGCCCTCGCCGCCCGCCGCATCGCCGCCCACCGCGGCACGGCCGTGGTGTTCGCCGACGGCGACCCCGGCTTCTTCGGCGTCGTCCGCACCCTGCGCGCGCCCGAGTTCGGCCTGGAGGTCGAAGTCGTCCCCGCGGTCTCCTCGGTCGCCGCCGCCTTCGCCCGTGCCGGTATGCCCTGGGACGACGCCCACGTGGTCGTCGCACACCCCCGCACCCTGCGCCGCGCGGTCAACGTATGCCGCGCCCACACCAAGGTGGCCGTCCTCACGGCCCCCGGGGCGGGCCCCGCCGAACTCGGCCTGCTGCTGGACGGCATCCACCGCACCTTCGTCATCTGCGAGGAACTGGGCACCGAACGCGAACAGGTCACCGTCGTCACCTCCGACAAGGCCGCCGACCACACCTGGCGCGACCCGAACGTCGTCATCGTCATCGGCGGGCCCGCCGGCGCGGAGGGCGGCGGCTGGATCGCCGGCCGCGACCCGGCCGCCGGTCCCCGCGGCTGGACCCTGCCCGCCGAGGCCTACGACACCGGACCCGGCCAGGCCGCCCTCGGCGAGGGCGAGACCGAACCGCTGCGCGCCGCCCAGCTCGCCCGCCTCGGTCCCCGCCCGGGCGACCTCGTGTGGGACATCGGATCGGGCTCCGGCGCCTTCGCCGTCGAGGCCGCCCGGGCCGGCGCCGCCGTCATCGCCGTCGACCGGGACCCCGCCGCCTGCGCCCGCGCCGACGCCGCCGCCCGCCGCTTCGGCGTCCAGCTCCAGATCATCCACGGCACCGCCCCGCACGCGCTGGAGAACCTGCCCGAGCCGGATGTCGTCCGGATCGGCGGCGGGGGAGCGGCCGTGGTCTCCGCGGTCGCCGACCGCCGCCCGCAGCGCATCGTCACCCACGCCGGCACCCGCGACGCGGCCGAACTCATCGGCCGCGACCTGACCGAGCACGGCTACCGGGTGCAGTGCGCCCTGCTGCAGTCCGTGGAACTCGACACCCGCCACTGGACGGAGACGGAGCGGAGCGTCGCGTTCCTGCTCAGCGGGGTTCTCCCGGACCGCGCCCCGTGATCGGGTTGTCGTACCGCGCGCGGTAGGCTGGCCGATCGCTGCACCGCACTCGGACGCCCGGCACCCCGTCGGTCAATGTCCCGAAAACGCGCCCGCTTTGGGGTGTGTGTGGTACGGCGACAACCGGGAGGACGCGCAACGTGGCGCAGTCCACAGCGGGCCGTCGTGGATCGAGCTGTCCTGACGGCGGAACGACCGCGACAATGCCACTGAATGGCTTTGTCGCCTTTTCCGGGCGGTCGTTCGTGCCGCTGGG
>NZ_MUND01000177.1 GCF_002154375.1 Streptomyces glaucescens | reverse complement strand
CGGAAGGCGGAGCGGCCCGGAGGGGGCGGAACGGTCCAAAGGGGAGCGGTGGGAACCCGCCGCAGAGCGGCGAAGAACCCACCGCAGAGCGGTGAGAGCCCGGGGGCGGGCCGAGCCGCGCAGCTACCCCGCGTCGACCCGAGCCGCCGCCAGCAGCTCCTCCGCGTGCGCCCGGGCGGTCTCGGAGTCCTCCTGCCCCGCCAGCATCCGGGACAGCTCCCGGATCCGCTCCTCCCCTTCCAGCACCTTCACCCCGGACCGCGTGACCGACCCGTCGTTGGTCTTCTCCACCAGCAACTGCCGGTCGGCGAACGCGGCCACCTGCGGCAGATGCGTCACCACGACGACCTGCGCGGTCTTGGCGAGCCGCGCCAGCCGCCGCCCGATCTCGACCGCGGCCTTGCCGCCGACTCCCGCGTCGACCTCGTCGAAGAGGTACGTCGGCACGGGGTCGGTCCCCGCGAACACGACCTCGACGGCAAGCATCACCCGCGACAGCTCACCGCCGGAGGCGCCCTTGGCGATGGGCCGTGCCGGCGCACCCGGGTGCGGCGCGAGCAGCAGCTCGACCTCGTCGACGCCGGACGGCCCGTACGCCACGGTCCGCCCGCCGACCTCGACGCCCTCGGGGTCCTCGGTCTGGCGGATGGCGAAGGACACGCGCGCGTGGGGCATGGCCAGCGAGGCCAGCTCCGCGGTGACGGCGGCGGCGAACCGTTCGGCGGCCTCGGTCCGCGCGTCGGTGAGCGCCTGCGCGAGCCCGCCGAGTTCGGCGCGCAGCGCGTCCCGTTCGGCGGTCAGCTCCTCGATCCGCGTGTCGTCGCCGTCCAGCTCGGTCAGCCGCGCGGCGCTGCGCTCGGCCCAGGCGAGCACCGCGGCCACGTCCTCGCCGTACTTCCGCGTCAGCGCGTTCAGCGCGGCCCGCCGCTCCTCGACCGCCGTCAGCCGCAGCGGGTCGGCGTCGAGGTCGTCGGCGTACCCGGCCAGTTCCCCGGCCACGTCACCGAGCAGGATGCCGATCTCCCCGATCCGCTCGGCGAGCGCGGCGAGTGCCGGGTCGTGCGACCGTACGGCCTCCAGGGCCCGGTGTGCGCCCGCGACGAGCGTGGAGGCGTCGACACCCTCGGGGTCCTCCGGATTGCCCGCGAGAGCGGCGTGGGCGGCCGCGGCGGCGGATGCCAGCGCTTCGGCGTGGCCGAGCCGCTCGGCCTCCTCGGCCAGCTCGGTGTCCTCTCCGGGGCGGGGTTCGACCGCGGCGATCTCGTCGAGTCCGTAGCGCAGCATGTCGGCTTCCTGAGCCCGCTCACGCGCGCGCGTGGTGATCTCGTCCAGCTCGGCGGCGACGGCCCGCAGCCGCTTGTAGGCCTCGCCGTACTTGGCGAGCGGCACGGCGACCGCGTTCCCGGCGTACCGGTCGAGCGCCTGCCGCTGCCGGGACAGCTTCAGCAGCCCCTGCTGGTCGGTCTGCCCGTGCACGGCCACCAGCTCGTCGGCCAGCTCGGCCAGCAGCCCCACCGGGACGGACCGCCCGCCCAGATGCGCCCGCGACCGCCCCTCGGCGGAAACGGTACGGCTGATCAGCAGCGCCCCGTCGTCCAGCTCGGCCCCGGCCTCCTCGGCCCGTACGGCCACGGAGGCGTCCGCCGACAGCGCGATCCGCCCCTCGACGACCGCCTTCTCGGCACCGATCCGCACCAGCGCCGGGTCCGCCCGCCCACCGAGCAGCAGGCCCAGGCTGGTGACCACCATGGTCTTGCCCGCGCCCGTCTCACCGGTGACAGCGGTGAATCCTGGCGACAGCTCGACAACGGCGTCGTCGATGACTCCGAGCGACCGTATCCGCATCTCCTCCAACACGGACAAGACCATACGAGGTCCGAGTCCGCGAGTGCGACCGCCCCACCCTTGTCACCCGCGTGAGTGGACCCGCCCCAGGGACGCGGGGCCCTGTTCGACACGGGGCTCCGGGGCCGCCCCCGGGCGCGATCGGCCACGACGGCCCCGCACCCGCCGACGGTGGGAACCACCCACCCGGACGGCGGGACGGGGAACCACCCACCCGGACGGCGCGCCCTCGCACGGAGACGCCGAGCGGCCGCCTAGTGCGGCGCCCCGCGCCAGCCCGACACCGGCAGCGCGAACTTGGCCACCAGCCGGTCCGTGAACGAGGCGTGATGCAGCCGGGCCAGCCGCACCGGCACGGCACCCCGCCGGACCTCCACCCGTGCCCCCGGCGGAAGCTCGACGGTCCGCCGCCCGTCGCACCACAGCACGCCCGGCGGGATGTGCGGCAGCACCTCCACCGCGAGCACGGAATCCGGCGAGGTCACCAACGGCTTCGCGAACAGCGCGTGTGCGCTGATCGGCACCATCAGCAGCGCCTCCACCTCGGGCCACACCACGGGCCCGCCCGCGGAGAACGCGTAAGCCGTCGACCCGGTCGGCGTCGACAGCACGATCCCGTCGCAGCCGAACCCGGTCACCGGCCGCCCGTCGATCTCCAGCACGACTTCCAGCAGCTTCTCCGCGCCGGCCTTCTGCACGGCCGCCTCGTTGAGCGCCCAGTCGGTGTGCACGATGTCACCGTTGCTGTGCACGACGACGTCGACCGTCATCCGCTCCTCGACCTCGTACGCCCGGGTCACCACCCGGTCGACGACCTTGTCCAGGTCGTCCCGCTCGGCCTCCGCGAGGAACCCGACGCGCCCCAGGTTGACGCCGAGCATCGGCACCCCGGACGCCCGGGCGAACTCCGCCCCGCGCAGCAGCGTGCCGTCCCCGCCGAGCACGATCAGCAGCTCGCACCCGTCGAGGCACTGCGGAGTCGCCTCCTTGACGAGCACGACCTCGTCGGGCAGCGGCAGGTCGCGGGCCTCGTCCTCCAGGACCCGCACCCCGATCCCGGATCTCAGCAGCCCCTTCACCACGAGCTCGGCGCTGCGAATGGCTGCCGGACGCCCGGTGTGGGCCAGCAGGAAAACAGTACGAGCTCGGTTCGATGTCAACGCGGCCCCTCCGCCACTGCACGGTCAACGTCGGCCGGGTCCAGCTCCGGAGCACCGGCCCGCAGCCACAGAAAGTACTCGACATTCCCGGAAGGACCGGGCAGCGGACTGGCGGTGACACCCTGAACCCCGAGCCCCAGCTCCCACGCCTTCCCGGCAACTGCCCGCACGGCCTCCGCCCGCAGTTCCGGACTCCGTACGACACCCCCGCTGCCCAGTCGCTCCTTCCCCACCTCGAACTGCGGCTTGACCATCATCACGAGATCGGCGTCCGCCCGCGCGCACCGCACCAGCGCGGGCAGCACCAGCCCGAGCGGGATGAAGGAAAGATCCCCCACGACCAGGTCCACCGGCTCCCCGTCGATCGCTTCGAGCGTCAACTCCCGTACGTTCGTACGGTCCTTGACGGTCACGCGTTCATCGCTCTGCAGAGTCCAGGCCAGCTGCCCGTAGCCGACGTCGACGGCGACGACGTGCGCCGCGCCCGCGCGCAGCAGCACATCCGTGAAGCCGCCGGTGGACGCCCCGGCGTCCAGCGCCCGCCGCCCCTCGACGACCAGCCCGTGCGGCACGAAGACCTTCAGCGCCCCGGCGAGCTTGTGCCCGCCCCGGGACACGTACTCGGGGTCGTTGTCGTCGGAGGCGACGACGATGGCCGCCGCGGTCTCCACCTGCGTGGCGGGCTTGGTCGCGACGGTCTTGCCGACGGTGACCCGCCCGGCGGCGATCAGCTGGCTGGCGTGCTCGCGCGAGCGCGCGAGCTTCCGGCGGACCAGCTCCGCGTCGAGACGGCGGCGTGCGACTCCTGCCACGTTCGGTTCAGCTCCTGCGGTCGTACGACAATCGAAAGGTGTGACCCGAAGGGTCTCATTGAGGGGTGGCGGTCGGGTGACGGGTGGGAGCCGGAGGTCCCGGGCGGGCGTCGAGCGCGGTGAGCGCGTCGCGCAGCGCCCCGTGTACATCCTCGTACACCTCGACGTGTCCGTCCGTGGCGAGGTGGTCGGCGTCGGCCAGCCGGCGCAGGGCGGCGTCGACGTCGGCGTTCCCGGTGGGGGTGCGGGGCACGCCGAGCGGGGCGGGGGCGGCGGGGTCGTACGCGGACTCCTCCACCGGCGGCCCCGGCATCACCGCCGCGGGTACTTCGTCGTTCATGCCCCGACGCTACCGCGAAGCCCTGGGGTACCGTCGATCCGATGGCCACGATCGAGGAGTGCCGCAGCGCACTCGACAAGCTCTCGGACAGCATGCAGCACTCCGAGGGGGGCGTCCGCGAGGCGGCGGCCCTGGACCGCTCGGTGAGCTGCCACATCACGGACCTCGACGTCACCTTCGCGGGCCGGATGACGGGCGGCCGGATCGAGGTGCACGAGACCTTCCCGGGCCCGCCCCGCGAGAAGGCGCAGATCCGGCTCGCGCTGACCGGCGACGACCTGGTCGCGCTGGTCGACGGCGAACTGCACTTCGCCCGGGCCTGGGGCTCGGGCCGGGTGCGGCTGGAGGCGGGCCTGACCGATCTGTTCCGGCTCAGGAAGCTGCTGTAGCCGCCACCTTCGCGCTCTGGGCCCGGCCTCCCGCGCGTGCCGTGCGCGCGGCCGGCACCACCAGCGGCGTACCGGTCTCCGGGTCGTCGATGACCTGGCAGCGCAGCCCGAAGACCTGCTCGACCAGCTCGGCGGTGACGATGTCGTTCGGCGCGCCCTGGGCGATCACCTCGCCGCCGCGCAGCGCGATGAGGTGG
Organism: Streptomyces glaucescens; assembly: GCF_002154375.1. Taxonomy (GTDB): domain Bacteria; phylum Actinomycetota; class Actinomycetes; order Streptomycetales; family Streptomycetaceae; genus Streptomyces; species Streptomyces glaucescens. The sequence continues at coordinate 7,560 of NZ_MUND01000177.1, read as the reverse complement.
GTGGCGTACCGGGCGGCGTGGTTGAGGTCGTGCAGCACGGCCACGAGCGTGCGGCCCTGCTCCTCGTGCAGTTCGGCGCAGAGGTCGAGCACGTCGATCTGGTGCTGGATGTCGAGGTAGGTGGTCGGCTCGTCGAGCAGCAGCAGCGGGGTCTGCTGGGCGAGCGCCATCGCGATCCACACCCGCTGGCGCTGGCCGCCGGACAGCTCGTCGACGTACCGGTCGGCCAGCTCGGCCACCCCGGTCTGAGCCATGGACTCCCGGACGACCCGCTCGTCCTCGCTCGACCACTGGCGCAGCAGGCCCTGGTGCGGGTACCGGCCGCGGCCGACCAGGTCGGCGACGGTGATGCCGTCCGGGGCGATCGACGACTGGGGCAGCAGGCCGAGGGTGCGGGCGACCTTCTTCGCGGGCATCGACTGGATGACCTGCCCGTCGAGCAGCACCCGGCCCTGGCTCGGCTTCAGCATCCGTGACAGGGCCCGCAGCAGGGTGGACTTGCCGCACGCGTTGGGGCCGACGATCACGGTGAAGGAGTTGTCGGGGATCTCCACCGAGAGCTGTTCGGCGATGACCCGCTGGTCGTAGGCGAGGGTGACGTTCTCGGCGGACAGGCGGTTCACGGTGCTCCTTCGGTTGTTCGGGGAGGGGGCGCTCATATCCGGCCCGCCCGGCGCTCGCTGACCAGCAGCCACAGCAGGTAGACGCCGCCGACGACGCCGGTGACCACACCCACGGGCAGCTGGTCGGCGCCGAACAGCCGCTGCGAGACCCAGTCGGCGGTGACCAGCAGCGCGGCGCCCATGCACAGCGACGGCAGCAGGTTCGGGCCGGGCGAGCGGGTCAGCCGCCGGGCGAGCTGCGGCGCGGTGAGCGCCACGAAGCTGACCGGGCCGGCGGCGGCGGTGGCGGCCGCGGTGAGCAGGACGGCGGAGACCATCAGCAGCATCCGCACGCGCTCCACGCGCACCCCGAGGGCGTGGGAGATGTCGTCGCCCATCTCCATCATCCGCAGCCCGCGCGCGTTGGCGAGGACGAGCGGGACGAGGACGGCGCACAGCGCCACCAGCGGCCAGACCTGCGCCCAGTCCCGGCCGCTGAGCGAGCCGGTCATCCAGACGAGGGCGCGGGAGGCGTCGACCAGGTCGGCCTTGGTCATCAGATAGCCGTTGACGGCCGTGACGATCGCCGAGATGCCGATACCGACCAGAACCAGCCGATATCCGTGCACGCCTCGCTTCCAGGCGAGCACATAGATGGAGAGACCGGTCACCAGACCGCCCACCAGGGCCCCCATGGTGACCTCGGAGGCGCTGCCGGAGAACAGCACGATCACCACGAGCGCCCCGGCCGTCGCCCCCTGCCCGAGCCCGAGGATGTCCGGACTGCCCAGCGGATTGCGGGAGATGGCCTGGAACAGCGCACCGCCGAGCCCGAGCGAGGCCCCGACCAGCAGGCCGACCAGGACCCGAGGCAGCCGCAGCTCGTTGACGATGAACTGCTGACCGGCGTCGCCGCCGCCCAGCAGGGTCTTCAGCACATCGCCGGCCGCGATCGGGAAGTCGCCGGTGCCGATCAGCAGCACGCTCGCGGCGAGCGCGGCGACCAGCAGCAGCACGACCACCGTGGCGGCCCGGACATCCACCCGCACGGACAGCCCGCCCGGGGTGCGCAGGGCGCGGGCCGTCCCCCGCGCCGCGCTCTTCCCTGCGCTCTTCTCTGCGCTCTTCACAGCTGGGCCGTCCTCCGCCGTCGTACGAGAAAGATGAAGACCGGGCCGCCGAGGAGCGCGGTGACGATGCCGACCTGGAGCTCCGCGGGCCGGGCCACGACCCGGCCGATGACATCGGCGCCGAGCAGCAGCACCGGCGACAGAACGGTCGCGTACGGCAGGATCCAGCGCAGGTCCGGGCCGGTGAAGGAACGCACGACATGCGGCACCATCAGCCCGACGAACACGATCGGCCCGCAGGCGGCGGTCGCCGCCCCGCACAGCACGGTCGCGGCGAGCATGGCCAGCGCCCGGGTGCGGTTCAGGTTGGCGCCCAGGGCCTTGGCGGTGTCGTCCCCCATGGCCATGGCGTTCAGCGGCCGGGCCAGGGACAGCGCGAGCGCCATGCCGACCGCCATGAACGGCAGCACCTGGACGATGGTCTCGTCGGTCGCCGAGGTCAGCGACCCCACGGTCCAGAACCGCATCCGGCCCAGCGCGGCCTCGTCGAGGATCATCACGGCCTGGAGGTAGCCGTAGAGCGCGGCGCTGATGGCGGTGCCGGCCAGCGCGAGCCGCACCGGCGTGGCACCCCGGCTGCCACCGAGGAACCAGACCAGCGCGCCCACCGCGGCGGCCCCGCAGAACGCGAACCACACATAGCCGCTCAGGCTGGTGACACCGAGAAACGTGATGGCGGTGACGACGGCGGCGGAGGCACCCGCGTTGATGCCGAGCAGCCCGGGGTCGGCCAGCGGATTGCGGGTCAGCGCCTGGAGCACGGCACCGGCGAGGCCGAGCGCCGCTCCGGCGAGCAGACCCAGCAGAGTCCTGGACAACCGGTCCGCGACGACCGTGTCCCCGTATGTCCCCGAAGCCTCGAACAGGCCGTGCCAGACCTGCTCCAGGGACAGCCCGCGGGCACCGATCGCGATGCTCGCCAGCGCGACGATCACCAGGATCCCCACGGAGACGAGCAGCCCGACGGCCCGTATCGCCCGGCGGTTCGGGGGCGCGGGAGCGGTCGCCGCGCGCGGTTCGGGAGGACTTTCAACCAACACGCAGTTAGGTTAGCCTACCCTGCCAACCAATCAAGATCCCCAACTGGCACTCGTGCGGGCGCAGCCGCGGGCAGCCGTGCCGCCGGGGCGGCACGGGTGGACGCAGCGGCACCCGGCAAGGGGCGGGCAAGCGCCCCACACCCACCCACGAACCCGGGCGCCCACCAGGCTCACAATTCCAGCCGCGCCAGCGCCTTCCCGCCATCCAGCTCGCACACACCGTCCCCGGCCACGGTCCAGGCGGCAGCACACAACGCCCGCAACCCGTCCAGCACCGCACCGTCACCGGTCAGCTCCAGACGCTCGCCTCCCGCCGTGGCCGTCCACCCCCCGCAGCGGAACCCGTCCCCGGCCTCGACGACCTCCGGCTGCCCCGTCAGCAGCCCCCGCAGATCCGCGTCCACATACGTCGGCCGATGCCGAGGCTCCGCGGCCAGCAGCTGCGCCCCGTCCGTCACCCCGGTCAGCACCAGCAGCGAGTCGACACCCCCGTTGAACGCCCCCTCGATGTCCGTGTCCAGCCGGTCCCCCACCACCAGCGGCCGCTCGGCCCCGGTCCGCAGGATCGTCTCGCGATGCATCGGCGGCAACGGCTTGCCCGCCACCCGCGGCTCGGCACCGGTCGCGATCCGCACCACCTCCACCGCGGCCCCGTTCCCCGGCGCGATCCCCCGCGCACCGGGGATCGTCAGGTCGGTGTTGGACGCGAACCAGGGCACACCGCGCGCGATGGCGTAGCACGCCTCGGCGAACCGCCCCCACGGCAACTCCGGGCCCCCGTACCCCTGCACCACCGCCACCGGCTCGTCCTCCGCCGACTCCACCGGAACGAGCCCCCGCTCGCGCAGCGCCACCCGCAGCCCTTCCCCGCCGACCACGAGCACCCGCGCCCCCGCCGGCACCTGCTCGGCGATCAGCCGCGCCACGGCCTGCGCGGAGGTGATGACGTCGGACGCCTCCGCGGGTATCCCCAGCTCCGTCAGGTGCGCGGCCACCGCGTCCGGCGTGCGCAGCGCGTTGTTGGTGACGTACGCCAGGTGCATCCCGCCGTCCCGTGCCGTCGCCAGCGAGTCGACCGCGTACGCGATCGCGTTCCCGCCGGTGTACACCACACCGTCCAGGTCGAGCAGCGCCGTGTCGTACGCCTCGCTCAGCACCCGCCCACTGCCCGCGGGCCTCGTCCTGACGCCCTGGCTCATCGCACACCGCTCCTCGTCCACGTCCGGTCTCTTTCCCCGATCATCCCCCATGCCACTGACACACGTACGATGCCGGGATGAACACAGCAGGTCACTCGGAAGCAACGATGCGCCGAGGCCTGGAACTCACCCCGTTCCGAGGCCTGCGCTACGACCCCGACCGGGTCGGCAGCCTGGCAGCCGTGACATCACCGCCGTACGACGTCGTGGTCCGCCCCGACGGCCTGCACCACCTGGAGGCCGCCGACCCGCACAACATCGTCCGGCTCATACTTCCCCAGGCGGCCACCCCCGCCGAGCGCAACGAGCAGGCCGCCGACACCCTGCGCCGCTGGCTCGCCGACGGCGTCCTGACCGCCGACCCCGAGCCCGGCCTCTACGTCTACGAGCAGCAGGACGGCGCCGGCCTCCTGCAACGCGGCATCATCGGCGCCCTGCGCGTCTCGGAACCGTCGGAATCCGTCGTCCTGCCCCACGAGGACGTCATGCCGCACGTCGTCGCCGACCGCGCGGCCCTGATGCGCGCCACCGAGGCGAACCTCGAACCCCTCCTGCTGACCTACCGCGGCAACGGCTCGACGGCCGACACCACCGCCGTCATCGAGCGCATAGCCGGCCTGCCCCCGCTGCTGGCCACCACCACGGAGGACGGCTACCACCACCGCCTGTGGTCCGTGACCGCCCCCGCCGACGTGGCCGCGATCCAGACCGACCTCGGCCGCCACCAGGCACTCATCGCGGACGGCCACCACCGCTGGGCGACCTACCGGCGGCTCCGCGCCGAGCACACCTCCCCCAGCCCCTGGGACTACGGTCTGGTCCTGCTCGTCGACACCGCCCGCTATCCCCTGCGCGTCCGCGCCATCCACCGTCTCCTGCACGGCCTGCCCGTCGCCGACGCCCTCGCCGCCCTCGACGGCCTGTTCCGCGTACGCCACCTCGACGCCCCCCTCGCCGAGGCGCTGACCGCTCTCGGCGACGCCGCCCGGGACGGCAACGCCTACCTCCTCGCCGGCGACGGCGGCTACCACCTCGTCGACCGCCCGGACCCGGCCCTGCTGGCCCGCACCGTCCCCGCCGGCCGGCCCGAGGCCTGGCGTTCCCTGGACGCCACCGTCCTGCACGCCACCCTCCTCGACCACGTCTGGCGCATCCCCGAGGACTCCCCGACCCACATCGCCTACATCCACGACGCCGCCGCCACGGTGGCCAAGGCGGAACGCGACGCCGGTACGGCCGTCCTCATGCACCCGGTCCGCGAGGAAGTCGTCCGCGACCTCGCCCGCCAGGGTGTCACCATGCCCCGCAAGTCCACCTCCTTCGGCCCCAAACCGGCCTCGGGCCTGGTCCTGCGCGCCCTGGACATCTGAACGGCGCACACGAAAAAGGGGCGGGACCACGTCGGTCCCGCCCCTCTCGTTCTGCGCGTCAGTCGCGAGCGCCGTCCTCGCCCTGGCCCGGCTCACGATCCGCGGCGTCCTCGTCGAGCGCGTCGACGAACTCCACCCCGTCCAGCTCGGCAAGCCGGTCCGACGCGTCCGTGCTGCCGTCCCGGTCCGCCTCCACGGCCTTCGCGAACCACTCCCGCGCCTCACGCTCACGGCCGGCCGCGAGCAGCGCGTCCGCGTAGGCGTACCGCAGCCGCGCGGTCCACGGCTGTACGGCGCTGGAGGCCAGCTCCGGGCTCTGCAACGTCACGATGGCCGCGTCCAGCTGCCCCATGTCACGCCGGGCACCGGCCGCGACGAGCCGCATCTCCACCTGCCCGGCCTTGTCCAGCTTGTGCACCTCGGGCGCACCCGCCATGTCCAGGGCCTTCTCCGGCCGCCCGAGTCCGCGCTCGCAGTCCGCCATCAGCGGCCACAGCTCCACGGTCCCGGTCATCCGCCGCGCCGCCCGGAACTCGGCCAGCGCCTCGGCGTACTTCTGGTTGGCGTACGCCGCGAACCCGGCCGCCTCCCGCACCGCCGCGACCCGCGACGCCAGCCGCAGCGCGACCTTGGAGTAGCCGTACGCCCCCTCCGGGTCCTCGTCGATCAGCCGCGCGACCATCACCAGGTTCTTGGCGACGTCCTCGGCGAGCGTCTTGGGCAGGCTCTGCAGCTCCTGCCGCACGTCCTTGTCGATCTCGTCGCCCGTGACGTCCTCGGGGATCGGCAGCCGCTTGATCGGCTCGCGGTCCCGGTCACGGTCCCGCTCCTCACGGAACCGCCCACCGCCGCCGCGCCGGTCGTCGCCACCCCGGCCGCGGAACCCACCGCCGCCGGGCCGCCCGCCCCGGTCGTCCCGACGCGGCCCACGGCTCCCACGGTCGTCCCGCCCCCGGAACCCGCCGCGATCCCCACGGCTGTCATCCCGCCGGAACCCACCACGGTCACCGTCACGGCGGTCGTCCCGTCGGTCATCGCGCCGGTCGTCCCGACGGACCCCACCATCGCGGTCGTCACGGCGGTCGTCTCGGCGAACATCGCGCCGGTCATCCCGCCGGAAGCCGCCACGGTCGCCCCGGTCGTCGCGCCGGTCATCCCGCCGGAAGCCCCCACGGTCTCCGCGATCGTCCCGCCGGTCGTCACGGCGGTCGTCCCGGCGGTCGTCCCGGCGGTCGTCCCGGCGGAAGCCCCCACGGTCGCCCCGGTCATCGCGCCTGTCATCGCGTCGGTCGTCCCGACGGAACCCACCATCGCGGTCATCGCGCCGGCCGTAACCGCCGCCCCGGTTGTCGTCCCGCCGGAAACCACCACGGTCACCGTCACGCCGGTCGTCCCGACGGCCATAGCCGCCACCACGGTTGTCATCACGCCGGAAACCGGGCCGGTCACCCCGGTCGCCACGCTCATCCCGTCGGTCATCGCGCCGGTCGTCCCGACGGAAGCCACGGTCACGGTCGTCTCCCCGGAACCCACGGTCCCGGTCGTCGCGACGCGGCCCACGGTCGCGGTCGTCACCACGCCTGTCGTCACGCCGGTCGTCACGGCGGTCATCGCGGCGGTCATCACGGCGGTCATCGCGCCGGGGGTAGCCGCCACTGCGGTTGTCGTCCCGACGGAACCCACCGCGGTCGCCGCGGTCACCCCGCTCGCCTCGGTCATCCCGTCGGTAGCCACCACGGTCACCGCCGTCGCGACGACCATAACCGCCCCGATCACGGTCGCGGTCGTTACGGTCGCGCTCGTTACGCTCGCCGCCGCGACGGAAGCCGCCACGGTCGCCGCGATCCCCACCATCCCTGCGCCGCTGGTCGCGCTCCGGACGGTCGTCGGGAGAGTTGGTGGACATCGGTGACTCCTGTCTTCGGTACCGCAAGCATTGTAAAAACAAAAGGACCCCTGGTCCCAGCTGAACGCTGGTGACCAGGGGTCCTCCAAAGATTGTTCGGCGGCGTCCTACTCTCCCACAGGGTCCCCCCTGCAGTACCATCGGCGCTGTGAGGCTTAGCTTCCGGGTTCGGAATGTAACCGGGCGTTTCCCTCACGCTATGACCACCGAAACCCTAATGGTTTCGAGCGAACAAGCACACTTTTCTGTTATGCGTTCTGCTCAAACCGGCAACGGTCGTTGCCTCAGAACTAACACAGTGGACGCGAGCAAC
>NZ_MUND01000176.1 GCF_002154375.1 Streptomyces glaucescens | reverse complement strand
CGCCGGGCCGCCCGCCCCGGTGACGGCGGCGAGACGGTCAGACTGCGGGACGGCCACGGAGCTCCTCCTCGAAGACCAGAAGCCACAGGTCGGCGGCCGAGTCGTTGACGAGGCCGTGCTCGCCGTACGGACGGTTGACGACGACGTCCCCGGTATCGACGCGGAACTCGGTCCCGTCCCGGTACATCAGGCCGCTGCCGCTGAGCACGACGTACGTCTCACGGTCGCGGCCGTGCCGATGGCGGCCGATGGAAGTGCCGGGCGGCAGCACCGCGATGTCGATGAACTCCGCTCCGGCACTCCCCTCGGCGCGTGAGAACAGGCGGTGGGCGAGGATCGTGCCCAGTCCGCCGTGGTCGTGCTCCTTGCCCCGCAGGAGCGTGCCGAGGCTCACCACGTCATGGGCGGTCACGATGCGCGCCCCTCCTTCGCCAGCGCGTCCAGAGCGGCCCGCAGCACGTCGGCGGGCACGTCCTCCAGCCGCTCCACGAAGTCCGCCTTGCCGATGCCGGTCGGCACCACGAGATGCAGCTTGCGTCCTCGTCGCTGCCAGGACGCGTGCAGGGCCTGCGTCATCAGTTCCGGCGTGCAGGTGGCGGGGTCGAACACGGGAAGGCCGATGCGGCGCAGCAGCGTCACCACGCGCTCACAGCTCTCCGCGTCGACGAGTCCCAGCAGCCGGGCCAGGTGCGCCGACAGGGCCATGTCCACGGCGACGGCCTCGCCGTGTTCCAGGCGATGGCCGCCGGCCGTCTCGATCACCGGGCTGAAGGTGTGTCCGAAGTCGACGAGCCGGGCGAGGTCGTGCTCGCGGAGGTTGGGGCACAGCTCCTCCATCATCAGCCGCATGGAGGTGCGGACCACGTACGTCTCCAGCGCGCCGTCGGAGGAGCGCAGGAAGGCGTCCGGGTGCTCCTCCAGCGACTCGAAGAGACCGGCGTCCAGGATCACGGCCATCTTCACGATCTCCGCCAGGCCGCAGCGGATCTCCCGGGCCGGCAGGGTGGCCAGCAGGGCGGGATCGTTGAGCGAGGCGTGTGCGGGGTGGTAGGCGCCGAACATGTTCTTCGTGTTGAGGGCGTTGACCCCGGTCTTGACCCCCACGCCCACGTCCACCTGCCCCACCAGGGTGGTGTTGACCTTGATGTAGCGGATGCCGCGCGCGTACATCGAGGCCGCGAAGCCCACGACGTCCGCGACGATCCCGCCGCCCACGGCGAGCATCACCCCGTGGCGGTCCAGGCCGCTCGCCTTGGCGATCGCGCACACCCGTTCCGCCGACGCGAGCGTCTTGTTCCGTTCACCGCTGTCGATGGTGTGCACGCTCCAGCTGCCCGGTTCGAGCAGCGCGTCGAGATAGGCGCGCAGCCGGTCGCCGTAGATGCGGTCCACCGTGGGGCCGACGAAGGCCACCACCCGGCGACCCGCGACATAGCCGGCGAGGAGCGGGTTGCGGGGGTCGAACACTCCGTCGGTGACGTCCACGCGGTAGTGCGTTCCGTCCGGCGCCAGCAGGTCGAAGCCTCCGGCGTCCTCACGGACTCCCTCAAGCTGAGCAAGGGCCTGGCCTGACATCTCTCTCCTCGGTCCTCGTTCCGTGCGGTTCGCCGTCGCTGAACACGCGGGTGACGGCCTGTACGTGGGGATGGCCGGGCAGGTCCTCCAGCGGGACCGGCCGGCCGTGCCGGTCCGCCACCGGCAGCCTCCAGTTGGGGTGCACCTCCGCGGTGCCGGGCAGGTTCTGGGGCCTGCGGTCCCCGGTGGCGTCCGGCAGCCAGACCCCGAGCAGGGCCGACGGTGTGCGGGTCAGGAAGCGGTGCAGGGCGACGACCTCGCCGTCGGGGTCGGGCAGCAGGTCCAGCCGGCGCAGCTCGGCCAGCCAGCCGTCCCGTTCGGCCGCCGCCTGCGCCTTCTCCTCCGGCTCCGGGCGGGTCAGCAGGCCCAGCCGGGCCCGCAGGTCGACGTGTTCGCCGCTCAGCCAGGCCGCGGTCGTCGGCAGGTCGTGCGTGGTCAGCGTGGCCAGGCAGTTCGTGCGCCACTGCCGCGGCGGCAGCGGACCGTGCCGTCCCTCCGACCCGCCCAGGTACTCGAAGCGCTGCACCGAGGTGCCGAGCACCCCTCGTGCGGCCAGTTCCTCGCGGACACCGTGCTCCACCGTGCCGAGGTCCTCACCGATCACCACCGCCCCGGCCCGGTGCGCCTCCAGGAGCAGCACACCGAGCATGGCCTCGGCGTCGTAGCGGACGTAGGTGCCCTCGGACGGCGGCCGGCCCTCGGGCACCCACCACAGCCGGAACAGGCCCATGACGTGGTCGACCCGCAGCGCCCCCGCGTGCCGCATGCCGGCCCGCAACAGCGCGGCCAGCGGGCGGTACCCCTCGGCGGCCAGCGCGTCGGGCCGCCAGGGCGGCTGGCCCCAGTCCTGCCCGAGCGGATTGAAGTCGTCCGGGGGAGCCCCGACACTCATCCGGCCGGCCAGGCAGTGCTGGAGCGTCCAGGCGTCGGCGCCCTCGGGGGCGACGCCCACCGCGAGGTCGTGCACCAGTCCGATGTCCATGCCGGCGTCCTTCGCCGCGCGCTGGGCGCCGGCGAGCTGCTCGTCGGTGATCCACGCCAGCCAGCGGTGGAACGCGACCGCGTCGGCCAGTTCCCCGCGGGCCTCGGCCACCCGCGGCGACCGCGGGTCACGCAGCCCCTCCGGCCAGGACCGCCAGGCGCCGCCGTGCACCTCGGCCAGCGCGCACCAGGTGGCGAAGTCCGTCAGGTCCTCGCCCTCGCGGGCGGTGAATGCCTCCAGAGCCGCACGGCGGCCCGGCGCGGGC
>NZ_MUND01000175.1 GCF_002154375.1 Streptomyces glaucescens | reverse complement strand
GGACCTGGTCCGCGAACTCGGCGTGACGGCCATCCGCTACCCCGGCGGCAACTTCGTCTCCGGCTACAAGTGGGAGGACTCGGTCGGCCCGGCCGAGGACCGCCCCCGCCGCCTCGACCTGTCCTGGCACTCGACGGAGACGAACCGCTTCGGCCTCTCCGAGTACATCGCCTTCCTGAAGAAGATCGGCCCGCAGGCGGAGCCGATGATGGCCGTCAACCTGGGCACGCGCGGCGTCGCGGAGGCCCTGGAGCTCCAGGAGTACGCCAACCACCCCGCCGGCACCGCCCTGTCCGACCTCCGTGTCTCGCACGGCGACAAGGAGCCCTTCGACATCCGCCTGTGGTGCCTGGGCAACGAGATGGACGGCCCCTGGCAGACGGGTCACAAGACGGCCGAGGAGTACGGCCGGATCGCCGCGGAGACGGCCCGCGCGATGCGCCAGGCGGACCCGACGGTCGAGCTGGTCGCGTGCGGCTCCTCCGGCCAGTCGATGCCGACGTTCGCCGAGTGGGAGGCGACGGTCCTGGCCGAGACCTACGACCTGGTCGACTACATCTCGCTGCACGCCTACTACGAGCCGGTCGACGGCGACGTGGACTCCTTCCTGGCGTCGGCCGTGGACATGGAGTCCTTCATCGAGAACGTCGTCGCCACCTGCGACCACGTCGGCGCCCGCCTGAAGTCCAAGAAGAAGATCAACCTCTCCTTCGACGAGTGGAACGTCTGGTACCTCTCCCGCTGGGAGGAGCGGGCCAAGACCTTCGAGCGGCACGACTGGCCGCAGGCCCCGCGCCTGCTGGAGGACAGCTACAGCGTCACCGACGCCGTCGTCTTCGGCTCCCTCCTCATCGCCCTGCTCCGGCACGCCGACCGGGTCACCGTCGCCTGCCTGGCCCAGCTGGTGAACGTCATCGCCCCGATCATGACCGAGCCCGGCGGCCCGGCCTGGCGCCAGACGACGTTCTTCCCCTTCGCCCAGGCGTCGAAGTACGGCCGTGGCGAGGTGCTGGACGTCCGCGTCGACTCCCCGAAGTACGACACCCGGAAGTACGGCGAGACCGACCTCCTCCACGCCACCGCCGTACGCGCCGAGGACGGCTCGGTCACCGTGTTCGCCGTCAACCGCAGCCGCACGGAGTCCCTGCCGCTGGAGGTGGCCCTGAGCGGCCTCGGCGTGACCCGGGTCGTCGAGCACAGCGCCCTCGCGGACGCCGACCCCGACGCCCGCAACACCCTCGACACCCCCGACCGGGTCACCCCGCACCCCGTCGAGGACACGGCCCTGACGGACGGCCGCCTGGCGGCCGTGCTGGAACCGCTGTCCTGGAACGTGATCCGTCTCGCCTGACCGGGGCGCGGGGCGGCCGGAGGGTGCTTCGGTCCCGGCCGTCCCGCCGGGTCCGCGTCGTCGGACGGGGCGAGGCGGCCCTCGTGATGGAGATCACTTCTCCAGCACGATTCTCCGAGGCGGCTTTGCCCCTCATCGATCGCCTTCGTGATCTTGCGTCCCTCACTACCTTCTCCAAATGATCACACCACTTACCGTGTCGTGAAGGTAGCGATTCGTGAGATCTGTAGACACTCTTCCGTCCCCCGAGGAAAGGGGATGGATCTGGGGCGAGCGCAGCAGAAGCCTGCGCTGGATCGCCGGCGGACTCGCCGTCATCATGTCGGTCTCCCTCATGGAGGGCGTGGCCGCGGCTGTGCCGCCCGAGGCGCCGGCACAGGAACCGAAGGCGGGCTCCGTGACCGCGGCGGCCGACATCCCGTCGGCCAAGGTGGCCGCCAAGCTGTCGGGGCATCGGGTGGAGGCGCTGTCCGAGCGCACCGAGACCTCGACGACCTGGGTGAACCAGGACGGCAGTCTGACGACCGAACTGTCCGCCGGTCCGGTCCGTTTCCAGCGCGACGGCGACTGGGTCGACGTCGACGTGGACCTGCGCGAGTCGGGCGACGGCGTCGCGCCGGTCGCCCACCCCGGCCGGCTCAGACTCGCGGGCCGGACCGGCAGGCCCGCCGCGTCGCTCAAGGCGGCGCAGCGGACCGCGGCCGTCGATCTCGTGACCCTGGGCGAAGGCGATGAGCGCATCACCCTCCAGTGGAAGGGCGGCCTGCCGAAGCCGACGCTGAAGGGCGCCCGCGCGGAGTACGCCGACGCCGTGCCCGGCGCCGACGTCGTCGTGGAGGCCACCCGTACCGGTTTCGAGCAGTACGTGGAGATCAAGCAGCGGCCCACGACCGCCGACTACACGTACACGCTGCCGCTGAAGGCCGAAGGGCTGAGGGCGAAGCAGCTGGAGGACGGCAGTGTCCTCTTCACCGACCGGAAGAACAGGAAGCGGGCCGTCATGCCCGCACCGGTCATGTGGGACTCCACGGTCGACGAACGGTCCGGCGAGCACGTCAACCGGGCCAGGGTCGACATGCGGGTCGTCCAGACGAAGGACGGCGTCGATCTGGTCGTCAGTCCCGACCGGGAGTTCCTCGCCGACCCGGACACCAGGTACCCGGTGACCGTCGACCCGTCCACGTCGTCCCTGTCCAGCGTCTTCGACACCTACGTGCAGCAGGGCGAGACCGTCGACTGGTCCGGCGACGTCGAACTCGACTTCGGCAACCCGGGCACCAAGAACGCCGACGGCACCCCGCGCACCGCCCAGTCCTTCATCACCTGGAACACCACCCCGATCCAGGACGCGCTGGTCTCCAGCGCCAGGCTCAGCCTGTGGAACTTCCACTCGGGCAACACCGACTGCAAGCTCCACCCCTGGGAGGTCTGGGCCTCCGGCGCGGCGTCCACCTCCAGCCGGTGGACGAACCGCCCGGCGATGACGGCGAAGAAGGCCACGTCCACCGAGACCCGCGGCAACGCCGGCTGCACCACCCAGCCCGACGGCTGGATCAACGCCGACGTCACCACCCTCGCCCAGGAGTGGGCGTCGGCCAAGGTCACCCGTGGCCACATGGGCCTGCGCGCCTCGGACGAGTCGGCCGTCGCCCAGTGGAAGCGGGTCAACTCCGCCAACGCGGCGGCCAACCCGCCGAAACTGGTGGTGAACTACAACTTCCGTCCCAAGACGGGCACCCGGCAGGAGGCCGGTCCGCCGTTCTTCTCCTACGGCGGCGCCTACCAGGTGAACACCACCACACCCACCCTGCGGGACACGTTCGTCGACGCCGACGGTGACAAGGTCAACGGCACCTTCCAGATCTACGACAGCGCCACCAACACGCAGGTGGGCAACGTCATCGTCTCCCCGTACGTGGCGTCCGGATCGGCCGCCTCGGTGACCGTGCCGGCGGGTGTGCTCAGCAACGGCAAGACGTACAAGTTCCGTACCTCGCCGTACGACGGCACGCACTACAACACCGGCTGGTCGGCCTGGCGGACCTTCACCGTGGACACCTCGGCGCCCTCCGCACCGACGAGGATCACCTCCACGGACTACCCGGCCGGCCAGTGGGTCAAGGGCGAGGGCCAGCCCGGCGTCTTCACCGTCACACCCCCCGCCGCGGACCACAACTGGCTCGAATGGTCGCTGGACGGCGTGACGTGGACGAAGGTCACCACCGGCGGCGCGAGCACCCCGCAGAACATCAGCGTCACTCCGCCGAGGAACGGCACCCACACCCTCCAGGTGCGCTCGGTGGACAAGGCGGACAACAAGTCTGAGGCGCTGCAGTACACGTTCCACGCCGGTTCCGGCGGCTTCCTCCAGCCGTCCGAGGGCGAGCGCACCGCGCGCCGGCTGCCGCTGGTCGCGGAGGCGGAGGCCGGCAAGTACGACAGCGTGTCCTTCTCCTGGCGCCGTTCCGAGGCCGACGGCTGGACGAGGATCCCCGTCGGTGACGTCACCTCCGGCGGTGTACCGCTCACCGCGTGGCCGGTGCCGCTGGCCGGCGGGAAGAACGCGCCGCTCGTGTGGAACGCCACCCAGACCGTCGACCCCGACGGCACGGTCCAGATCAAGGCGGACTTCACCGGGCCGAACTCGGCCGCCGGCAGCACCCCGCCGCTCAGTGTCGTCGTGGACCGCAACGCCGACGGAGCCGCCACGACCGAGATCGGTCCCGGCTCGGTGAACCTGCTCACCGGTGACCACACCCTGTCCGAGGACGACGTGTCGTTCTTCGGCATGACGGTCACCCGTACCGCCTCCTCCCGCAGCCCGGACCAGGGCGCCCGGCAGGAGGGGCAAGCCGCGATCTTCGGCAAGGAGTGGGTGGCCGGAACGGTCGCCGAGGACACCGAGAGCGACTACAACCACATCCGCAAGGTCTCCGACACCGCCGTCGACGTGGTGATGGAGGAAGGCGACGCGATCCACTTCACGGCCAACGCGGCGAAGACCGCCTGGGTGGGCGAGCCCGGGGCCGAGGACCTGACCCTGAAGGGCAGCACGACGGGCTCCTTCACCCTGTCCGACCCCGACGGTGTCGTCACCACCTTCACCAAGCCCGCCGCGGACGCGACGACCTGGCAGGTCTCCAGCACTCTCCAGGACGGCCTGACCAACACCACCACGAAGACCGTCTCGGAGACGGTGACCGTGGACGGCAAGACCCTCGCCCGGCCGAAGCGGATCATCGCCCCGACCTCGGCGGCGACGGCGGCCGCCTGTGAGGCGGACCCGTCCACCAAGGGCTGCCGGGTCCTCGAGTTCGTCTACGCCACGGCCACCACGGCCACCGGCACCGAGACCGATGCCCAGTTCGGCGATGTCGCCGGGCAGGTCAAGCAGATCCGGCTGTGGGCGACCGAGCCCGGGGCGAGCGCCGCCACCCCGACCGCCGTCGCCGCCTACCGCTACGACGCGCAGGGCCGGCTCCGCCAGTTCTGGGACCCGCGGATCGGCCGGCAGTCCGAGACGCAGTACGCCTACAACGAAGGCCGCGTCACCTGGCTGGAGGAGGCCGGAGAGCTGCCGTACACCTTCACCTACGGCAACCCCGGCACCGGCCCGGCCCCGGGCGCGGGCATGCTGCTCAAGGTCTCCCGCTCCGCCCTCAAGCAGGGTACGGCCGACACCGTCGAGGGCACCGCGGCCACCAGCGTCGTCTACGGCGTTCCGCTGACCGGCGACCGGGCGCCGTACGCGATGGGCGCCTCGGCCACGGCCGGCTGGGGCCAGCTCGACACGCCCTCGGACGCGACCGCGGTCTTCCCCGCCGACTCGGTGCCGTCCTCCCACGACGGCGCGGCCCTGACGCGGTCCGACTACGCCCGCGCCACCGTGCACTACGTGAACGCCTCCGGCCGCGAGGTGAACACCGCCGAGCCGGGCGGGCACATCAGCACCACCGAGCACGACCGGTTCGGCAACACAGTCCGGGAACTCACCGCCGCCAACCGTGAGTTGGCCCTGGGCGCCTCGGACGCGCACCGGGACACCCTGACGGACCTGGGCATCGTCTCCCGCTCCTCGGCGGAGCGCGCCCACCTGCTGTCCACCACCACGCTCTACGACGACGGCGGGGTCCGCGAGCTGGAGGAGTTCGGCCCGCTGCGCCGGGTGGACCTGACCGAGGACCTCAAGGACGGCACCACGGTCCTGGTCCAGGCGGGCACGTCGGTTCCGGCCCGGTCGTGGACGGTCAAGGAGTACGACGAGGGCCGTCCCACCGACGGCACCGCCACCGTCAAGGACCAGGTGACCCTGGAGATCACGGGTGCCCGGGTCCGTGACTACCACTCGGTGATGGGCGACAAGCGGGTCACGGAGACCCGGTACGACTGGGCCAAGGGCCTGCCCACCCTCACGATCCAGGACTCCGGCGGGCTGAACCTGACCAGTTCGAGCAGCTACGACGCCCAGGGACGCGTGATCTCCCAGACCCTGCCCGGTGCCACCGGCACGGACGCGGCCACCCGGATCACCACGTACTGGTCCGCCGACGGCACCGGCTCGTGCAAGGGCCGCCCGGAGTGGGCCGACCTGCCCTGCTGGACCGGTCCGGCGGGCGACATCACGGGCGGCGGCTCCAACCCGGCCGCGCTGCCCGGCACCACCACCGAGTACGGCTACTACGGCGAGACGACCAAGACCGTCGAGACCGCCAACGGCAGGACCCGCACCGTCTCCACCCAGTACGACGGCGCCGGCCGCCCCACCACCGTCACGGTCACCAGCGACGCGGGTCAGCCCGTCCCCGTGACGACCACCGAGTACGACCCGGTCACCGGGGACGTCACCAAGATCACCTCTCCGACGGCCGGCACGATCACCAAGGCCTACGACAAGCTGGGCCGGCTCATCTCCTACACGGACGCCGACGGCGGCCGGACCACCACGGAGTACGACCTGCTCGACCGCCCGGTCAGGGTCAGCGACACCGCACCCTCCACCCTCACCTACACCTACGACCACACCTCCGAGCCCCGCGGCCTGGCGACCGGGATCACCGACTCCGTCGCGGGCGCCTTCTCCGCCACGTACGACGCGGACGGCTCGGTCGCCGGCGAGAAACTGCCCGGCGGCTACACCCTGACCGTCACCGAGGACACGACGGGCGCGCCCGTCTCGCGCGCCTACACCCGTGACAGCGACGGCGTCAGCGTCTTCACCGACACGGTCGCCGAGTCCGTCCACGGCCAGGTCACCCGCCACCAGGGCTGGTCTGCGCAGAAGTACACCTACGACCGGGCCGGACGGCTGACCGACGTCGACGACACCGTGGGCGAGGTCTGCACCCGGCGCAGCTACAGCTTCGACAAGCGCAGCAACCGCACCGCCCTGTCCACCGCGACCGCCGGGCCCGGCGCCGCCTGCACCTCCACGGGAGCGACCACCACCACCCACACGTACGACAGCGCCGACCGGCTCGTCGACACGGGCTACGTCTACGACGCCTTCGGCCGCACCACCGCGCTGCCGGGCAGCACCCTGGAGTACTACGCCAACGACCTGGTCCACCGGCAGACCGCGGACGGCAAGCGCCAGACCTGGCAGCTCGACCCGGCGCTGCGCTTCCGCTCCTGGACCGTGGAGACCGGCAGCGGCACCAGCTGGACGCGGACGCAGTCCAAGCTCAACCACTACGACGGCGACAGTGACAACCCGCGCTGGATCGTCGAGGACACCACCACCGGAGCCGTGACGCGCAACGTCGACTCGGTCTCCGGGGACCTCGCCGCCACCACCGGCAAGGCCGGCGACGTCGTTCTCCAGCTCACCACCGTCCACGGTGACGTGGCGCTCCAGCTGCCGCTGGACCCCGGCCAGGCACCCACGGCGCTGGACGCCGACGAGTACGGCACTCCGCGCCCCGGCCAGCACGCCACCCGCTACAACTGGCTGGGTGCCAAGCAGCGCTCCACCGAGACGCTCACCGGCCTGACCCTCATGGGCGTCCGGCTCTACAACCCCGCCACCGGCCGCTTCCTGTCCCAGGACCCGGTCTACGGGGGCAGCGCCAACGCGTACGAGTACACCTACGCCGACCCGGTCAACAAGTTCGACCTGAGCGGCCGATGGGTGCCCCTGGTGGTCTGGGGCGTGCGAGCGGCGTGGACCTGCTACAAGCACTGCCGCAAGGTGTACCGGGCCGCGAAGACCGGCTACCGGGCCTACAAGGCGTACAAGAAGAAGAAGAAGTACGTGAAGGCGGCCTATCAGTACCGGGCCCGCGGCGCCCGCTGGAACAACAACCGGTACTTCGGCGAGCGCAGCAGGTTCTTCGGTGACAAGCACCGCGGCCGGCAGGGCTACCTGAACCGGCGCAACTGGGGCATGGGCTGGAGCGCCGTCGGGTTCAAGAAGACACTCGGCATCAAGAAGGCCCGTACCGTCTTCCGCGTCAAGTTCGGCGGGGGGAGACACTGGGACCTGAGAGTCGGAAGGTGGTTGTAGACATGCCCGAGACTGCCCCTCGCCCGGCCGCGTCGGCCGCGCTGGAAGCGGCGCTCCGGTCGCTGGGCGTGGCGGACCCCGCGCCGCGCGAGCGGTGGGAGGCGGACGCCTGGGTGGCGGACTGGGACGGTGACGTCCACGGTCACGACGTGTACGTCCTCGTCATGGGCGCCCGTAACCACCCCGGGAGCGCACGGCTCATGCTGGACGACTTCGAGTTCGAGGACGTGCGCACGGAACACGTGGAGGAGCTGGTGCGCAAGGCGTTCACCGGTGACGCCCGGGTGACGCGGCGCCGCGGGCTGCTGTCCAGGCAGCTCGTCCTCGACGTACGGGCCGGCTCGCAGACGTACTCGGCGAGCGTGAGCGGCGACTCCGTCGACGACCTGTCCACCTGGGCGAGGCCCCTGGCCACGCCGTAAGGCGGTGAAGGGGCGGCCCGGTACCCGGCGGGACACCGGGTACCGGGCCGCCCGTCCCGTCCGTGTCTGCCCGCGCCGCCTTCCGTCACCGGCCGGCGGCGTCGGGCCCAGACCCGAGACGGGCCGACCACGACGACGTGCCCCAGGTGAACCGGTAGCGGTTGCCCTCCCGGTCGAAGGTGACGCCGATGTCGACGCCGTCGATGCCGTAGTGCCGCCGCAGACACTCGACCACGGCCGCGGCGGCCACCTCCTCCTGGTGGTCCGTCAGCACCGGCACCTCCCAGGCGAGCACCCGCACGACCACGGCACCGGCCCCGGACCGGAGGGCGTCGAGCCGGCCGGCGACCAGGCCGAGGCCGAACCGCATCCACTCCTCGTCCGCCGGGACGATCCCCGGCGGCGGCACCCACCAGACCGGAGAGCCGCCGATCACGCGTGCTTCGGGCGGCGGTGCCTCCACCTGCCGGACGTCGAGGCAGACGCGGGCGACGAGCCCCCAGGGGCCGATGCGCACGCGGTAGGTGTGGGTGAACGCCACCCGTCAGCCGTCGGCGCCCAGCCGCCGGCGCAGCGGCTCCGGGAGCGGGTAGGGGCGCTCGGCGGGGAGCAGGGCCAGGGCGTCCTCCATCTTCCCGGCGAGGACGGCGGAGTGCACGGACCGGGCCAGCTCGGTGACGTCCGACATGCCGACGATCCAGTCGTCCACATAGCGGGTCACGGCCTCACCGGACAGGCCCACCTGGACGGCCCGCCACGGCTGCGGCTCCAGACGGACCGACCGGTCCGGGTCCCACTGCACGCGCACGGGGCTTTCGGCGACCTGGGCCCGCCACTCGTCCCGGTCCGTGTGCACACCGGACTGGAAGTGGCTGAGGGCCGAGTGCGCCAGCGCCCACTCGAAGCCCGCACGGTCGATCTCGACGCGCAGGACACGCTCCTGGCCGGGCTTCCGGGCCCAGCCGCAGCGGTACATCATCCACAGGAACGACGGTTTGATCCACGTCATGCGTTCGCGTTTGAACGGTGCCACGAACGTGCCCGCGCGCAACGCCGGTCCGGCGATCTCCGGCGGGTACGCCTGGTAGACCGTGATCACGGAGTCCGTGTAGGCCGCGCGCACGAGGCGCGGGTGCTCCGTCTCCGTCACCGGCCGTGCACCTCGGACGCCCAGGCGCTCGCCGGGTGGACCTCCGGTCCCTCGACATGTGCGCCGCCGGCCGTGTACAGCAGCCACAGCAGTTCCAGGGACCCGAAGAACGACTCGCCCCAGCTGTCGACCCAGACCCGGACCCGAGACGGGCCGACGGGAATCACGTCCCAGAACTCCCAGCCGCGGGAATCATTGTCCGGGTCGAACCGGTAGATCCAGTTCTGCAATGACCAGGCATTTCCGCCGCCCGCGTTCCTGTAGGCGGCTCGGCCGTCCCCGGCGAACGTCTCCGTGGCCTCGCCGTCCCGCGCGGAGACGCCCGTGAACCAGTCCGGAAAGTCGTTCGCGGGCAGATCCGCGTCGTCGAACTCCGCCGTGCAGGCCAGCCGCAGCGCGGCCGTCAGGACGTGCCGTACCCGCTGGGCGTACTCCTCGGGGGAGCCGGCGGCGACCTCGACGGTGAACGCGGCCAGCACCGGCGGTGCCGCGCCGGCCGGCGGGCGCTGTGCCACGCGATCCAGTTCGGCGGCGACGCTCTCCTCGCTGTGGATCATTCGCCGATCCTATCCTTCCCGCACCACGTGGCCCGAGTTGGGGATGACCGCTTCCCGGAGCCCGTCGAGGAGTTTCGCGGGAATGCCGTAGAGGTCGGGCCCCTTGGTCGGGTCCGAGATCTCCGGGTATTCCTTGAGGAGCTCCTTCCACTCCTGCCGGGTGAAGGCGTCACCGTCGGGATGGTCGTCCTTGTTCTGGGGCAGCGCGGCTTCCCGGATCGCGTCCCGGTATTCCTTGGGGACGTCGAAGGACACGATCTGCCCGCTGTCACCCCGGAACTCGATCGTGTGGCTGATGTCGTCGCTCATGTTCAGATAGAGCTTGCCCTTGCCGGTGATGCTCACCTCGCCGTTCTCGCCGATGTGGATGCGCTGGCTCAGCGGGTGGTCGGTCTGCTTGCGGTAGACCGTGATGGTGTCCTTCTCGCAGCCGGCGAGCCCCAGCGGATCCAGCCACGTGTGCGGGTTGTGCACGTACGACACCGGGTTGGGCGCGGGTGCCAGGCCCAGGGGGTCGGGGGTGAGGTAGCGGGCGGTCTCCGGGTCGTAGTGGCGGAAGCAGTTGTAGTGGAGGCCCGTCTCGGGGTCGCTGTACTGGCCGGGGAAGCGGAGCGGGGTGTAGGCGGTGGCGTCCTTGTTCCACGTCGTGGTGCCCCAGAGGGTGGTGCGGGTGCGCCAGGCGACGTCGCCGTGCTCGTCGACCAGCTCGCGGGGGGAGCCGACGAGGTCGGTGACGATCGCGAAGAAGCGGGAGTCGATCTCCTCCTGCGGGGCGTCCGCCGCGGTGATCCGCTCGGTCTGCGCGATGGGGTGCAGGCCCTGGTGGTCCCAGGTGAGGGTGACCGGGTTCGGCAGGCCGTCGGACCAAGTGGTCTGCTCGCACAGCCTGGTGCCGTCCCAGGTGAAGTCGACGCGCTCGACGACCGTCTCGCCGTCGGCACCGAGGCGGAGCTTGGCGGTGCGGCGGCCGAGGGGGTCGTAGGTGTAGCGCCAGACGGTGCCGTCCGGGGTGGTCACCCGGGTGAGCCGGTCCTCGGTGTCCCACTCGTAGCGCCAGGTGTCCGGCTTGCGGGACAGCCGTGTCTTCTGGCGCAGCGTGACGCGGCCCAGCGCGTCGTGTTCGTAGCGGACGTGCCCGGCGCGGGTGATGCGGGTGCCGGTGTAGGCGCGCTCGCCGGTGGCCTCCTGGCCGGGGTGGGCGGCGGGCCAGTCGGCGTGCGTCTGGTTGCCGGCCTCGTCGTAGGCGTAGCTCTCGCTCCAGCTCTCGGCGCGGACGGCGGTGACGCGGCCGGCCGGGTCGAGTTCGAAGGTGCGCGGGCCGTTGATCCGGTCGTCGAGGGAGGCGAGGTGGCCGTCGGCGCGGTAGGTGTAGGCGCGGTGCTGGAGGGTGCGGCCGTCCGCGCCCGTGGCCGTCTGGGCGGCGAGCCGGCCCAGCGGGTCGTAGGCGCTCTCCAGGGTGAGGAAGTCGCCGACGCGCCGCGTGAGTTCGCGGCCCGAGGCGTCGAAGGCGACGTCGATGGGGCGGCCGGAGGCCAGCAGGCTCGTGCGGCGGCCCGCCGCGTCGTACGACCAGGTGGTCGTCGCGCCGGTGGGCGTGGTGCGCCCGTTGCGGCGCCCCAGCTCGTCATAGGTGTACGTCAGGGTGCGGCCGTCGACGGTCTCGGAGCGGACGAGGCCGTACCGGTCACGGTCGATGGCCACCCGGGTGCCGTCGGGGCCGGTGGCCTCGGCGAGCCGGCCGAGCGCGTCGTACGTGAAGGTGGTGACCCGCCCGGCGGCGTCCTTGCGGAGGATCTGCCCGAGGGCGTTGCGCTCGAAGACGGTGGTCTCGCCGAGGGCGTTGGTGCGGGCGGTCAGACGGCCCGCGGCGTCGTGCCGGTAGGTGAGCGTGCGGCCGTCGAAGTCGGTCTCGGCGGTCAGCCGGCCCGCCGCGTCGCGGGTGTAGGTCCACGTCAGGCCCTGCGGGTTGGTGACCTCGGTGAGGCGCAGCTCGGTGTCGTGGGCGAACTCGTAGCGCACGCCGTCGGGGGTGGTGCGGGCGGTGAGCAGGTCGAAGTGGGTGTACTCGAAGCGGGTCTCGCCGCCGAGCGGGTCGGTGTGGGTGGTGCAGTTGCCCTCGCCGTCGTAGGTCCAGGACTCCCGGGTGCCGTCGGGCAGGGTGCGCCGGGCCAGCTGGTTCTCGGGCGTCCACTCCATCCAGGTGGTGGCGCCCGTGGGGTCGGTGCGGGTGACGGGCCGGCCGAGGGCGTCGTGGGTCTGGCGGGTGACCCCGCCGAGCGGGTCGGTGATCTCCTGGGGCAGGCCGGCCGGGTTGCAACGGATCGTGGTGACGTTGCCGAGCGGGTCGGTGACGGAGGTGAGGCGGCCCGCCTCGTCGTAGCCGAAGCGGGTGGTGCGGCCGGCCGGTGTGGTGACGGACGTGCGGTTGCCGCGGGTGTCGTACGTGTACCGGGTGACGTTGCCGTCGGGGGTGCGGATGCTGACCGGCTGGGGGAAGGCGCCGTACTCGGCGGTGGTCTCGGTGCCGTCGGGACGCACCACGGCCACGAGGTGCCCGGCGTCGTCGTAGCGGTGGACGACGGTGTGGCCGGTCGGGTCGGTGCGGCTGAGCAGCCGGTCGCGGAGGTCCCAGGTCTGGGTGGTCGTGCTGCCGAGCGGATCGGTGATGGCGACGACCTGGCCGAGCGGGTTGGCGCGGTAGACCGTGGCGTGGCCCAGGGAGTCGGTGTAGGTGACGGTGGTGGTGCCGTCGGGGTCCGGTCCCGCGTAGGAGATACGGGAGTCGAGGATGCCGTCGCTGCCGTGGGTGGCGGTGACCCGGCCCTGGTCGTCGTACGTGTAGGTGAAGGTGGTGCCGTTGCTGTCGTGCCAGCCGGTGACGCGGTGCGCGGTGTCGTAGGTGTAGCGGGTGGCCGCGTCGACGGCGTTGACGACCTCCACCAGGTCGCCGTCCTCGTCGTAGCGGTAGGCGCGCAGGCGCAGCGGGCCGTCCTCGGTGAGGGCGTGCACGGAGGTCACCCGGCCGGTGTCCGCGTCGCAGACCGGCGTCAGCCGGTAGCCACCGGAGTGGGTGATCTCGGTCAGGAGGCCGTTCGGGTCCCGTTCGAACGAGACGTGGTTGCGGTTGCGGTCCTCCACGTGGGCCAGCCACCAGACGCCCTCGGCGGCTGCGGCCGGTTCGAACGAGCGGGTCAGGCCGGTGCTCGGGTCCTGCACCACGAGGACGTACGAGCTGCCCTGGGAGACGTACGTCAGCGGCAGGCGTTCGCCCGCCACCGGGTCGACGCGGTCGCCGACGATGTCCGGGGTGCGCGGGTAGTACAGGCTGGAGCCGTCCTCGCGGCGCCACCACACGCCGCCCGCCCGCGGGTCGTTCTCCAGACGCTCGTCGAGCGTGGACGCCCAGGACGGGCCGAAGGCGTTGCCGTGCGTGTAGCCGGTGAGGTGGGTGCGGCGCAGGGTCAGCGGCAGGACGCCGGGCAGGTCGACGTCGGTCTGCGCCATGACCATCTGACCGGTGGCCATGTCGATGGGGTCGCCGCAGGTCTCCTTGTCCGCCAGCGCGCGGGCCTGCCTGGAGCGTTCGGGCAGGTTCGGGTCGCGCCGGGCGTCCGCGTCGGTCCTGGGCCGGGTGCCCGCACCGGACCCGTCGCCCCCGTCCTTGCCGTCGCCGTGCTTGCCGACGTCGATCCCCTTGGCCCGGTCGCCGACGTCGAGGTCGTTGCCCTTGTGCAGCTTGGAGGCCGCCTTCACCCGGGCCGGGACGGTTTCCGTGATGTGCTTGGCGACCTTGTCCATGGCCTTGTCGGTGCCCTTGAGCGCACCGTGCAGCACGCTGTCGAAGGCCTCCGTGAACGGGTCGCGGCCCTTGCTCCGGCCGAACGCCGTGCGGGCCCGGTTCAGCGGCGAGGAGGCGGCCAGGCGCAGTTCCCCGCCGTGTCCTGACACCTTCCCGGCGCCGCTCTCGAACTCGAAGTGGTCGATACGGGTGCGCTTCTGCGGGCCACCGCCCCCGCCGTCACCGCCGCCCGCCGAGGCCAGCTGCATCCCGCCCTTGCCGCCGTGCCCGCCGTGGCCGTCACCGCCGTCCGCGGGCGGCATCGAGAACGCGCCCTCGGCCAGGTCGAGCACCATGTCCTCGACCATGGCCTCCAGCTTGGCGTTGACCGGTTCGGTGAGCTTGGCGAGCACCTCGTCGACGATCCGCTCCACGGCCTCGTCGATGATCCGCTTGACCGCCTGCCGCATCGCTGCGATCTCGGCCGCGCCGATCAGCGCGGACAGCCCGCCGGTGACCACGGCGAGACCGGCCGAGATACCGACCGAGGCGGCCATCACGCCCAGTTCGATCTCGGCCTTGCGTTTCATCCCGAAGATGATGTCGGCGAGCGTGTCGCAGGCGTCCGCGAACAGCCGCGCGATCTCGGGAAGTTTCTCCAGGTGGCTGCCCTTGACCTGGTTCCAGTGCTTCTCCATGGCGTCGACGGCCCAGCCCTCGGAGGAGGACAGGATCCGGGAGAACGCCTTGTGCGCGTCCCCGCCGTGGCCCTCGAACTTGTCCGCGAACTCCCGCAGGGCCTCGGCCATCTCGCGGTAGTCGTCCTCGTCCACGTTCGGGAAGTTGATGCCGATGAAGTCCAGGACCTCGTCGAGCCAGCCCGGAATCGTGTAACCCATGCCTGTCGTTCCCCGTGATTGCGCGCGCCGTCCGGCAGCCCGGATGCCGTGTGTGCCTTTCGATCTCGTCGGACCCTATCCAGGGACGCCCGGGACCGGGCCGCCGGTTGCGCTGCGCCGTCCCGGCCGGCGTCAGGCGCCGCGCAGGACGACCAGTTGCCGGGTCGCCCGGGTCATCGCCACATAGCGGTCGACCGCCCCTTCGACGCCCTCGCCGAACCGCTCCGGGTCGACGAGGACGACCAGGTCGAATTCGAGGCCCTTGGAGAGTTCCGGGGTCAGCGAGCGGACGCGGGGTGACGGCGGGCGGAACGCGGGAGCCCCGATCACGCAGGCGATGCCGTCGGCCTGCTCGGTCAGCCAGGCGTCGAGGACGCCGTCCAGGTCCGTGACGGAGCCGTGGACGACGGGGAGGCCGGAGGAGCGGATGGACGTCGGCACGTTGGCGTCCGGCAGGGCCGCCCGGATGACCGGCTCGGCCTGCGCCATGACCTCCTCCGGGGTGCGGTAGTTGACGGTCAGCGAGGCCACCTCGATCCGGTCGAACCCGACCCGCTCCAGCCGTTCCCGCCACGACTCGGTGAACCCGTGCCGGGCCTGGGCGCGGTCGCCGACGATGGTGAAGCTGCGGGACGGGCAGCGCAGCAGCAGCATCTGCCACTCCGCGTCGGTCAGCTCCTGCGCCTCGTCGACGATGACGTGCGCGAACGGGCCGGCCAGCGGGTCCCGGTCGGCGCCGGGCAGCGCGCCCTCGTCGACCAGGCTGTCCCGCAGGTCCCGCCCGTGCAGCATCGTCACCGCGCTCTCACCGTCGTGGTCGGCCGCGAGGACGTTGTCGATCACGGCCTCCATGCGGGTGCGCTCGGCGGCGACGGCGGCCTGGTGCCGGCGCCTGCGCCGGGAGGTCTCCGGGTCGCCGAGCCGCTGCCGGGCCGCGTCCAGCAGCGGCAGGTCGGACACCGTCCACGCCTGCGGGGCCTGCTTGCGCTGGAGCCTGCTCACCTCGTCCCTGGTCAGCCAGGGGGCGCACATCCGCAGATAGGCGGGGACCGACCACAGGTCGCCGACGAGGTCGGCTGCTTCGAGCAGCGGCCAGGCGCGGCGCAGGGTGCCGGTCAGTTCCTCGTTGCGCGCCAGCGCCCTGCGGAACAGCTCCTGCGACACGTCGCCGTCGTACTGGTCCCACAGGATGGTGACCAGTTCCTCCCAGATCAGATCGCGTCCCTCGTTGTGCGGGGTGCCGGGCGGCGGGGCCGCGAACGCCTCCGCCCAGTCGGCGGCGCCGAGCCGGAGGTCGGCGCCCTCGACGGTGACCGTCATCCCCTCGGCGGGCGGCTCCTCGTAGAACCGGACGGCCTTCTCGATCGCCTTCACCAGCGCCGCGGAGGACTTGAGCCGGGCCACCTCCGGGTCGCTCTCGGTCCCCGCCCGCTCGCCCTCGGCGACGAGGTCGCGCAGGACGCAGGTCCGCACGCCCTCCTCGCCCAGGCTGGGCAGGACGTCGGAGACGTAGTCCAGGTACGGCCGGTGCGGGCCGACGAACAGCACACCGCCCCGGCGCTGTACGAGGCGGGGGTCGGAGTAGAGGAGGTAGGCCGAGCGGTGCAGGGCGACGACGGTCTTGCCGGTGCCCGGGCCGCCGTCGACGACGAGGGCGCCACGCGATCCGGCCCGGATGATGGCGTCCTGGTCGGCCTGGATGGTGGCGAGCACGTCGCGCATCCGGGCCGACCGGTTGCCGCCCAGGCTGGCGATGAACGCGGACTGGTCGTCGAGCGCGGCGTGCCCTTCCAGCCCGTCGGCGGTGAACACCTCGTCCCAGTAGTCGGTGATCCGGCCGCCGGTCCAGCGGTACCGGCGACGGCTGGCCAGACCCATCGGCTTGGCGTGGGTCGCCGCGAAGAACGGCTCGGCGGCGGGGGAGCGCCAGTCGACGAGGAGGCGTCGGCCATCGCTGTCGGTCAGGCCGAGCCGCCCGATGTACAGGGGCTCGGGATCGTCCGCGCCGACGATGCGGCCGAGGC
>NZ_MUND01000174.1 GCF_002154375.1 Streptomyces glaucescens | reverse complement strand
CCTTCCCTGGCAGCTAGCTGCGGGGAGAACCGCCGCTGGAACGGGAACCGGCCGCCAGGGCCGGTGGTTTCGCGCCGGGGCGGGGATCCGCCGATCCGGTTGCGGCCATGGGTCTCGCCGCCGCCTTCCCGCCCGGCCTACGTTCCTCAGCGACCGCGGCCGCCGGGCCGTGGCGTGAGCAGTGGAGGAAGCATGACCGCGGCATTTCGGATGGTACGTCTGGGGACCGCTCTGGCGGCCGTGTCGCTGACCGTGCTGGGTGCGGCGGGGACGGCAGCCGCACAGGCTCCGGCGGCTGCGCAGCAGCGCCCGGTCGCCGCCGCCGCGGCGTCGGTGGACTACGCGACCTGGCAGGCGGACGTCCAGGCGGTCATGGCCGAGGCGCGGCCGTACGTGGAGCGGCGGATCGCCGAGGCCGGCGGCCAGAAGCAGGCCATCGTCCTCGACATCGACAACACCTCGCTGGAGACGCACTTCCAGGTGCTGCCGCCGACGCCGGCCGTGGCACCCGTGCGGGACCTCGCCCGGTACGCCCACGACCGCGGCGTCGCCATCTTCTTCGTCACCGCCCGGCCCGACCTGATCGGGGCGGTCACCAAGGCCAACCTGACCACCGTCGGCTACCCCGTGACGGGTCTGTACCAGCGGTCGCTGCTCGACCTGTTCGGCAGCACGGCCGAGTTCAAGACGGCGAAGCGGGCCGAGATCGAGGCCAAGGGCTACACGATCATCGCGAACATCGGCAACAACACCACCGACCTCGTCGGCGGGCACGCCGAGGCCACCTTCAAGCTGCCCGACTACGACGGCCAGCTGTCCTGACGCCGGTGCCGGCGGACGGTCGTACGGTCGGCCGCCGGCACCCCTCCGGGACCCCCGAGACCCGCGGAACACCTCCTCCGCGGGTTTCGTGTTTGCTTCACCGCGCAACTGTTTGACCCGCCGCAAACGCCGATCCTAGGGTGAAGCCGCTGGGGGAAGCGGGGGTTTCCGGAATAAGTGGCGTCACCGCCAGTAATTCCGATCGATTGTGGCGGCAAAGTCCTCGCCCCCTCCTGAACGGACGAATTCACTCACGCATCAGGGGGAGCTGTGCCGAGTATGTCTGTCACCGATGAGCTGGTCAGCGGGGAAATCGAGCGGATGCTTCTGGAGGCCCGCAGACTGGTCGAGTCCGCCGTCGACCGCCACCGCAACGAAGGCCGGCTGCTGACCGCGCTGGAGCCGGACGAGGGCACGGAGACCGCCGAACAGGTGGTCGACTCAGCGACCTGCTCGCTGATCGTGGTGCTCTCCGGACACCACGGCGAGGAGACCGCGCCGCTCGTCGCCGCCCTGGGCCGCGCGGCGGCCCGCGGGGTCGAGGTCCGGCTGCTCGCCCGGCTGGCCCTGCTGGAGGACCGGCTGTTCCTGGAGCGCCTCGACAAGTACGCCCCGGGCGTCCAGGTCCGGCTCGCCGGAGCGGCGCTGCAGGACATGGTGCTCGCCGACGGCCTGGTCGGCGTCATGTGGTCCCGCGCCTCGGGGCCCTCCCGGGAGGCGCTGGTGATGCGCGCGCCGACCCTGCTGCGCCATCTGCGCACGCTGTTCGCGGCGTCCTGGAGCGGCAGCGCCCCGCTGGCCGACCGCCGCCGGCTGTCCGGCCGTTCGCTCGGCGAGGCGGCCCGCCGCATCCTGCTGGCGCTCAGCTCCGGGCGCACCGACGAGGTCGCCGCCCGCGAACTGGGCATGTCGGTGCGCACCTACCGCCGCAACGTCGCCGAGATCACCCGGGAACTCGGCGCGATCTCCCGGTTCCAGGCGGGTGTCCGGGCCGCGGAACTGGGTCTGCTGGCACCGCTGCCGGCCGCCCGGCCGCAGCGCGCCGCGGGCTGAATTGGCAGGTTGCTGTAGCGCTCCTTGCCGTGGACAGACCGAGAAATGTAGGAATTCTGCAGTCCTCCCCTTCCTGTCCGCCCGCTCTCTGCGAGGAATGACATCCGGTGAACAGCGTGATGATCGAAGCGATGGATATCAGCCGGTCCTTTGGCGGCGCGCGGGCGCTCGACGGCGTCAGTTTTCGCATAGGAAAAGGAGAGGTGCTGTGCCTGCTCGGGCACAACGGAGCGGGCAAGAGCACCCTGGTGAGCATTCTCGCGACCGCGCTCCCGCCGACCTCGGGCACGGCCCGCGTCGCCGGGTACGACGTGCTGCGTGAGCCGCGCGAGGTGCGCCGGCGCATCGGGCTGACCGGACAGTTCGCTGCCGTGGACGAGAACCTGTCGGGCCGGGACAACCTGGTCCTCGTCGCCCGGCTGCTCGGCGCACGCCGGACGGAGGCCGGACGGCGGGCGGCGGAGCTCCTGGACGCCTTCGACCTGAACGCCGCGGCCGACCGGCCGGCCCGCACCTACTCGGGCGGTATGCGCCGCAGGCTCGACCTGGCCAGCAGCTTCGTCGGCAGCCCGCAGGTGCTCTTCCTCGACGAACCCACCACCGGCCTGGACCCGGTCAGCCGCGCCGCGCTGTGGGACCTGGTCCGCTCCTGTGTCGCCGAGGGCACCACCGTGCTGCTGACCACGCAGTACCTCGAGGAGGCCGAGCAGCTCGCCGACCGGGTCATCGTGCTCGGGCACGGCCGGACCATCGCCGACGGGACCGTGGCCCAGCTCAAGGGACGGCTCGGCGGCAGCACCGTACGGGCCCAACTGGCCGACCCGGCGCGGTCGCCGGCGGCGGCCGAGGCGCTGCGGCGGGCCGGTCTCGAGGCCGTCCCGGGCGAGCCGGAGGGGACCGTCGCCGTGCCCGTGCGGGAGTCCGCCGCACTCGCCGCGGTCGTCCGCGCCCTGGACGAGGCCGGCGTGATCATCAAGGAGATCTCCCTGACCGAGCCGACCCTCGACGACGTCTACCTGGCGCTGGCGGAGGGCACCGAAACCGCGGCCGGCGTACCGGTCGCCTCCTGACATCACGCGCACCGACACTCCTCGCATTCCGGCCGAAAGGCCGCAGCCGTGAATCTCTGGATCCTCTACCGGATCACACCCCGACCCCCGGCCCCGTCGGCCCGCCCCCCGGAATCCGGACCGGGCACGCCGGTCCGTGCCGCATCCCCTGGGAGCTCCCATGACGGTGACCACCGCGACCTACCACTCGATCACCGAGGCGCAGATGATCCCCCGCCTCGTCCGCCTCGGGCCCAACCTCTACGGCACGGTCTTCACCCTGATGAAGCTGCTGCCGGCCCACTACATCCTCCAGCGCGCCGACCAGCGCGGTGAACTGGGCGAGGACACCGTCGTCGTGGAGACGACGTCGGGCACCTTCGGGCTCGCGCTCGCCATGCAGTGCGCGCTGATGGAACGCCGGCTGATCCTGGTCAGCGACCCGGCGATCGACCCGAACCTGTACCGCAGACTCACCGACCTCGGCGCCCGCGTCGAGATCTGCCAGGAGCCCGCCCCGGTCGGCGGCTACCAGGAGGCCCGCCTGCGCCGCCTGGCCGAAATACGCGCCGAACTGCCCGACTCCTTCTGCCCCGAGCAGTACTCCAACCCCGACAACCCCCGCTCCTACGGGGTGGTCGCCGACATGCTGCACCAGACCCTCGGGGACGTCGACTGCGTCATCGGCCCCGTCGGCTCCGGCGGTTCCATGTGCGGCACCGTCCGGGCCCTGCGCGAGCGCACCCCGCACACCCGCGCCATCGGCGTCGACAGCCACCGCAGCGTGCTGTTCGGCCAGCCCGACGGGCCGCGCGGTCTGCGCGGACTGGGCAACAGCCTGTGGCCGGCCAACCTCGACCACACCGTCTTCGACGAGATCCACTGGTGCTCCGCTGCCGAGGCGTACGCCCAGACCCGGGCCCTGCACGCCCGTCACGCGCTCTTCCAGGGCCCGACCAGCGGTGCGGCGTATCTGGCCGCCCAGTGGTGGGCC
Organism: Streptomyces glaucescens; assembly: GCF_002154375.1. Lineage (GTDB taxonomy): Bacteria > Actinomycetota > Actinomycetes > Streptomycetales > Streptomycetaceae > Streptomyces > Streptomyces glaucescens. The sequence goes on along the minus strand of NZ_MUND01000174.1, from coordinate 9,326 downwards.
GCCCGGCACCCGGACCGGCTGTGCGTCGTGATGCTGCCCGACGAGGGCTACCGCTACCAGGCCACCGTGTACGACGACCGCTGGCTCGCCGACAACGGCCTGCGCCTGGACGCCCTGCCCGCCGAGCCGGTCACCGTGACCTCGCCCGCCGAGGCGGGGGACGGCTGGACCCGCTTCGACTGGGGGCGCCGCGCCTACGACGACGTGCCCGGCGCCGTTCCCCGCGCGGGCCGGCCGCTGCCCGAGCAGGCCCTGTCGTGACGGCCACCGGGCGGCTCACCCAGACCCTGGGCCCGCGCACCCGCCGCCTCGTCTACGGCGAGTCCGGACCTGAGGACATCCGCCAGGAGCTGGGTGCCACCACGACCGTCGACCTGGCGCACGTGGTGATGCTCACCGAGCGCGGGCTGCTGCCCCGCGAGGCCGCAGCCGCCCTGCTGCGGCGCATCACCGCCCTGCGCGCCGACGGCTTCCGCGCGCTGTACGACCTGCCCGCCCCGCGCGGGCTCTACCTCATGTACGAGGGCCATCTGGTGGCCGAACTCGGCGCCGACGTGGGCGGCAAGCTGCACACCGGCCGGTCCCGCAACGACCTCAAGGCCACCGTGACCGCGCTGCGGCTGCGCGCCGAACTGGCCGAGCTGCTGGGCGAGGTGCTGCGCCTGCAGGGGGTGCTGCTCGCCCGGGCCCGCGCCCACCGCGCCGTGGTCATGCCCGTCTACACCCACTTCCAGCCCGCGATGCCCGTCGGTTACGGCTACTACCTGGCCGGGATCGCCACCGCCCTCGACCGGGACGTCGACACCCTGCACCACGTCCTCACCCAGCTCGACCGGTGCCCGCTGGGCGCCGGGGCGGTGGCCGGCACCGATCTGCCCATCGATCCCGCCCGCACCGCGGACCTGCTGGGCTTCCGGGACGGCCCGCTGCACGCCACGGACGCCGTCGCCGCCCGCGACATCCTGCTGCGCGCGGTGGCCGCCGCCGCCTCGGTGGCCCTCACGCTGAGCCGGCTGGCGACGGACCTCCAGCTGTGGAGCACCCAGGAGTTCGGCTTCGTCGACTTCCCCGAACGGCTGGTGGGCGGCAGCTCCGCGATGCCGCAGAAACGCAACGCCTTCCTGCTGGAGCACGTCAAGGCGAAGGCGGCCCTCGCGGTGGGCGCCTGGACCGCGTCGGCCGGCGCGATGAAGTCGACGCCGTTCACCAACTCCATCGAAGTGGGCACCGAGGCGGTGTCCGCGGCCTGGCCCGCGCTGGCCGCCGTACGGGACTCCGTGCTGCTGAGCCAGTCACTGGCCGGCGGGGCGCGGCCGGTCCCGGACCGGATGGAACAGCGGGCGCGGGAGGGCTTCGTCACGGCCACGGTGATCGCCAACCGGCTCGTCGCCCGGGGCGTGCCGTTCCGCACCGCCCACCACATCGTCGGCGACGCGGTGCGGGAGGCCGTCGAGTCCGGCGCCACGGAGCTGGGCCCGATCACGCTGCCCGGCGGCACGCCCGGCGACCCGGGCGCGGACGCGAGCGCCGGTCCGGGCACCGGGCCGCTCGAACTGCCCGGGCTGCTGGAGGTGGTCGCCGAACACGATCGCGGCGGCGGGCCCGGCGAGTGCGACCGGACCGTCCGCGTGCTGCGGGAACGGCTGGCCGGGCACTGCGACCGGCTCGCCGGGCACCGCGCGGAGACCGACCGGGCGCGACGGCGCCTTGACGAGGCGGTACGGGACCTGGTGGCCCGTACCCCGGAGGAGACGGAGGGAGCGCCGTGAGCGCGACCGGAGGACGGCACGACGAGGACGGACACCACGACGCGGCCGGAGCCCGGCCCGGCGGGCCGTGGTTCGCGTTCCTGGAGAGCAACACCACCGGCACCGGACGTGAGTTCTGCGCGGCGGCCCGCACCCGCGGGATGCGCCCGGTGCTGCTGACCCGGGACCCCGGCCGCTACCCGTACGCGGCCGAGGACGGCATCGACATCCGGGTGCTGGACAGCGGGGACCCGGACGCGGTCCTCGCCTGCTGCACCCGGCTCGCCGCCGGCCAGGCCGGGCTGGCGGGCATCGCCTCCAGCTCCGAGTACTTCGTCGCCGCCGCCGCGCGCACCGCGGCGGCCCTCGGGCTGCCCGCCGCCGACGGGGACGCCGTCGCCCGCTGCCGCGACAAGGAGCGGCAGCGCGCCCTCCTCGCGGACGCGGGCGTGCCGGTGCCCGCCTTCACCGCCGCCACCACGGTGCCCGAAGCGGTGCGCGCGGCCGACGAGATCGGCCATCCCGTGGTGCTCAAGCCGGTCAGCGGCTCCGGCTCGGTCGGGGTCCGGCTGTGCCGGGACCGGGCCGAGACCCTGGCCTGGGCCGGGGAACTGCTGGGCCGCGGCACCGACGAGCGCGGGAACCCGGTCGCGGCGCGCATCCTCGTCGAGGCGGCCGTGACCGGGCCCGAGTTCTCGGTGGAGACGTTCGACGACCGGGTGGTGGCCGTGGTCGCCAAGCACACCGGTGCGCCGCCGTACTTCGTCGAGACCGGGCACGACGTGCCCGCGCCCCTGCCGCGGGCCGACGCGGACGCGCTCGGCGCGACCGCCCTGGCGGCGCTGGCCGCGCTCGGCCTCGGCTGGGGCGCCGCCCACACCGAACTGCGGCTGACCGCCACCGGACCGGTGGTGATCGAGGTCAACCCCCGCCTGGCCGGCGGGATGATCCCCGTCGCCGTGCGGGCCGCCCTGGGCACCGACCTCGTGGACACGGTGATCGCCAAGTCCGCCGGCCGGCCCGCCCCGGTGCCCGCCGCGGGCGCCGGGCACGCGGCGGTGCGCTTCCTGCCCGCCGGCCGTGAGGGGCACGTCACCGGGATCACCGGGCTGCCGGACGCCGAGGCCGCGCCCGGCGTGGTGGCCGTGGCGGCCGGCACCGCCAAGGGGCGGACCGTCCGCATCACGCACTCGTTCCAGGACCGGCTGGCCTGCGTGGTCGCCACCGGAGCGGACGCGGCCGAGGCCGCACAGCGCGCGGCCGACGCCGCGCGGCTGATCAGGATCGAGCTGGAGGAGCCGGCAGCGCCGGAAGAAGGAGTCGGGGGCAGATGACAGAGCACGCGAACAACCAGGCGTTCACCAGAGTCCCGCGGTGGACGGTACCGTCCGCCCGGGAGGAGGGGACCGGGGTGCACGGCACCCGGCTCCCCGAGAGCCTCACCCGGGCGCTGGAGGGCCGGGCCGCGGAACTGGGCACCGGGCTGCCCGCCCTGCTCACCGCCGCCCACGCCCGGGTCCTGGCGACCGTGACGGCCGAGCGGGACCTGCTCGTCGGGTACGTGCCGCAGGACGGTGCCGGGCGTTCCCGGCCGCTGCGGCTGAGCGTCGAGAACTCCACCTGGGCACAGCTGGCGGCACAGGTGACCGCCGCCCCGGCCGCGCAGGGCGCCTCGGACCCCGTCGAGGGCCGCCCCGAGGTGGTCCTGGACCTGTCCGGCCTGTCCGAGACGGGCGAGACGGCCGAGACGGCCGAGACCGCCGAATCCGACGCGGCTTCCCGGGCCGTGGGCGAGGTGCCGGTGCTGCGGGTGGTGTGGAGCCGCGACGAGTACGGTCTGGCGCTGCGCCTCCTGCACGACCGCGCCGTGCTCGACGGGAACTACGCCGAGCGCCTGGCCGGGTACCACCTGGCGGCGCTGCACCACCTGGCCGCCGGTCCCGGTGAGCGCCACCACCGCCAGAGCCTGCTGTCGGACCGCGAGGTCGAGAAGCAGCTGTACGGGCTCGCCGGACCGCGCGCCGAGCTGCCCGGCCACACCTTCGTGGACGTGTTCGAGGAGCGGGTGCGGGCGGTCCCCGGCGCGGTGGCCGCCGAACACGCGGGGGAGCGCTGGACGTACCGGGAGCTGGACGAGCGGGCCAACCGGGTCGCGCACGCCCTGATCGACGCGGGCGCCGGCCGCGAGGACGTGGTCGCCGTCGTCATGGACCGCACCCTGGACTGGATCGCCGCCGCGCTCGGCGTGTTCAAGGCCGGCGCCGTCTACCTGCCGGTCCGGCCGGACTTCCCGGCGGACCGGGTCGCGACCCAGTTCGACCGCAGCGCCTGCCGCTTCGCCCTGACCGAGCCCGGCAGCGAGCAGCTCGTCCGGCAGGCGTCCGCCGCCGTGGCCGAGGCGCCCGCCGTCCTGTCCGTGCCCGCGATCCACGCCCGGCGCGACCTGTCCACCGCCGCGCCCGCCACGGCGGTGACGCCCGGGCAGGCGGCGTACATCTACTTCACCTCCGGCTCCACCGGCGCCCCCAAGGGAGCGCTGTGCGAGCACGCGGGGATGCTCAACCACCTCCACATGAAGATCGAGGACATGGGACTGGCCGCCGGGACCCGCCAGGTGGTCACCCAGACCGCGTCCCAGTGCTTCGACATCTCGCTGTGGCAGTTCGCCGCCCCGCTCATGGTCGGCGGAAGCGTGCGGATCGTGGACACCGACACCCAGCTCGACGTGGCGGGCTTCCTCGACGAGGTCGCCGACGGCGATGTCACCGTCGTCCAGATCGTCCCCTCCTACCTGGAGGTGCTGCTGACCCATCTGGAGCAGCACCCGCGCCCGCTCGGCGCGCTGCACACGGTGTCGGTCACCGGGGAGGCCCTCAAGTACGAGCTGGTGCAGCGGTGGTTCGCCGCGTACCCGGGCATTCGGCTGGTGAACGCCTACGGTGCCACCGAGGTCTCCGACGACACCATGCACGAGGTCCTGGACCGGCTGCCGGAGCGGGACTTCGTGACGGTCGGCCGGTCGCTGCGCAACGTCAACACGTACGTGCTCGACGAGAACCTGGCGCTGGTGCCGCTCGGCTCGCCGGGCGAGATCGCGTTCTCCGGGGTGTGCGTCGGCCGCGGCTACATCAACGACGAGGAGCGCACCCGGCAGGCGTTCGTCCCCGACCCGTTCCGCGCCGGCACCCGCATGTACCGCACCGGCGACTTCGGCCGCTGGCTGCCCGAGGGCCGGATCGAGTACCTGGGCCGCCGGGACGAGCAGGTCAAGATCCGCGGCTTCCGCATCGAGATCGGGGAGATCGAGAACAAGCTGCTGACCATGCCCGGGGTGCGGGAGGCCGCGGTCGTCATCGACGACGGCACCGGCGACCTGCGCAACCTCGTCGCGTTCTTCGCGGGCCACGACGACCTGCCGGCCGAGCGGGTCCGCGACTTCCTGGCCACCCTGCTGCCCGACTACATGGTGCCCACCTACTTCCACCAGATGGAACGGCTGCCGCTCACCGAGAACGGCAAGATCGACAAGAAGGCGCTGGTCCGGCTCGCCGGCACCCTCGGCCACGGCGGCGCCGCCTACGCCGCCCCCACCACCCCCGCCGAGCAGCGGCTCGCCATGCTGTGGGCCGAGGTGCTCGGCGTTCCGCTGGAGCGCATCGGACGGACCGACAACTTCTTCGAGCTGGGCGGCACCTCGCTGGCCGCGGTCCGCCTGCTGGTCCGCCTGGACCGGGCGCTGTCCCTGAAGGACCTGGTCGGCAGCCCCGTCCTCGCCGACCTGGCCGCGGTCCTCGACACCCGCGGCGAGGGCGGTGCCGCCCCGGCGGCCACCGGGCTGCTCCAGCCGCTGGCCGCCCCGCGCGCCCCCCACCACACCCTGGTCTGCTTCCCGTACGCCGGGGGCAACGCGGTCAACTTCCGCTCGCTGGCCGCGGAGCTGGAACGCGACGGCTTCGCCGTCGAGGCGGTCGAGCTGCCCGGCCACGACCTCGCCGACAGCGGCGAGGAGATGCTGGACGTGCCCGGGATCGCCCGCCGGGTGCGGGACGAGATCGTCGCCCGGGTCGCCACCCCGGTGCTGATCTGGGGGCACTGCGCGGGCGCCGCGGCGGCCCTGGAGACGGCCCGGCTGCTGGAGCGGGCCGGGCGGCCCGTCGAACGCGTCTTCATCGGGGCCCTGCTGCCGGCGGAGCCCGACGCGCTGCGCGCCGAGATCGCCGAGACGTCCGCCGCCGACACCACCACCCTGCTGTCCTGGCTGCGGGCCGACAACGCGTACGTGGAACTGGACGCGCTCAAGCCGGAGCGCGCCGACGTGGTGGGCCGGGCCTACCGGCACGACGTGCTCGTCGCCAACAGCCATCTGGTGCGCCTGCACGAGGACCGCGAGCGGTACCGCCTGGACGCGCCGGTGGACGTGGTCGTGGCCCACGACGACGCCTCCACCGCCGGGTGGGCCGACGTCTACGGCGGCTGGAAGACGGTCTCCGACCGGGTCGCTCTGCTCGAACTCGCGCAGGGCGGACACTACTTCGTCAGCACCCGGCCGGCGGAGACCGCCCACGTGATACGCGGCCGCTGCGCCTCGCCCGAGCCGCAGCTCTAGGAGGGAGTCACGTGACAACCGAGATCCTCACCCCGGCGGTCCGCCGAGGGGTGGTCAGCACCGGGGTCAGCACGGCCTTCGGTACGTTCGGCGAGCTGCTCCAAGGGGTGCTGCCCGAGGAGAACGGGGACTTCCTGGTGACCCTGCCCGTGGCCCGCTGGGCCATGGCCAGGTTCGAACCGGACCCGGACTCCCAGCTCCTCCAGGTGCGCCCCGTCCACAAGAAGAAGGCGCTGCGCCTCACGTCGATGATCCTCCAGGACGCCGGATGGCAGGGCGGGGGCAACCTGACGATCCACAGCACCCTGCCCGAGGGCAAGGGGCTGGCCAGTTCCTCGGCGGACCTGGTGGCCACGGCGCGGGCCGTGGCCAACGCGCTGGACGAGCCGATGCCGCCGCGCCGGATCGAGACGTACCTCGCCAGGATCGAACCGACCGACGGCGTGCTCTACTCCTCGATCGTCGCCTTCCACCACCGCACCGTCCGGCTGCGCGCCCAGCTGGGTTCGCTGCCGTCCATGGCCGTGGTCAGCGCCGACGAGGGCGGCGCCGTGGACACGGTCGACTTCAACAACATCCCGAAGCCGTTCACCGCGGCCGACAAGCGGGAGTACGCCCGGCTGCTCGACCGGGTCACCGCGGCCGTCGCCCGCCGGGACCTGGCGGAGGTCGGGCGGGTGGCCACGGCCAGCGCCCGGATGAACCAGGTGCTGCGGCACAAGTGGTCCCTGGACGGGATGACGGCGATCTGCCGGGACGTGGGCGGTCTGGGCGTCGTCGTCGGCCACAGCGGCACCACCATCGGCATCCTGCTCGACACCGCCTCGCCGGACTGCCCGGCCCAGCTCGCCGCGGCCGCCCAGGCCTGCCAGGAGCTGGTCGGCAACGTGACCGTGTACCGGACGCTGAGCTTCGACTGAGCGCCTCCGGCCGCAGGAGAGGGGCCGCACCCGGAATCCGGGTGCGGCCCCTCTCGCGTGCGCCGGCTCAGGGGGTGAACGGCTCGCCGAGCCCGACGACGATCTCCCGCTCGCCGCGGTACGGCTCACGGCTGTGCGCCGTCCGGACGTTGTCGACCAGCAGCAGGTCGCCCCGCTGCCAGGGCTCGCGCACCGTGTGCCGCTCGTACACCTCGTTGATCAGGTCCACCGTGGCGCGGTCCAGCGGTGTGCCGTCGCCCCGGAAGGTGTTGAACGGCAGCCCCTCGGGGCCGAACTCGGCGGTGAGGAAGGCGTGCACCTCGGGGGCCATCGTCCACTCGTTGAGGAACGCGATCTGGTTGAACCAGCAGCGCTCACCGGTGTCGGGGTGGGCCAGCACCGCGGGGCGGGTCTGCGTGGTGCGCAGGCTGCCGTCGGCGCCCCACCGGGTCTCGATGCCGTGCTCGGCGCAGTGGCGGTCGACCTCGGCGCGGTCACTGCTGCCGAACGCGTCCTGCCAGCCGATCCCGATGAAGGGGTTGTAGTGCCGGGTCAGCCGCCAGCCGTGCCGCTCGAACGCCTCCACCAGCTCCGGTGGCAGGTCGTTCAGCACCGCCCGGGCGTCCGCGAGCGCCGTGACGCCGCCGGAGGCCGGCGGGGTCACGCAGGCGAAGGCGAGCAGCCGAGGGGCACGGGCGGCGTAGCTCAGCTCGTGGTGCATGCACATCGGCTGGTCCGCGGGCCAGTGCGAGGACGAGTACACGCCGGGCGCCCCGTACGGGTCGCGCGGGGCGAACCCCTCGCGCTCGGTCATGCCCTCGCCGAGGACCGCCCCCACGGTCTCGACGGCCCGCTCACGGCCGTCCAGGTCCAGTCCGCGGACCAGGACGGCGCCGTGCCGGGCCACCAGGTCCCGTAGCTCCGCCCGGTGCCCGGACGCCCAGGCCACCGCGTCGGTGCCGGGCGCGGGCGCCGCGTCCAGACGTACGAGGGGCTGTGCCTGAAGTCGCGTCATGATGTCTCCGTTTCGTCGGCGTCGTCACTGGGACGCGGGGTGAGGTGCGAGGGGACGGGGGAGCGGATCACGTCACCGGGCGGCGGAACGCCCAGACCGCCACGGCGGACCCGGCCACCGCGACGAGCAGGCTGGTGCCCAGCGCCGCCCACAGCCGGGTCCCCAGCGGCAGGTCCAGGGAGAGGGCGCGCGCCGCGTCCATCGCGTACGACAGCGGGTTGAGCCGCGCGAGGATCTGCAGCCAGCCCGGCAGCCGGTCGACCGGGACGAACGCACTGGACGCGAACATCAGCGGGAACGTCACCAGGTAGGCGGCGGACTGCATGGCCTCCGCGCTGCGCAGCCACGCCGCCAGCGCGAGGAAGATCCACGTCATCGCCCACACCACCGCGCAGGTCAGCAGCAGCGCGGCCAGCAGCCCCGGCGCACCGCCCGCCGGACGGGCGTCGAGCGCCACCACGGCCACCACGACGAGGATCGCCAACTGGGCGGCCGTGCGCAGCAGGTCGGCGAGGCTGCGGGCGAGCAGCAGCAGCGGGGTGTGGATCGGCAGGGTGCGCAGCCGCGCCACCGCCCCGTTGTCCATGTCCCGCACCAGCCCGATGCCCGAGGCGACCGACGGGCCGATCCCGGTGGTCACGAGCAGGGCCGGCAGCAGGTAGTCGAGGTAGCCGACGCCCTCGGGCAGATGCCCGCGGTCGACGATGCTGCCGAAGACCTGGCTGAGCAGCAGCAGCATGAACACCGGCTGGAGCATGCTGAGGACCAGGGCCCTGCGGTGCGAGAGGTGGGCCCGCACCGAGCGGCCGGTGAGGATCAGCAGCTGCGCGGGCACGCTGCTGCCCTGCCAGGCCGCGGCGGAGCCGCCGGCCGGCAGGGTGGGGGCGAGGGTCATCGGATGCCTCCTTGGTCGTAGGTCCTCTGGACCCGGGTCAGCGCGGTCAGCAGCTCGTCGGAGGTCACCCGGCGGGCCGTGGCCAGCGCCGTGCGGGGCAGGGGCAGCCGCCCGGTGTCCGCCCAGCGCAGCCGCCCGTCGG
>NZ_MUND01000173.1 GCF_002154375.1 Streptomyces glaucescens | reverse complement strand
GTGGTGGAGACGGGGGAGTCGGGCATGCCCAGCGGCATGCTGTACATCACCAGCAGGCCCAGGTCGGTCAGCGGATCGCCGAGCGTGGACATCTCCCAGTCGAGGATCGCCTTGATCCGGTCGTCGTCCCCGATGAGAACGTTGTCCAGCCGGTAGTCGCCGTGCACCACGGCCGGGGCGGGGGAGCGGGGCAGGTCGCGGCCGAGCGCGGCGTGCAGCTCGTCGATCCCGGCCAGCTCGCGGTTGCGGGAGGCGTCCAGCTGCTTGCCCCAGCGGCGCAGCTGGCGGTCCAGGAAGCCCTCGGGCCGGCCGAAGTCGTCGAGCCCCACCTCGGCGGGGTCGACGGCGTGCAGTTCGACGAGGGTGTCCACCAGGCCCAGCGCCACCGCGCGGGTGCGTTCGGGGCCGAGCGGGGCGAGCTGGTCGGCGGTGCGGTACGGGGTGCCGTCGACGAAGTCCATGACGTAGAAGGGCGCCCCCAGGACCTCCTCGTCCTCGCAGAGCAGGACCGGGCGGGGCACCGGCACGTTCGTCGGGTGCAGGGCGCTGATCACCCGGTGCTCGCGCTTCATGTCGTGCGCGGTGGCCAGGACGTGGCCGAGCGGGGGGCGGCGTACGACCCACCGGGAGCTGCCGTCGGTGACGGCGTAGGTGAGGTTCGACCGTCCGCCCTCGATCAGCCGGCCGGTCAGGGGGCCCTGCACGAGACCGGGGCGCTCACGGTCGAGCAGGGCGCGCAGCCGGTCGGGATCGAGGCCTGGCGGGTGGTCGGAACTCATCGTCGCTCCTACGGACGGGTGAAACGGGTCCCGACTCATGATGCCGACCGGTCGGTATGCCGTCCAGTGGGCGGAGCGAACGTGATCAGAGCCACCATAGGCCGACGGCTCCCCGCGGAGAACGGGGAGCCGTCACGGGCCCTGCCGGGCGGTGGTCAGTGGTCGTCCCAGTGGCCGTCGTGCTCGGCGTGCCGGTGGCCGTCGTGGAGGTAGTCGATGTGGTCGCCGTGCAGCACCGTGGCGTGGCCGCAGTCTTCGCCGTGCCGGTGCTCGTGCTCCGGATGGGTGGTGTGCCCGTCGGCTTCGCACTCGTCCCAGTGACCGCCGTGCTCGCGGTGCAGATGGCCGTTGTGGGCGTAGTCGACGTGGTCGCCGTGCGGGACCTCGGTGTGGCCGCAGTCCGGGCCGTGGGTGTGGGCGTGGGCGAGGTGTTCCTGGTGGAGGGTCGTCATGGGTGCTCACTTCCTGCGTGACGTGACCATGAGGGCGGTGCGATGTCCAGAAAGAGAAAAGGTGCGTTCCTGGGCAACAGGGTGCACGAGATCCGAGTACCCCGCAGCGGGGGCGGCCGGTGCCCGGGTGTCACACGATCAGGCTCGCCGCGCACCCCGCCAGGGCCACCGTGCACAGCGTCACCGCCGTGGCGTGGCGCGGGGACAGCGCGGCCGGGCGGGCCGTCGTGGCGAGGGCGCGGATACGGCGGTGGGCGAGCAGCAGGAAGCCCAGCCAGAGCGCGCAGCACAGCGCGCAGGAGACGATGCCCGCGGCGGACGGCCCCTCGTGCAGCGAGGTCCGCATGCCGAGCACGGCGGCGACCGTGACCGAGAGGGTCGTACGCCGCCAGGCGAGCCGGGTCCGCTCCGGCTGCAGGCCGGGGTCGCGCTCCCCGGGGGCGGCCTCGCTCACCCCTCCCACCCGAACAGCACCACGACGACCATCGCCACCGCCACCACCGCGACGACCAGGCTGAGCAGGGCCGGGAACCGGGACACCGGCAGGTCCTCGCCGCGGCGCATGGCCCGCTCGCAGCGGATCCAGTGGTTGACGGCGCGCAGCGAGCACAGCACGCCGGCCGCCAGCAGCGCCAGCGCCAGGCCGACCCGCCAGCCCCAGCGCAGGTCGGGCAGGAACTGGTCCACCGCGAAACCGCCGCCGATCAGGGCCAGGGCGGTGCGCAGCCAGGCCAGGAAGGTGCGCTCGTTCGCCAGCGAGAACCGGTAGTCGGGGGTGCCGCCCTCGTCCCGGACCCGGACGGGGGCGAACCACAGACGGACGTTCCGCAGGACTTCGATCACTCGTACGACAGTACCGGGAGGGGGCGGGCGGGGCAGGTCAGACGGTGGGGCGCCGCTCCCGCAGGCGCTCGTACGCCGCCAGGCCGTCAGGGACCCACTCCCATTCGGGCAGGCGCCGCGCCAGCTCCGCCTCCGGCAGGAAGGCGTGCCAGGCGACCTCCTCCACCTGGGGGCGGACCGGCAGCTCGCAGCGGACCTCGTAGACCGCCGACCACCAGGAGCCGCCGGGGCCGTCGTCGTAGAGGAACTTGAAGAGGAACCGCGGGCGCGGCAGGCCGCTCACGCCCAGCTCCTCCTCGGCCTCGCGCAGTGCGGCGTCGTCGTACGCCTCGCCCGCGCCCACCACCCCGCCGACGAACATGTCGTACAGGGACGGGAAGACCAGCTTGGCCGGGGTGCGGCGGTGGACGAAGATCCGGCCGTCGGCGTCGCGCGCCAGGACGAAGACGCAGCGGTGCCGCATGCCCCTCGCGTACACCTCGCCGCGCGGGTACTGCCCGATCACGCGGTCGTTCTCGTCGACGACGTCCAGGATCTCGTCCGCAGCGCTCATGGCCCCATCCAAGCAGGCCCGGCGGCGCGGCGGACCGGTGGCCGGGGCCGGACCCGTGCTCAGCCGGGCTGCAGCGCGCGGACCCGGGCCGCGGCGGCGGTGCCCTGCGGGAGCGCCGGGTGCATGCCGAGCAGCAGGATGCCGCCCACCACGGCCGCGAGGCCCGTCGCCTGCCCGGCCAGCGCCGCCGTGTCGGTGTGCAGCCGGTCGCCGAGGAAGCCGACGCCGCAGGCGATGCCGGCCAGCGGCTGGGCGGCGGTCAGCGCGGGCAGCGACATGCGCAGCGGCCCGGTCTCGAAGGCGCTCTGCACCAGGACCAGCGCGGTCACGCCGAGCAGCAGCACGGCGTACGGCTGCCAGCCGGTCAGCAGCCCGGACAGGCCGCCGGCCTCGAACCGCTGCCCGCTCTCCCGGGTCAGCGCGTCCTGCACGCCGTACAGCAGCCCCGCCGCCACGGCGAGCAGCACGGGGGCTGCGCCGCGGCGCCGCCGTCGCGCGTACCCGGTGAGCAGCAGCGCCGCGCCCACCATCACGCCGATGATCAGCCAGTGCCGCGCCGGATCGGGGACCGGGTGCCCGCCGCGCGGCTCGCCGGCCATCAGGAACGCGGCCACGCCGCCCGCCAGCAGCGCCAGGCCCAGCCAGCCCTGGCGGCCGAGCGGCTGCCGGTTGCGGTGCCGGGACAGGGCGAGGGCGAAGAGCAGGTTGGTGGCGAGCAGGGGCTCCACGAGGGAGATCTCTCCCTCGCCGAGCGCCATGGCGCCGAGGGCCATGCCCACGGCCATCAGGCCGATGCCGCCGAGCCAGCTGGGCACCTTCATCAGGTCCAGCAGCAGCCGGGGCGAGAGGAAGTCGGAGAGGGGCGCGCGCTGTGCCGCGTTCTGCTGGAGGACGAAGCCGAAGCCGAGGCAGCAGGCGGCGCTCAGGGCGAGCACCAGAACCATGATGGACAAGCTGCTCCCTGGGTGATCATTCGGCCGAGCCGGGCAAACGGGGTGCTTTTGGCCATGCTGAGCGGTGCGGCGAGGGGGCGCCATGACGCAGGTCACAGGCGTAGGCGGGGCGGGCCGGGTGCTCACTCGCCCGTCGCGCAAGTGCCGCCGGTGTGAACGGTGTTGACGCGTGTCATGTACCAGCGGCGCTTGACGGAGAGCCTTGGCTGGGGGTTTGCTGTGCGTGACCAACCGATGGCAGAGCACATCGTCCCGAGTCAGCTCAGAGATCCCGAGGAACGTCCGAGGTGTCCCCGCCCCCGCCTCCCCTCGGCCGCGGCCGCTGGGGGTCCCTCCCTGCCCTGGGGCAGTCGAGGGCTCTGGGGAAGGTGGACCGGGGCCTCGACCCGGCACTCGACGACACCGAGCTCACCGTCTCCCGCACCGCGCTCGCCCAGGGGCGCTGGCAGGCGGCCCGCTCCCTGCTCGCCCGCACGGGCGACGACTGGGACCGCCGCGGCCACCGCGCCGTCGTCCTCGCCCGTGAGCCGTACAGCGCGGCCTGGACCCGCGAGTGGCTGCTCGCCGAACCCGACTCCGCCGACGCCGGCGTCCTGCTCGCCCTGGCCCAGGTCTGGCGGGCGCTGCGCGGGAAGGAGAAACCCGACCGGGTCCGCGAGGCCTGCCGGGCCGCCGCCGCCCGGACGCCCGCCGACCCCACCCCCTGGCTCGGCCTGCTCCTCCTGGAGCGGCACCTCGGCAGCCAGGACGACGTCGTACGGACCTTCGAGCAGGTGCGCGCCCGGTACGCCGATCACCACCACGCCCACCACCTGATGGTCGCCCGGCTCGCCGAGCGCCGCGCCGACGCGGGCCCGGACCCGCTGCACGAGGTGTACGACTTCGCCGCCTGGGCCGCCGAGCAGGCGCCCGCCGACTCGCCGCTGGCGATCCTGCCCGTGGTCGCCCACGCCGAGCGCTACCGGGTGCTCGCCGCGCACGGCTTCGAGCCCGCCGACCCCGCCGCCTCCGGACACTGGGTCGGCCGCCGGGCCCGGCAGGTGATGAAGGCCGCCTTCGACTGGTGGCTGGAGTGGGAGCACGACGGCCACCCCCGCCGCCTGGTCGACCTGAACTTCCTCGCGCACGCCAAGTACTGCGAGGACCGGGGCGCCGAGGCCGCCGCGCTGTTCCACCGCATCGGCGACCACGCCACTGCCGAGCCCTGGTCCTACCCGGACCGCGACCCGCTGGCCGCCTTCCGCGCGGCCCGCGACCGGGCGCTCGGCACGGGGTGACCCCAACCGCCCTCCGCACGCCGCTGCGCAGGTCCGCAGGTCCGCAGGTCCACGACAGCCCTTTTCCGCTCACCCCCGACACGAGGACGGTCCCCTGATGACGACGGGCAGTTCCAGAACGAGTACGAGCACCGGCGCGGGCGGCGCCCCAGGCGCCGACGGCATCAGCACCTTCAAGGGCGAGGAGCGCGCCCTGCGCGCCGACCGCCTCGGCACGAGCGGCCTGCTGCTGTCCGTGCTCGCGGCGACGGGCCCGATCATGGTGGTCGCCGGTGTCATGCCCACCACATTCGCGGTGATGGGCATCGTCGGCCAGCCGCTCCTCTTCGTCATCCTCGGCGTGGTCCTCGTCCTGTTCGGCATCGGCTACGCCGAGATGAGCCGGCACGTCCACAACGCCGGCGCCTTCTACGCGTACATCTCCCGCGGCCTCGGCGGCACCGCCGGAGCGAGCGCCTCCTTCGTCGCCCTGGCCGCCTACAGCGTCCTCCAGGTCGGGATCTACGGCATCTTCGGCTTCGAGGTCGCCGGGCTCCTCGCCACCTATGCCGAGACCGAGATCGCCTGGTGGATCCCGGCGCTCACCGCCGTCGCGGTCGTCGGCGCGCTCGGCTGGCTGAAGATCGACGTCAACGCGCGCGTACTCGGGGTGCTGCTGCTGATCGAGCTGGCGCTCGTCGTCATCTTCGACATCGCCGTGGTCGCCGACCCCGGCCCGCAGGGGCTGTCCCTCGCCGCGTTCGACCCCGGCACGCTCACCGGCGCCGGTGTCGGCACCGCCCTGTGCTTCTGCATCGCCGCCTTCACCGGCTTCGAGCAGGCCCCCGTGTACGCCGAGGAGACCAGCCGCCCGCACATCCTCGTGCCGCGCGTGATGTTCCTCGCCGTCGGCTTCGTCGCCGTCTTCTTCGCCCTCAGCTCCTGGGCGATCACCGTCGCCACCGGCCCCGACCACGTCGTCGGCACCGCGCGCGAACAGAGCGCCGGACTGCTGTTCTTCCTCACCGAGTCCCGCCTCGGCGGCACCTTCACCGACGTCCTGCACGTCCTCTTCGTGACCGGCATGTTCGCCGCGCTGCTCAGCTTCCACAACGTCGTCGCCCGCTACGCCTTCGCCATGGGCCGCGAGGGCCTGCTGCCGCGCGCCTTCGGCCGGACCACCGGCGCGAGCGGGGCGCCCGGCACCGGCTCGCTGCTGCAGACGGTGATCTCGGCGCTGGTCGTCATCGCCTTCGCGATCGCCGACGACAAGCCGGCCGGGGACCCCACCGCGCCGGTGCTGCACCTGTTCACCTGGGGCGGCAACGTGGGCGCCCTCGGCGTGATCCTGCTGATGGCCACCGCCTCCCTGTCCGTCGTGGTGTTCTTCGCCCGCCGGGGCGCCGCGGGCGCGCAGGCCTGGCGGCTGGTCACCTCCACGCTGGCCGGACTCGCCCTCCTCGTCATCGCCGGCTACACGGTGAAGGACTTCGACGTGCTGGTGGGCACCGGCCCGGGGTCGGCGCTGAGCTGGGTGCTGCCGGGCATCATCGCCGCGGCGGCCCTCGCCGGAGCCGTCCTCGGCCTGGTGCTGCGCTCCCGGGCCCCCGGGACCCACGCCCGCATCGGCCTCGGCAACGAGGCGTTCCGGCTGGACAAGGCGGCGGCGGACGAGTCGTAGCGGACGGCTGACGACGAAGGGCCCACCCCCGGCGGAGGTGGGCCCTTCCCTTGTCGCGGCCGGCCGGCCGCCGTGCGGCTAGATGATCAGCGACAGCAGGAGCACCAGCGCCCCCGCGACCACCGAGATGATCGTCTCCATCACCGACCAGGTCTTGATCGTCTGGCCGACGTTCAGCCCGAAGTACTCCTTGACCAGCCAGAACCCGGCGTCGTTGACATGGCTGAAGAAGAGCGAGCCGGCGCCGATGGCGAGGACGAGAAGCGCGGCGTGGGTGGTCGACATGTCGGCGGCGAGCGGGGCGACGAGGCCCGCCGCGGAGACGGTCGCCACGGTCGCCGAGCCGGTCGCGAGCCGGATCGCCACGGCGATCAGCCAGGCCAGCAGCAGCGCCGGGATCGACCAGTCCTCGGAGATCTCCAGGACCATCTGGCCGACGCCGGAGTCGATCAGCGTCTGCTTGAAGCCGCCGCCCGCGCCGACGATCAGCAGGATGCCGGCGATGGGCGCGAGGCCCTTCTCGACCATCCCCTGGACCCGCTCCTTGGAGAACCCGGCGGGCCGGGCCAGCGTGAAGATGCCGAGCAGGACGGCCGCGAGCAGGGCGATCAGCGGGGAGCCGGCCACGTCGAAGACGCGCTGCACGGTGGACTCGGGGTCGTCGACGACGATGTCCACCAGCGCCTTGGCGAGCATCAGCACGACCGGCAGCAGGATGGTGGCCAGGGTGGCGCCGAAGCTCGGGCGCCTGTCCAGCTCGTCGGAGGCGCGCTGCGGGATCATCCGGTCGGGGGCCGGGACGTCGACCCAGCGGGCCGCGGACCGGGCGAAGACCGGACCGGCGATGATCACGGTGGGGATGGCGATCAGGACGCCGAGGGCCAGCGTCACGCCCAGGTTGGCGCCCACGGCGTCGATCGCGACGAGCGGGCCGGGGTGCGGCGGGACCAGTCCGTGCATCACGGACAGACCGGCGAGCGCGGGAATGCCGATCCGCATCAGGGAGTAGTTGCCGCGCTTGGCGACCATGAGCACGACCGGGATCAGCAGGACGACGCCGACCTCGAAGAACAGCGGAAGCCCGATCACGGAGGCGATCAGCACCATCGCCCACGGCATCGACTTCCCGCCGGCCCGGCGCCCGCCGCCCTCGTGCGGAAGGTCCTGCGGCCCTGCACCTCCCCACTTGGCGAGGATGGTGTCGACGACCTGGTCGGCGCCGCCGGAGTCGGCGAGCATCTTGCCGAGGATCGCGCCGAGCGCGATCAGCACGCCGACGCCCGCCACGGTGGAGCCGAGACCGGCGGTGAAGCTGGCGATGACCTTGTCGAGGGGCGCCCCGGCGAAGGCGCCGAGCGCCAGTGACCCGATGGTCAGCGCCAGGAAGGCGTGCAGCTTGAACTTGGTGATGAGCAGGACGATGACGGCGATGCCCGCCAGTACGGCGATGCCCAGCTGGGCATGACCGGCCGAGGTGATGGGCTCGGCGGTGTCCGCTGCCAGCATCTCGACGCTGAGTCTGGTCACGGGTGTTCCCTTGCAGGTACGGGGATGGAGGAGGGGGCGCCCGGGCGGTCCGGGCCAGGGGGGTTAACAACAGGGGTCACCGCGCGGCGGCCGGGCCGGGGAGCTGCCCCAGCGCCTCGGCCGCGCGGCGGGCGATGTCCTCCGGGCCGCCGGAGACGTCCACCGAGACGCCCGCCTCGTCCGCCTGGAGCGGTTCGAGGGTGGCGAACTGGGAGTCGAGCAGCGCGGTGGGCATGAAGTGGCCCTGCCGGTGCGACATCCGGTCCTCGATGAGTGCGCGGTCGCCGGTGAGGTGCACGAAGACCAGCCCCGGCGCCGCGGCCCGCAGCCGGTCCCGGTACGACCGCTTGAGCGCGGAGCAGCTGACCACCCCGCCGAGTCCGGCCCGGCCGTCCGCCCAGCCGCCGATGGCGTCCAGCCAGGGGAGGCGGTCCTCGTCGGTGAGCGGGGTCCCGGCCGTCATCTTGGCGATGTTGGCCGGGGGGTGGAAGTCGTCGCCCTCGGCGTAGGGGACGCCGAGCCGGGCGGCGAGCAGGGGACCAATGGTGGTCTTGCCGGTGCCCGCGACGCCCATGACCACGACGACGTGGGGGGTCTTCATCGCTGCCTCGCTGTCTTCGTCGACACGGTGATGTTCGGCTAACTGAAACGCATTAGGTACGACGAATTCAAGAGCATGTGATGAATAAGTCTGACTTTTTGAGAGCGTGATCCGCGCCGTACTCTGTGTGCATGAGCACACCGGGCCGGGGGCTGCACGGCCATGTACTGGACACCCTCGGCCCCGAGATCACCGCGGGCGAGTACCCCCCGGGCAGCGTGCTGCGCACCGACGAACTGGCGCAGCGCTTCGACGTGTCACGCTCCGTGATGCGCGAGGCGGTGCGCGTCCTGGAGTCGATGCACCTCGTCGAGTCCCGCCGCCGGGTGGGCGTCACGGTCCGCCCCAAGGCCGAGTGGAACGTCTACGACCCGCAGGTCATCCGCTGGCGGCTGGCCGGCGCCGACCGGCCGCACCAGCTGCGCTCGCTCACCGTGCTGCGCTCCGCGATCGAGCCGGTGGCCGCGCGGCTGACCGCCCAGCACGCCACCGCCGAGCAGTGCGCGGAGCTGACCGAGTGCGCCCTCGGCATGGTCGCGCACTCGCGCGGTCACCAGCTGGAGGGCTACCTCCTCCACGACGTCGCCTTCCACCGGGTGATCCTCACCGCCTCCGGCAACGAGATGTTCGCCCGGCTCGGCGACGTCGTCGCCGAGGTGCTGACCGGCCGTACCCAGCACGACGTGATGTTCGAGGACCCCGACCCGGCCGCCGTCACCCTGCACGTCCGGGTCGCGGAGGCGGTGCGCGCCCGGGACGCGGACCGTGCGGAGGAGCTGACCCGGGAGATCACCGTGGGGGCGCTCCAGGAACTGGACATCCTGGTGCCGTAGCACTCCCCGGCCGCTGCCCCTCAGCCGTCGAGGAAGTCCCCGTCCACGTACACCCACGCCCCGTCGACCCGTTCGAAGCGGCTGCGCTCGTGCAGCGCGCCGCCCTGGAACGAGGCGCGGAAGGTCACCGTGCCGGTGGTGTGGAACGCGGTGCCGTCGGCCGTGTCCAGGATCTCCAGGCCGGTCCACCGCATGCCCGGGTCGAAGTCGACGCCCGGCGGGCGGGTCCGGGGGTGCCAGGTGCGCAGCAGATACGCCTCGTCCCGCCGCACGAAGGCGCTGTAGCGCGAACGCATCAGCCGCTCCGCGGTCGGCGCTGCCTCCGCACCCCGATGGAATCGGCCACAGCACACTTCGTAGGTCTCCGCGAGACCGCAAGGGCATGTGTTCCTGTCGGAGGGGGTAGGGGCGGGGCCTGGCGCGTATACACATCT
>NZ_MUND01000172.1 GCF_002154375.1 Streptomyces glaucescens | reverse complement strand
TTCGATTCTCGTCACCCGCTCCAAGCAAAACCCCCAGGTCAGAAACCCGGGGGTTCTTTGTTGTCCAGACCGGTGAGCGGGTGCCGCACCACAACCGCATCATTAGCTCGCCGACGGCTCCTCCTTGTGGTGCGCGCGGTCGTCGTTGTGGTGCTTCGCACGTTCGGCGCGTACGAGGTCGTCGAGCCCGGCGGCGACCTCCCGTTGCCGGTCCTCGTCGGAGTGCTGGTAGATCAGCGCCGCCTTCTCGGAGGACTGGCCGGCGCGCACCATCGTGTCCCGGAGGGTGGCGCCCGAGCGGGTCGACAGGGTGTGCCCGGTGTGGCGGAGGTCGTAGAAGCGGAAGCCGTCCGGGAGACCGGCGATCTCACGAGCCCGCCGCCACTTCCGCCCGAACGTCGTGCGTCGGAAGGCCGCGCCCTTCTCCCCCACGAAGACCAGCCCGTCCGGGCCCTTCTCGGCGAACCAGTCGAGGTGGCGCCTCACCTCCTTCCGGAGGAAGGCCGGGAGGACGACCACGCGAGCACCCGCATCGGACTTGGTCGGCCCGGGCGCCCGCTTGCCGTTGGTCCGCTCCGGCTCGGCGACCCGTACGCGGATCACGAGGTTGTCGACGTCGACGTCCCGGCGGCGGAGGCCGGCCAGCTCCTCCGGCCGCATCGGACCGTAGGCCCCGAGATAGACCATGAGCCGCCAGCGGATGCCGATCGCGTCGGCGAGCGCGTCGACCTGGGCGACGGTGGCGATGCGCCGTTCCGCCGCCGACTCCTTGCCCGCCCCTTTGATCCGGCACGGGTTGCGCGTGATCAGGTCGTCGTCGACGGCCGTCTCAAGGATGCCTTTGAGGAGGCGGTACGCCTTGGCGACGGTGGTCTTGGCCTGGGTGGAGCGGAGCCGTTCGGCGCGCCACTAACGTACGCGCGGGGCCGTGATCTCGTCCAGGTCGAGCCCGCCGAACGCCGGGAGGATGTACAGGCGGAGCAGGTGCCGGTACAGGTCCTCGGTCCGAACGGCCAGCTCCCGTTCCTCGACCCACTTCTCGGCGTAGACGCGGAAGTTGACGGCCCCGGCATCAGGGGCGCGCCAGTCCCCGCGGCTGAGGTCCGCCTCGACCTGGGACAGCCAGATCTCGGCGTCCTTCTTGGTCGCGAAGGTCTTGTCCGCGCGGATGCGCTCACCGTCGGGCCCGAGGTACGACGCCGTCCAGCGGCCGGACCGGTACTGCCGCACCGCACCGAAGCGCCGGCGCCTGCCCTTCTTGTTAGCCATCAGGCGGCCCTCCGCAGTCCGGCGCGGCGGAGCCTCACCGGTTCCACGGTGTGGGCGGCGAGGTAGTCGTGAACGGCGCTCTCAGGGATGCGGACGTGTCGGCCGACCTTCACGTATCGGATGCGCCGCTCCTCGATGAGCCGCCGCGGAAAGCGGGCGGTCGTCCCCAGCAGCTCGGCGACCTGGTCCACGGACAGGTAGCGGTCGTTCATGCGGTCGGCTCTCCTTCCGTTCCGGGAGCGGGTTCGAGGGTGGCGGCGAGCCAGCTCTCAGCGCTGGAGAGGCCCGTTCCGGCGAAGACCCAGTGCGCGAGGACGAGAGTCGTGTCGTGGCCGGTGTCGACGGTCGGAGCGGCTTGACCGCGGCGCCATTCGGCACGGGCATCGCGGAGAGCGCCGAGGGTGGTGGAGTAGCGGCGGGACTTGGTGGAGAAGTGGCCGCGGAAGCCGAGCATGTGGGCCCAGGCCCGCAGGCGCAGGTCCGCCAGCTCGGGACGGGCGCCCAGGGTCCAGGCGGTGCGGATCATTCGCTGGGCATGTTCGGTGATCCGTGCTTGTGCCAGTTCGGCGAGGAAGCGCAACGGTCGGTCGAGGGTGCCCGTCGCCGTCTCGGCCCCCTTGGTGGCGTACTTGGCGACGTACGCCGCTACGGCCCGCTCGGTCAGGTCCTGGCCGTCGTTGAAGTCGGTGGACCGGATCGTACGGACGTCGAGCTGTCGGCCGAAGACGAAGGTGTGCGGCTGGCCGTCGATCTCCGGGCCGTCGACGCGAGCTGCAGCGGCGGCAGCGCGGATGGCGTCGGTCAGCAGCTCGGCCGTCGCCCAGGCTGGGGGCGCGGTCTCACCACCCTCGGGACCGTCGAGGCGGATGACCGCGTGGAAGTGGACGGCGCCCCGCTTCTGGTACTCGGCCACCTTGGCGAAGGAGACCCGGGCATGGTCGCGGAAGGCCCGCTGGGTGAGGCCGGCTCGCTTGGCGACCTCCCTGCGGAGGTAGATCGAGAAGCGTTGCCAGAGGGCCCCGGCGTGCGCGTTCCACAGCACGGCCGCTTCGTAGTCGTACGTGTCCGGGTCGAGGGGCGTGCCCAGGGCCGGGTCCTGGTCGTCGTGGCGGATGCCGCAGCGGCAGGGACGATCGCCGGAGGGGCGGTTGTGGACCGGGCCGAAGCTGGGGGCGGTGAAGGTGGCGAAGACGCGCGGGTGGGTGGCGACCCGTTCGGGGGTGCCCTTGCCGCCGCGGAGTCCGGCGGTGATCAGGTGGTAGGTGTCGCGGCGGTAGGTCTCGGCGCAGGCCGCGCACCGGGTGGCGCGGCGGTTGTTGCAGCAGACGAGGAGCTGGCCGGCCGGGAGGGCGGAGGAGTCCAGGTGGTGCAGGACGTGGCCGATTTCGCCGGTCGTTCGGTCCACCGCGTGTTCGGTGCGGTGGCCGTCGAGGCGTACGGGGCGGGTGCAGCCGCCCAGGCCGGACAGTTGGCGGGCCAGCTCGGGCAGGGTGCCGAGGGAGGCCAGCATGGAGAGTTCCGCCAGCGGGGGCGGAGTCTGCCGGGTGATGATGGGAGTTCCTTTCGGCTGTCGTGACGGTTGGGAGGGACGGCCCCCGGGGCGGCGGGATGCTTGGCGGCTTGTTGCCGCCCCGGCGGCCGGTCAGCGCTTGTGCGCGCTGCTGACGAGGGAGCGCAGGACCACGGCGGCGATGGCCACGGACACGGCCGAGACGGCGACCGCCGCCAGAAGTGCGGTGAGCACGATCCCGACGACGACCACGGCGGCGACCGCGCCGGCACCGACGCCCACGAACGGAGCGATCGGGCGACCGGCCGAGGGAGCCGGAGCCTGCGTCTGCTGAGGCGTGACGGCCGTTGTCGGCAAGGTGGGGACGTCGGGCAGCTTGGGACGGAACACGGCGGATCTCCTTGTCACTCGTGGGTGCCGTTGACGACGTCGCCCCTGGAGCGGGTGCCGGACTCGATGGCGGGGGCGAGGAAGGTGTGTGAGAGCCAGAAGCCGAAGAGCGCGATCACGACGGCGACCCAGAGTCGGACACCGAGGAACTTGATCGCGGCCCAGGCGATGACGCCCAGGACGAAGACGAGCGGCAGCGAGACGGTCACGGAAGCTCCTTCAGCGGATGGCGCAGCGGTGGGTACGGGCGGCCAGCTCGGCGGCGGCGCGGCTGTCGTAGTCCGTGGCGAAGCCGCAGCGCGGAGCCGTGCAGGCGGCGGTGTGCTTCTCACGGCCGCGGCCGTCGTAGTACGTGGCGACCTGCACGGGGCCGATGCGGACGACACGGCGGAAGCGGCGGTTGGCGGTCATCAGGGGGTCTCCTTCGGGTCTTCGCCGGTGAAGTCGGTGACGTGCTCGGCCAGCCAGCGCAAGATCTCGTCGCCCTCGTACTCGTCGGCGGCGAGGATCACGGGCTCGGCGATGAGCACGGCTTCGGTGAGGCGGTTCTGTCGGGTCAGCTCGGCGGCGCGCTTCAGCGCGCGGAGTGTGGACGGGCGCACGGGGGAAGGTCCTCCGGGTCAGGTCAGGTGGGTGGAGATGGCTTGGGCCAGCGGCAGCGGGACGCCGAGCCGGGCGCGAAGGGTCGAGGTGTCGATGGGCGTTCCGGTGCGGGCGCGGTGTTCGTCGGCGACCTTGCGTGCGAGCGTGACGAGCGCCGGCGGGACCGGGGGCGTGGAGGGCGGAGCCGGTTCCGGCTCCGCAGCGGGCAACTCAGGTGCGGAGACGGACGCTTCGGACGTCATGGGTTCCGAGGCTGACTCGTGCTCCCTCGTCGAGGCGTCCGCGGTTGCTCCGTGGGCGAGCAGCGTTCCGCCGAGGAAGGCGATCGCGGGCCATCCGGCGACGAGGATGCGCAGCCAGGCCGGTACGGCGTTCAGGTCGAGGAGTCCGGCTGTGGCGACGTTGGCGCCGAGCGAGGCGGTCAGGGCGACGAGGAACCAGCACCACCCGGCCGTTTTCGCCTCACCGGAGCGCAGCTGCCGCCAGGCCGCGACCAGCAGCAGGTCGACGGAGACCGGATAGGCCCATGCCTTCCAGCCGTCCTGTCCGGCAGCCAGTGCCAGGTCATGCAGGTGGGCGAAGGACAGCGCGGCGGCGATCAGCGCTTGGACGAGTACGGCGTCGATGCGGACGGGCAGGGCACGCACGGCGCGGCTCCTTCCGGTTCCAGGCATGGAGGGGGTAGGGACGTGGCACGGGACGGCCGTGCCGGCCGTGGGCGGGGTGCGCTTACTCGGTGACCGGGCGAGCCGTGGCCACGGGCCCGGACGCCTCCACCGGCACCGGCGGGACGTACGGCCGGAAGGGATCGAGCGCCGGTACATCGGGGGCGAGGTCCGCCGTGGCGCGGCAGGTGGCCGCAGCGTCGGCGAGGGAGAGGTAGGGGGTGCGGATGCGGGACCAGCCGCCGGAGGTGTCGCCGACGACGGCCAGGCCGGGCAGCTCGGGGGCGATGGCGCAGGCCGCGAAGACGGCCTCAGGGGCGATGTCGCCGAGTGCCATCTTGGCCGAGGCTTCGTCGTTCACGCGGTGGCAGACGCGGCCGGTGAGCTGAGCGCGGAGCATGGTCGCGCCCTTGCCCAGTTCGGAGCCGAAGCGCTGTCCGCAGACTTCGAGGTAGATGCCGGCGGCCCGGCCGAGTTGGGCGAGCCGGATGAGCTGGGTGACCATCTCGTCCCGCCGCTCCTCCTCCTTCCGCGTGGCGACGAGGAAGAGTTCGGCCACCTCGTCGATGAACAGCACGATCGGGGCCGGGCGTTCGTCCTCCGGCAGTCCCCAGACGTCCGAGGTGATCAGCTCTTCCGGAGTGCCGGGCGCGATGCCCTGCCGGGCCTTGATCAGGTCGTATCGGTCCTCCATTTCCTTCACGAGCGCGGGAAGCAGCTCGGCCGCCTCGTCCGGGTCGGTCGCCAGGGCGGAGAGCCGGGGCGCGAAGGGCGCCAGCTCGACCCCGCGCTTGCAGTCGATGCCGACCAGTGCCACCGGCTGAGCAGCGAGCCCGGTCAGCAGGTTCCGCAGGTACATGGACTTGCCCGAGAGCGTGGCCCCGAGCACCAGCTCATGCGGCACGGCCCGGTAGTCCCGCACGAACGCGGTCGCGTCCTCCCGTAACGCCACCGGGATCCGAAGCGGGCCGCCGTCGAGACGACGGGGCATCCGCACCTTGCGCAGCACGTCGAAGCCGACGAGCCGCAGTTCGACGACGCCCGGCTTGACGTCCCGCACGTGGACGGCGTGGACACTCCAGGCGTGCCGGAGGCGTTCGGCGGAGGCCGCAACGTCCGCCGGCTCCTGCCCCGGAGCCAGCCTCAGCCGTATGCGCAGGCCGGTCGTGGTGGGACGGATGACGCCCCTACGAGGAGGCACCGGCCGGACCTCACGGTGGGTGGTCGCCCGGACGGCCAGTGCCCGCCACCGGGACGGTTCGACGGTCAGGCCGCAGGCGTCCATGGTCGAGGAGTACGAGGCCAGCAGCCGAGCCACGGAGAGCGGCAGCCCGACCGTGGACCAGTACGCCGCCGGGTGGGCGCACCGGGCGTAGGCGGCCCCGCCTATCGCAGCGAGCGAACCGCCCAGCTCGGCCCACGTCACCAGATCCGTCACGGCGATCAGCCCGCCTGAGCCATCGAGAAGGCGCCCGGAGCAACGGCAGTCGCCCGGTAGGCGATGCCGTGCCGCTCCCGGCCGTTGAAAACGCTCTGCCACGGCCGCGCCACCAGACCCGGAAGCGAGACCGGAGCACCGACCGTCAGGCCCTCGGTCACGCCGCTCTCCGGGACGGTGACCTGGATCAGCGACGACTCGCCCTCATCGATGTAGACGACGCCGACGGTCATCAGCGCCTCACCGGTCACCGCGTCCTTGGCGATCTCACCAGTCTGCCGGTCGCGCACCTTCGGCGCCGGAGCCTCGGTGAGCAGGATCGTGGCGGTCGAGGCGTCAACGCGGATCACACGCACAGGGATTGCTCCTTCTGAGAGTCGATCAACCTGCCAACCTGACAAGTTGACTTGGCAAGCTCGAGCCGGGATGCCAGGTTGACTTGTCAAGTGGCTATCGCCGAAGTTTCGCCCGAGGAGGGAGTCAGTTCAGGCGGTAGGTGTCTTCGAGTTCCTGCCGGTCGGCAGGCAGAAGCACGTCAGCGACCTGCAAGGACCGGCCGGAGGCGTCACACGCGACGACCAGGACGCTCAGCACGGGGACGCCGTCCGGCAGATCCAGCAGCTCGGCTTCACGAGCTGCGGGCAGCCGAGCGGAGACCCGCTCGGTCACATGGTCGAAGCGGACTTTCTTCCGCGCTTCGAGGTGCTCACGGGGACTCCCGCTCAAGGGCTCACCGGACCCCAGCTCAGTGCCTTCAACCAGGCCGGCGGGGAAGTATGACGAGACCAGCTCGACAGCTTCGCCGTCCTCTTCGACCAGTAAGCGGCGCATGAGGACTTTGGCCCTCTTCGGCAGACCAAGTACCGAGGCGACCCGAGTCGGGACAGGCACATGCCCGACCTCGATCAGCCGGCCCGCGCCCTGTGACTCGTCGCGCTCCAGCGCCTCACGCCCCCGCCGGTCCTTCTGCTCGACGACTTCCGGGCGACCCCGGACGATCGTTCCGTACCCCTGCCGGGACTCAAGCCAGCCGTCCCGCTTCAGCAGTTCCAGGGCCCGGACGACGGTCGGACGGGACATCCCGAATGCCTGCACCAGTTGGTTCTCACTGGGGACGCGGGTGCCGGGTGCGTACGTGCCGTCCTCGATGCGCCGCTGAAGCGTCTGCGCGAGGCGCACGTACTTCGGTGGCTCCACTTCATACGCCATGAACACCGCCCGTCGAGATTGGCCAAGTCAACTGGTCAACCAGCCTAGCGACAGATTCAAGGTGGCAGTAGGAGAGGTGAGCTATCCCATCACGCCGGCCAGGCATCGGCGACCACGAAGGAGACAACCGTTCCGCCGAAGCAGCTGGGCCCGGAGCGCCAGGAATCGGCGATGGAGTCGACCAGGAGCAGCCCCCGCCCGTGGGCGTCGTTCGCCTCCGGGTGCCGCAGCCGCACGTTCGCCGGGAAGCCCGGGTTGTGCACGTCGACGCGGAGCGAGGTTCCCTCGCGGTACCACTCGACCCGCACCAACCACGGGTCATCCGACTTCCCGTAGCAGATGGCGTTGGTCACCAGCTCCGAGATCATCAGCGCGCAGTCGTCGATCGAGCAGGCCGGGCTGTACGGAGCGATGAAATTCCGGAACCAGCGCCGGGCGCGAGGGACGGACTCGGGCTCCGGATGCAAGGTCATCGCTCCGAGCCACGGTGAGTCCTCACAGGGGTGACGGTCGATCGTGTAGGCCATGCGTGCTCACTCCTTGCCGCTGCCGTCGCAGTCGAGACAGCGCCGCTTCGACGTGGCACGGCTGCGGTCGTTGGCCGTGGAGAGCGCCAGCGCCGTTCGGGAGCCGACGCGCTTCCATCCACGCCCCCGACACCCCCGGCAAGCTAACCGCGCATCCTGCACCGGCCGCCGACTCGTCACGTCGTGCCCCTTCTCCTCCAAGTGGCCTTAGCCACTTTTTGGATAGTGGCATTAGCCACTTTGGAGGCGCAAGCGGTTCGCCGGAACTGGCGAGTCGTCGTCAGGTGAGCGGGTAGCCCTGCTCGAACGCCCAGCGGTGCGGCGGGTAGGTGGCTTCAGCGAACTCCAGCGGGCGGTCCTGGAGGTCGAAGACGACGTGATGGACGATGAGGACCGCGGACCCCGGCTCCAACCGCAGGTCGGCCGCTTCCTCGTCCGTGGCGGCCCGAGCGCACATGCGGTCCTCCGCGTAACTGCCTTGACGCCCCGTCATCCGCTCGACGTACATGAGCGTCCCCTCCTGGATCCGCTCGGGATCCAGGAGCTTGGGCGCCCGCTGGCCGACGTCCGCAGCGAACCACGAAGTGGACAAGTTGATCGGACCGTCCTGGTTGTTCGTCACCCGCCGGCGGTGCACGGCTCGGCGATCCTTCACCAGCCCCAGAGCTTCGGCGACGTAGTCCGGAGCCTCCAGCCAGCCGGCCGAGGTGATCACCGCGTACTCTCCGGGCGTGTAGATCTTCCCGGTCTGCCGGGCGCGCCCGTACAACTCCCTTGCCCGGCGGTTCACTTCGGGGCTGCGCACGTACGTCCCCGAGCCCTGGCGCTTCTCGACCAGGCCCTGATGACTCAGCGCCTCCAACGACCGCGCGG
Organism: Streptomyces glaucescens; assembly: GCF_002154375.1. Lineage (GTDB taxonomy): Bacteria > Actinomycetota > Actinomycetes > Streptomycetales > Streptomycetaceae > Streptomyces > Streptomyces glaucescens. The sequence continues at coordinate 5,931 of NZ_MUND01000172.1, read as the reverse complement.
CCGTGGGTCGGGACACCTTCCAGTCCGCAGCGAGCTGCCGTTCCGAGGGGACCTCGTCCCCCGGCCGCAGGTCACCCCGAAGGATCTGGTCACGGATGTAGTGGGCGATCTGGAGATACTTCGGTTGAGCCTCTTCGATCTACGGCATCTCCCCTCCCTTCCTCGTCCAAGTGGCTATGGCCTTTAGCCACTATAGGGTGAGTGGCCAACCCGTGAACCCGTACTCTGAGCGCATGACGCGGTTGATCGTCGCAGCAGGAGGAGGGGGCGACGCAGTCGCCGCCGCCATGCTTCACGCCGCCCTCTACGGCGACGAGGACCAGGCGGTGATCCTCACGTACTCATGGGACCGCCTCCTGATCGACCCGCTCCCGGGACCACGAGGAACCGACAGCTTCACGGGACTCGAACCCCTCACTCAGTCCGTCCGGTCAGTGCCGGCCGAAGCCCAGCCGATCGCCCCAGCAGGCTCCACCCTCCCCCGCCTCGCGGCAGAGCTCCCGCACACACTGGCCCTGCTCGACCCGCACCACGGCGCCGAAGGCATCACCCGCCAGCTCGAAGAGCTGGTGTCCCACCTGGCGCCGGCATCGATCGATCTGCTCGACGTCGGCGGCGACATCCTCGCCCAGGGCGACGAACCCACCCTCAAAAGTCCGCTCGCCGACGCCCTCACCCTCGCCGCCTGCTGCCAGGTCAACGCCCCGATCCGGCTCCTGGTCGCAGGCCTCGGGCTGGACGGCGAGATCTCCCCCGACGACCTGCGCCCCCTGCTCGGCCCCCTCGTCCACACCTTCACCGCCGAGGACGTCGAGGCGATCCGCAGCATCCTAGAGTGGCACCCCTCCGAGGCCACCGCCATGCTCGCCGCAACAGCCCGAGGAGCCCGCGGCACCTGCGAGGTACGCGACGCCGGCCTCCCCGTCCCCCTCACCGACGAAGGACCCACGGTCCACGAAGTCGACCTGGACGACGCGGTCAGCCGCAACAGCCTGGCCCGCGCCATCATGACAACCGCCGCCCTGGACGAGGCCGAGGCATACAGCCGCGAGATCTGCGGCTTCTCCGAAATTGATTACGAACGCAACAAGGCAGCATGGCTCAAGGGCCAGCCACCAGTCCCCCTCACCCCCGAAGATGTCCTCTCCCAGCTCGACCGGTTCCAGGCAGAGGCCAGCGCCCGTGGCATCACCCACACCACGTTCCGCCACCTCACCGAGGCACTGAACCTCAACGGCTCCCAGCGCGACGAGCTACGCCGGCTCCTCATCAACAGCCACCCAGACCAGTACGACGCCCCGTTGTGGAACATCGGAGCATGAGCGCGTTCGCAAGCGATCCAGGCTTGGACGACGTTCGGGACGCAGCAGGCCTCGGCACAGAAGTCGATGTAGCCGTACACCTTCACGACGGCACGGTCAGGCTCTCGATCCTCTGGACACAGGAGATCCTGCTGAGCGCCGACGACGCCGTCCAAGTGGCCCAGGCACTTCAACGTGCCGCAGAACAGGCGCGCAGGATCACAGCAGCCAGACCACCGGCAGGCCAACCGACGCCTGAATCCAACTGAGTTACAACCTTCTCTACGGGTTCAAGGCGGCTCGCTGCCGCTCGCCGCGCGCGGCACGGCCCCCGGCCGTGCCTGCGCTCCTGTCTGCGCCCCGCTCCAGCCCGGCCGGCGCCCGTGCCGCGCCATCAACAGTCAGCCACCTGATGTCATAGAAGGGGTACGCCGTGGCTGGGGCGGTCGGCTCCGCGGCTTTAAAGATCATGGCCCTGACGTCGTGCCGCATCGGGCAGGTCCACAGACTGCCGGACGCGCCGGAAGCTTACGGGGTCATGCCTCAGGGACGTCTTGATGTCCGAGCACCTCGGTAACATGACGAGTTCGAGGCAGGGGGGAAGATGGCTAAGGTTCGGCCAAGTCGTCGCATTGAGCGCGCGGGCGTAAATGCGCTCCGCGCACTACTCGAAGAGCATGACCACATCGTCCAAGAGATCGATGGAGGAAATGACCACGGTGAAGATCTATATGTAATGCTTACCCGAAACGGCCGCAGGACCGGACACGTTTTCGCAGTGCAAGTAAAAAGTGGAAAGAAATATAAGCGGTCGAAGGGATACGCCGTCCCTATTGAAGATCACGGCGAAGACTGGCGCGAAAGTCGAATACCGGTGATTGGCGTGGTCTACGACCGAGAGCAGTCGTCACTACATTGGGTTAATATTAGCAAAAAGCTACGAGGCTCCGATATTTCGCCAAAGTGGATTCAAGTTCCACAGGCTGCAGTTCTTTCCGACGAGACAATCCGCGGCTTCGCGGCAGAGGTGGAGTCATATATTGATCATGAGGGTATGCGCATTCGAGGAGCCACACAGGAAGAGGTCTTCAGTGGCGCGGCCCGGGCCCGAGAAGGGCTAGACCCAGAAACCGCACCGAATCCTCTTTACGAGGGCCTTGCAGACCTAGCCTTGAAGCATGAAGAGAAACTTAGTCAGGCGGGCAGAATTGCCCGTCGCTACCTCCCCCTCTTGCTCCTATGTTTGATTATGGCTATAGAGTGGCCGTACCAGGTTCGTTTCGCAGAGAAGCACGGCTCCGGAGTGAACCCGTTCATCTGGGCAACAAACCTTTACTTTTTTATGCTTTATATGGCGCTCACCATTCTTTTTGAATTTCGAGCGGGAAGGCTTCCCGCAAACACCGGGCGCTTCTTTGCTCTTATTACGGGGAACTTTCTCTGGTTGCCCGTGATTGACAGTGGCGGCACAGAGGATTGGTGGGGTGCCATGTGGGTTTTTATAGGGGGCGTTGTACCCAACGTGGGGTACACAATCCTCCTGACTCACTACGTTGCCTCTGCTGTAGAGAGAAGGAAGAAAATGCGGCAGGGTGGCACGGGTACATGACACCCCAGTGCTCACAATTACAGCGTCCAGCGCGCTAACTGATGACAGACTTTGCCGGAAATGAAAACACACGTTGTGGTGTGCAAGTTCATCAAGATACTGCGCAGGCACGATTGTGAAGGTCCTTGCCTAAGGTTCCACCGCCACGCTTCCGCCAGCGTGGCTTGCTCTGGTCGACGGCAATAGCAGCGTGGCTAAGACCGGTGGGAATGCGGCGAGACATACGCGCGCCTAGTCCATCGCCGCACCCGCCATCGTGGCTGACTTTCGTCGGCTGAGGTTCAGGCGGGGCCCATCGAGGGTGCCGGCCGTCAGCCGAGTGCGGGCATGGCTGGGCCGCCCCTGGGCCGTCCAAGGTTGCTCGACAGTGGCCAAGGACGACCAACAACGACCACCAGGCGCACGAACCTACGGCCTCTGAACAGCGAAAATGCAGGCCACCAAGATCCCCGGCAAGACCTAGGGCAAGAAGACACCTCAGGTTGCGTCCCCTGGCGGGGCCACAGGTCGCCGCGATAGACCTGCGGTAGAGACCGAGCTCCAGGCATCATTTGAGATCCGCAGTGGCGAACTGGCCGCACGTAGCGACTGCGTGTGTGCCCCCACACCGAACGATCACGCCCGCCCACACCTCTGGGAGGCCCCCCGTTGCCACGAACCATCCGCTTCGACAGGACCCGCGAGGAGCTTCAGTTCGAGGACACCTGCCGCCAGTATCGCGACGTTGAAGGGTACGTCTTCCACGAGTCCGAACTTGCACAGTTCAAAGCCGTTGACCTTAAGCATGCTCTGCAAAGCGCAGCTCGCCTCTACGAGGCAGACGAAATGGATGTATTCATCGTCGAGGGCGACGAAGATGAGTTTGATGATGAGTGGTCACCGCCGGGCCCCGTACATATTTCGCTTCAAAAAGGAACGCTGGTCGTACAGATTCACGTTATTACGAAGTCAGAAGAGTTCAACGAGGAAACTCTACCCGACGTCTATCGGGCCATCCTCGCACCGTATCTAGCTAGACGTAGAGCAGCACTTCGCGACATTGAAATGACCGTCGACTACCATACGTCTCCTTTCGTATGGCGCATCGATATCGAGTGCAACCTACGCAATCGGCTAGTCCGAGAATTATATGAAATCGGCAGTGGCGCGATTTCACTCCTAGAGGCTGCCGAGAGCGGCGAACTCACCCGCGAGACAACCATCGAACTTCTCCGCGCGGGGCGAGCCGACGTTTTAATTGGTCAGCCAGAAGGCCCGTGGCTCGATGTAAAGAGTTCACATTACGACCTCGATACACAACACGGAAAGATCTCAATAGCCCAGGCGGTAGCAAGGTTTGCAAACGCCGAGCACGGAGGAATCGTCGTGGTGGGCATGCGAGGAAAGAAGGTTCCTGCGGGGGAGGTAATTCACAGCGTCTGCCCAGTACCCCTCGACGGGCGCACGCTGCGTCGCTATCAGAGCGCTCTGGAACATCATCTGTACCCACCCCCCGACCTCCTTGACATCGAGGAGATCTCCGACGGCTCAGGGCTGGGCATTGTCTTTCTCCACATTCCACCTCAGCCCGAGGAGCTCAAGCCTTTCCTTGTCCATGGGGCAGTAGTGGACGGCCGCATGGAGGGGGCCTTCATTAGCATCGTCCGCCGCAGAGGCGAAGGGTCGATCCCTATCACCGCTCCTGCGATTCATTCCACGCTGGCTGCTGGCCGCGCCTTGCTGAGACGCGGCCAACTACCCGATGCTCCACAGAACTTGGAAGGCTCACCCTAGAGGTTGTCCCGTAACCAGTGTGGCGGGTGGTGCGTTGACTTGGACATGGGTGGGGTGATCTCAACGGATGATCCGAAGTGGATCGAGCCGTTCTCCGGGCTGTCCGAGGCGCAGTTCGCCAGGCTGGTGGCGCTGGTTCGGCGCCGTGGCGGTGATGTCCAGCGGGGCCGTCCCTGGCGGCTGCGGCTGGAGGACCGGGTGCTGCTGGTGGCGACGTACTGGCGCACGAACCTCACATTGCGGCAGGTGGCGCCGTTGTTCGGGGTCTCGAAGTCTGCGGCAGACCGCATCCTCGACCACCTCGCACCCCTGCTGGCGATCTCGCCGGCCCGCAGGCCGCGCAAGGACACCGTCTACATCGTCGACGGCACCCTGGTGCCCACCCGCGACCGCAGCGTGGCCGCGTCCAGCAAGAACTACCGGTACTCGACGAACCTGCAAGTCGTCATCGATGCCAACAGCCGCCTGGTCGTGGCGATCGGCCTGCCGCTGCCCGGCAGCCGAAACGACTGCCGGGCGTTCACCGAGTCCGGCATCGACCGGGCCTGCCGCGGCGCACCCACCATCGCCGATGGCGGCTACCAGGGCACCGGCCTGCTCATCCCGCACCGCAAACGACGCGGTCAGACGTACCTCAGCAGTCAGCAGGAGACGGAGAATGCAGTCCATCGCAGGGCCCGGGCCCGAGTGGAACACGCGCTGTCCCGGCTGAAGAACTGGAAGATCCTGCGCGACTGCCGACTCAAGGGCGACGGCGTTCACCAGGCCATGCTCGGCATCGCCCGACTGCACAACATGGCCCTCGCCGGATAACTCAGACCCCATACGGGACAACCTCTAGCCGCGTTCGAGGAAAAGCCCTCGTGTGGCGGGAGTCGGGGTCTGACCTGTACGGCGCTGGCCTTTTCCAGCGCTGGAGGGCAAGGGCATGTCCGACTCTCGGTCGCTTCAGTCGCTGACTGGGTCTTCGTGTAGGACTGAACGGCAGCGACCCAGTGCTTCCTCGGTCGCTGGCCAAGGAGTGGGTGAAACTGCAGGTCAGGCGGGGACCTGGGGGTATGCAGCGACTGAAGCGACCGACGCCCTATCTCGATGTTCGGGGCTAGGGTCTGTCTGACAATTCCCGTCGTCCTCCCGGAGGGCGGGCCCCGTGGCGTCCGGTGCGTGCGAACGCGGCGAGCGTGCGTGCCATGCGCCACGGGGCGGGCGGGAATTGTCAGACAGGCCCCTAGTAGTACTTCGTTAGGT
>NZ_MUND01000171.1 GCF_002154375.1 Streptomyces glaucescens | reverse complement strand
CTTTGCGGACACGGCCTAGCGTCCGCCGTGTCGCTGTCGTCCGTCGGGTGCGGACCGTTCGCGGCCGGCCGCGCCCGCGCGGCGGAGCCGCACACCGGTACGGCCCCGCGCCCCTGGACCGTTCTACTCACGGCCCGCGGAGGTGAACGTCATGTCCGCGTACCTGTCGCCGGCCACCTGGGCGGCGATGGGCTCCAGGACCGCCAGGTCCTCGTCCGTCAGGACGATCCGCGCCGCCGCCGTGTTCTCGTCCACCCGGCCCGGCTTGCGGGTGCCCGGGATCGGGACGACCGGCAGGCCGTGGAGCGTCTGCCGGTGGTGGACCCAGGCCAGGGCGATCTGGCCCAGTGAGGCGCCGCGGCGGTCGGCGACCTCGCGGATCCGGTCCAGGAGGGCCGCGTTGGCCGCCGCGTTCCCGCCGGTGAAGCGGGGGTGCTGACGGCGGAAGTCGCCGGTGGTGAGGTCTTCGGCGCTGGCGAAGGAGCCGGTGAGGAAGCCCCGGCCCAGCGGGGAGTACGCGACGAGGGCCACGCCGAGTTCAGCCGCCGCCGGGACCACCTGCCGCTCGATGTCACGGCTGAACAGGGACCACTCGGACTGGAGGGCGGCGATCGGGTGCACCGCGTGGGCGGCGCGCAGTTCGGCGGCCGTGACCTCGCTCAGGCCGAGGTGCTTGACCTTGCCCTCGCGGACCAGCTCGGCCATGACGCCGACGGTCTCCTCGATGGGGACGGCCGGGTCGCGGCGGTGCATGTAGTAGAGGTCGATGACGTCGATGTCGAGGCGCTTCAGGCTGTCCTCGACGGCCTGCCGGATGTACGGCGGGTCGTTGCGGATGACCCGCCGCGTGGGGTCGTCCGGCGGGATCGACAGGGCGAACTTGGTGGCGACGGTCACCTCGTCGCGGTGGGCCTTGAAGAAGGGGGCGAGGAAGCGTTCGTTGTCGCCGGCGCCGTACGCGTCCGCCGTGTCGTACAGGGTGACGCCGAGCTCCAGCGCCCGTTCCAGGGTGGCCCTGGACTCCTCGGCGTCGGAGGGGCCGTAGGCGAAGCTCATGCCCATGCAGCCGAGGCCCTGTGCTCCCACCTCGGGGCCCTCGTCGCCCAGTCGGACGGTGGGGATGGTGCTGTCGGTCATCGGGTCCTCTCGGAGGAGTAGAAGTCGATCTTCCGGTCGAGCACGGCGAGCGTGTCCCGCAGTTCGGCGATCCTGGCGAGCACGTCCTGGCGGGTCGTCTCCAGCAGTTCGCGCCGTTCGTCGAAGGTGTGGTCGCCCTCGCGGACCAGTTCGGCGTACCGGACCATGTCGGCGACCGGCATCCCGGTCAGCCGCAGCTTGCCGACCAGGTCGAGCCAGTCCAGGTCGCGGTTGGTGTAGCGGCGCTGGCCGGTGTGCGAGCGGTCGATGTGGGACATCAGGCCGATCCGCTCGTACCAGCGCAGCGTGTGGGCCGTCAGGCCGGTGAAGGCGGCGACCTCGCTGATCGTGTAGCGGTCCTGGCCGTCGGGGCGGGGGTGTCTGCGTGGCGCGGCGGAGCAGATGTCGGTTCTGGTGGGGGTGTCCTCGGTGGCCGCGGGCAGGGTCTGCATCACCGTCATGTCCTCCACGCTATGACCTTGGAGTGCACTCGAAGCAAGCGAAAAGGCCGAGAATTCACCGGGCGCTGTAAGTACCGTAGGCGGCATGGGACTACTACATCAGGTGCGTCGTGCGGGGCCGGAGGACGCCGGGGAGGTGCTGCGGCTGCGGCAGGTGATGATCGACGCGGTGCGCTCCGAGCCCACCGCCGACTGGCACGCGGAGTCGCTGCCCGGCCTGCGGGCACGACTGGCCGACCCGGACGGGGGGTTCGCGGCGTTCGTCGTGGACCATCCACAGCGGCCGGGCGCGCTGGCCGCGCTGGTGGCCGGAACGCTGGAGTACCGGATCGGACGGGCCGGCGATCCGCGGGGCACGGTCGGCTACGTGTTCAGCGTCGCGACCGACCCCGGGCTGCGGCGGCGGGGGTACGCGCGCGCATGCATGGAGGAGCTGCTGGCCTGGTTCCGGGAGCGCGGCGCCGCACTGGTGCAGCTGACCGCGTCCGCCGAGGCCGAGCCGCTGTACGCCTCGATGGGCTTCGCCCGCAAACCGGACCCGTTGATGGAACTGCGGCTGTGAGCGCTTAGGCTCGACCGCATGTCGCTGAACAGCCTCGCGTTGATCGAGAACTGGCCGGTTCCCGCCGCCGCGGCGGGTGTCGTACGCGCCGACGGCACGGTCCTCGGGACCCACGGCCCGGCCGGCCGCCGCTTCCCGCTGGCCTCGGTCACCAAGCCGCTGGCCGCGTACGCGGTGCTGGTCGCCTACGAGGAGGGCGCGATCGAGCTGGACGAGCCGGCCGGGCCGGACGGCTCGACGGTCCGTCACCTGCTCGCGCACACCTCGGGGCTGGCCTTCGACGAGCACCGGGTGATGTCCGCGCCCGGCGAGCGGCGGCTGTACTCCAACGCCGGGTTCGAGCAGCTGGGCGACCACGTGGCGAAGGCCACGGACATCCCCTTCGCCGAGTACCTGCGCCAGGCGGTGCTGGAGCCGCTCGGCATGACGTCGACCTCCCTGGAGGGGTCGCCCGCGAAGGACGGGGTGTCGAGCGTCGAGGACCTGCTGCGGTTCGCCGCGGAGGTGCAGGCGCCCCGGCTGCTGGACCCGCGGACCGTGGCCGAGGCGATGACCGTGCAGTATCCGGGCACCAAGGGCGTGCTCCCGGGGTACGGGCACCAGAACCCCAACGACTGGGGGCTGGGCTTCGAGATCCGCGACGGGAAGTCACCGCACTGGACGGGCGCCTCGTCCTCGCCGCGGACCTTCGGTCACTTCGGGCAGTCCGGGACGTTCCTGTGGATCGACCCGGACGCCGGGCTGGCGTGCGTCGCGCTCGCCGACCGCGCCTTCGGGCCGTGGGCCGTCGAGGCGTGGCCGCCGTTCACGGACGCGGTGCTGGCGGAGGCGCGGGGCTGAACCCGCCGTGACGGCCGCCTGGCCGTTACGGCGCCATCTCCCAGATCAGCAGTTCCGACTCCGTCACGCCCTCCGCCTCCAGGTCCTTGGCCCCCGTGACGCGCGCCGCGTCGCCCGGGCCCAGGGTCTCGCCGTCCAGACGGAGTTCGCCGCGGGTCACATGGACGTAGACGTACGCCCCGTCGGGGACCGCCGTGCGTTCGCCGGGGGCCAGGCGGCGGACGTGGAGCATCGCGCCCGCCTCCGGGACGGCGTACGGCGTGGAGTCGGCGATGCCCGGGACGACCTCGTAGGCCGGGTCGCCGCCGGGCTGCCGCGGGGCCAGCCACATCTGCACGAACGTCAGCGGTGCCGTGCCGTCGTTGCGCTCCACGTGGCGGACGCCGCCCGCCGAGCTGAGGCGCTGCACGTCTCCCGGGCGGACCCGCCTCTCCTGCCCGGTGGAGTCGCGGTGGGTCAGCTCGCCCTCGACGACCCAGGTGACGATCTCGGTGTGGCTGTGCGGGTGCTCGTCGAAGCCGGCGCCCGGGGCGAGGCGCTCCTCGTTGCAGGCGATCAGGGCGCCGAAGCGCAGGTTGTCGGGGTCGTAATGCGGGCCGAAGGAGAAGGCGTGCCGGGATACGATCCCCGCCTGCGGGTCCCCTCCGGGATAGCGCTCGTCGGCGCGCCGGACGTCCATCACGCACCCACCGTAGACCTCAGTGCCCACCCGGCGGCCCATGGTCCCGGCCCGATAAGGCAGTCTTGTCCCGTGCCCGAACCCGAAACCAGCAAGCCCGAAGCCGCAGCGCACGACGTCCACGCCCATGACGCGACCCTGAAGCGGCTGGAGAAGTCCTCCGGCTCCCTCGCCGCGCAGGCCATCGCACGCATGGACGAGACCCTGCCGTGGTACCGGGCCATGCCCCCGGAGAACCGTTCCTGGATCGGGCTGGTCGCACAGGCCGGCATCGCCGCCTTCACCGAGTGGTTCCGGCACCCGGACGCCCCGCAGGCGATCTCCACCGATGTCTTCGGGACCGCGCCGCGCGAGCTGACCCGGGCGATCACGCTGCGGCAGACCGTGGAGATGGTGCGCACCACCATCGAGGTCATGGAGAGCGCGATCGACGAGGTGGCGGCTCCCGGCGACGAGTCGGTGCTGCGCGAGGCGCTGCTCGTGTACGCCCGCGAGATCGCCTTCGCCACCGCCCAGGTCTACGCCCAGGCCGCCGAGGCACGCGGTGCCTGGGACGCGCGGCTGGAGTCGCTGGTGGTGAACGCGGTGCTCAGCGGAGAGGCCGACGAGGGGGCGGTGTCCCGGGCCGCCGCGCTCGGCTGGAACTCCCCGGAGCACGTCTGCGTGGTACTGGGCACGGCACCCGACGGCGACTCCGAGCTGACCGTGGAGGCGATAAGGCGGGCGGCCCGGCATGCCAAGCTCCAGGTGCTGACCGGAGTGCTCGGGGACCGCCTGGTGGTGATCGCGGGCGGCAGCGACAATCCGCTCGCCGTGGCGAAGTCGCTGATCGGCCCGTTCGCCGCCGGGCCGGTCGTGGCCGGCCCGATCGTGCCGGACCTGCTGGCCGCGACCCGGTCCGCGCAGGCCGCCGCGGCGGGCCTCAAGGCGTGTTCCGCCTGGCAGGACGCCCCGCGGCCGGTGCTGGCGGACGATCTGCTGCCGGAGCGCGCGATGGCCGGGGACCCGAGCGCCCGCGAGCAGCTGGTGGAGGAGATCTACAGACCGCTGGGGGAGGCCGGGTCCGCGCTCCTCGAAACCTTGAGTGTGTATCTGGAGCAGGCGAGCAGCCTGGAAGGCGCCGCGAGGATGCTCTTCGTTCACCCGAACACCGTGCGCTACCGGCTCCGACGTGTGACTGACGTCACCGGCTGGTCGCCCTCCGATGTACGCTCCGCCTTCACCCTGCGAATCGCGCTCATCCTGGGGCGTCTGGCCGACGGAGATCTCCAGCCCTAGTCTTTTGTCCGGGGTCCACAAAACCCCCTCCCGTTCTTCGTCCTTGTCCCCACGGGCGGCCGCGCCCGTCCCCAAGAGAGAGTGTGAGAGTGCTCGTACTCGTCGCTCCCGGCCAGGGCGCCCAGACGCCCGGCTTCCTGACCCCTTGGCTCGAACTGCCCGGGGCAGCCGACCGCGTCGCCGCCTGGTCGGACGCCATCGGACTGGACCTCGCCCACTACGGCACGAAGGCCGACGCGGACGAGATCCGCGACACCGCCGTGGCGCAGCCGCTGCTCGTCGCGGCGGGCATCCTGTCGGCCGCGGCACTCGGTGACATCACCCCCGGCGCCGTCGCCGGGCACAGCGTCGGCGAGATCACCGCGGCGCAGTTCGCCGGTGTCCTCGACGACACCGCCGCGCTGACCCTGGTCCGCAAGCGCGGTCTGGCCATGGCCGAGGCCGCCGCGATCACCGAGACCGGCATGTCGGCGCTGCTCGGCGGCGACCCCGAGGTGAGCGTCGCGCACCTGGAGAAGCTGGGCCTGACTCCGGCGAACGTGAACGGCGCGGGCCAGATCGTCGCCGCGGGCACGCTGGAGCAGCTGGCCGCGCTGAACGAGGACAAGCCCGAGGGCGTCCGCAAGATCGTTCCTCTGAAGGTGGCCGGCGCGTTCCACACGCACCACATGGCGCCCGCCGTCGACGAGCTGGCCGAGGCCGCGCGCGAGCTGACGCCGGCCGATCCGAAGGTGACCTACGTCTCGAACAAGGACGGGCGGACCGTCGCCACCGGCGACGAGGTCGTCGCCCGGCTGGTCGGCCAGGTCGCCAACCCCGTCCGCTGGGACCTGTGCATGGAGACCTTCAAGGAGCTGGGCGTCACCGCCCTGCTGGAGGTCTGCCCCGGCGGCACCCTCACGGGTCTCGCCAAGCGCGCGCTGCCCGGTGTGAAGACGCTGGCCCTGAAGACCCCCGACGACCTCGACGCGGCCCGCGAGCTCATCGCAGAGCAGGCCTGAGCGCTAAGGAGCCGACCGACACATGTCGAAGATCAAGCCCGCCAAGGGCGCCCCGTACGCCCGTATCCTGGGCGTGGGCGGCTACCGGCCCACCCGCGTGGTGCCCAACGAGGTGATCCTCGAGACGATCGACTCGTCGGACGAGTGGATCCGTTCGCGGTCCGGCATCCAGACGCGGCACTGGGCGAACGACGAGGAGACCGTCGCCGCGATGTCGATCGAGGCGTCCGGCAAGGCGATCGCGGACGCCGGGATCACCGCCGAGCAGGTCGGCGCGGTGATCGTGTCCACCGTCACGCACTTCAAGCAGACCCCGGCCGTCGCCACCGAGATCGCCGACAAGCTCGGCACGAACAAGGCCGCCGCCTTCGACATCTCGGCGGGCTGCGCCGGCTTCGGCTACGGCCTCACCCTCGCCAAGGGCATGATCGTCGAGGGCTCCGCCGAGTACGTCCTCGTGATCGGCGTGGAGCGGCTGAGCGACCTGACCGACCTGGAGGACCGCGCGACGGCCTTCCTGTTCGGCGACGGTGCCGGCGCGGTCGTCGTCGGCCCCTCGAACGAGCCGGCGATCGGCCCCACCATCTGGGGATCCGAGGGCGACAAGTCCGAGACCATCAAGCAGACCGTCCCGTGGACGGACTACCGCGAGGGCGAGGTCGAGCGGTTCCCCGCGATCACGCAGGAGGGCCAGGCGGTGTTCCGCTGGGCCGTCTTCGAGATGGCGAAGGTCGCCCAGCAGGCGCTGGACGCGGCCGGGATCGCCGCCTCCGACCTCGATGTCTTCATCCCGCACCAGGCCAACGAGCGGATCATCGACTCGATGGTGAAGACCCTGAAGCTGCCGGAGTCGGTCACGGTCGCCCGTGACGTCCGCACCACCGGCAACACCTCGGCCGCCTCGATCCCGCTCGCGATGGAGCGGCTCCTGGCGACCGGCGAGGCGAAGAGCGGCGACACCGCGCTCGTCATCGGATTCGGGGCGGGTCTCGTCTACGCCGCGTCGGTCGTTACCCTCCCCTAGGCACTCCGTGCCGGATCATGCGATCCGCTGCGGAATCCACCGCCACACCATCTGGATAGAAAACGAAGGAGCGCCAACATGGCCGCCACTCAGGAAGAGATCGTCGCCGGTCTCGCCGACATCGTGAACGAGATCGCCGGCATCCCGGTTGAGGACGTCCAGCTGGACAAGTCCTTCACCGACGACCTGGACGTCGACTCGCTGTCCATGGTCGAGGTCGTCGTCGCCGCCGAGGAGCGCTTCGACGTCAAGATCCCCGACGAGGACGTCAAGAACCTCAAGACGGTCGGCGACGCGACCGAGTACATCCTCAAGCACCAGGCCTGATCCTCAAGGCTCGTTGCCTGCCCCGCCACCCGGCGGTGGCGCCGCTGAATCCACCGATCTGGAGAAAGAATTCCCGTGAGCCCGACCAATCGCACCGTGGTCGTCACCGGTATCGGCGCAACCACACCGCTGGGTGGCGACGCAGCCTCCACCTGGGAGGGCCTGGTCGCCGGGCGCTCCGGCGTCAAGCCTCTCGAACAGGACTGGGCCGCCGAGCAGGCGGTCCGGATCGCCGCGCCGGTGGCCGTGGAGCCCACCGAGGTCCTCCCCCGGCCGCAGGCCCGCAAGCTGGACCGGTCGGCGCAGTTCGCGCTGGTCGCCGCCCAGGAGGCGTGGGCCGACGCGGGCTTCACCGGCAAGGCCGGTGAGGACTCGTCGATCGACCCCGACCGGCTGGGTGCCGTCATCGCCTCCGGTATCGGCGGTGTGACGACCCTGCTGGACCAGTACGACGTGCTGAAGGAGAAGGGCGTCCGCCGCGTCTCCCCGCACACCGTCCCCATGCTCATGCCGAACGGCCCGTCGGCCAACGTCGGTCTGGCCGTGAACGCCCGTGCGGGCGTGCACACGCCGGTCTCCGCGTGCGCGTCCGGCGCCGAGGCCATCGGCTACGCCATCGAGATGATCCGCACCGGCCGCGCCGACGTGGTGATCGCCGGTGGCACCGAGGCCGCCATCCACCCGCTGCCGATCGCCGCGTTCGGCAACATGATGGCGATGTCCAAGAACAACGACGACCCGCAGGGCGCGTCCCGGCCGTACGACGTCGCCCGTGACGGCTTCGTCCTCGGCGAGGGCGCCGGTGTGGTCGTCCTGGAGTCCGCCGAGCACGCCGCCCGGCGCGGGGCCCGCGTGTACGCCGAGGCGGTCGGGCAGGGCGTCTCCGCCGACAGCCACGACATCGTGCAGCCGGAGCCCGAGGGCCGCGGTATCGCGCACGCGCTGCAGAACCTGCTGGAGCGGACCGATCTCGACCCGGCCGAGATCATGCACGTCAACGCGCACGCGACGTCCACGCCGGCCGGTGACGTGGCCGAGCTGAAGGCGCTGCGGAAGGTGTTCGGCGACGAGGCCGACCACTTCGCGGTGTCGGCCACCAAGTCGATGACGGGTCACCTGCTCGGTGGCGCCGGCGGTGTCGAGTCCGTCGCGACCGTCCTCGCGCTGTACCACCGGGTGGCGCCGCCCACCATCAACGTGGACAACCTCGACCCGGAGGCCGAGGCGAACGCGGACATCGTCCGCGGAGAGGCCCGCAAGCTGCCCGTCGAGGGCCGTATCGCGGCTCTCAACGACTCCTTCGGGTTCGGTGGGCACAACGTGGTGCTGGCGTTCCGGACGGTGTGAGTCCGCCGGTCGTGAGAGTGGCCCGCTCCCTTCGGGGGGCGGGCCTTTCGCCGTCGGGGCGGTGGTGCGTCGCCGGGTGCGGGCCCGTGGGGGCGTTCTCGCGGCGTTCCCCGCGGCCCTTCAGGGCGCTGCCGCCCCGGTGTTTCCTCAGACCACCTGGTGGAGCCAGCGGACCGGGGCGCCCTCGCCGGCGTAGCGGAAGGGCTCGAGTTCGTCGTCCCAGGGCTTGCCGAGGAGCTTGGCGATCTCGGCTTCCAGGTCCGTCTCGCCGCGCTGGGAGCGCAGGAGGGCGGCGCGCAGGCGGTCCTCGGGGATGAGGATGTCGCCGTGGATTCCGGTGACGGCGTGGAAGATGCCGAGGTCGGGGGTGCAGCTGTAGCGCTCGCCCTCGGCGGTGGGGCAGGGTTCCGCGGTGACCTCGAAGCGGAGGAGGTGCCAGCCGCGCAGGGCCGACGCCAGCTTGGAGGCCGTGCCCGCCTCGCCCTGCCAGGAGAACTCCGAGCGCCAGGTGCCGGGGGCGGCGGGCTGCCGGATCCAGTCGAGGTTGACGCGCGTGCCGAGCACCCCGGCGACGGCCCACTCGACGTGCGGGCACAGCGCGCGCGGCGCGGAGTGCACGTACAGAACTCCACGTGTCGTCACCGGGACCTCCGGGCTGAGCGGGACAAGGTGCGGATGGGCGGGCGGTGGTGGCCGGGCAGGCCACTTGATGGCGAGGCTACCGTGCGGCGGGGCAAGGAGTGTGACGTACCGTCGGTCGTTGTAGCGGGAAACCTCCGCCATTCACCCGGCAGGACGCCTGTGCGGGTGTGACCGGTCGCATGGTGTGCGCCGGGAACCCTGGGGCGCTGTCATGGGTTGGGGAACATGACACGACATCACGGCCGGCAAGGGATGGACCAGGCATGCGGAACCTGCGGAATCGACGCCACCGTTCGCGGGCCGTCCTCGCGGGTGTGACCGCGGCGGCCGTTCTGGGGGTCGCCGGCTGTGACGCCGTGGGCGGCGACGCGCCGGGTCCGTCCGGCAGCCAGTCCCGCCGGGCCACGCCCTCGCCGACCCCGGCCTGGGACACCAGCCCGCGGTCGGTCGCGGCCGTCGGCGACTCGATCACCCGTGGCTTCGACGCCTGTACGGTCCTGTCGGACTGCCCTGAGGCGTCCTGGGCGACGGGCAGCAGCCCGGAGGTCGACAGTCTCGCGGTGCGGCTGCTGGGGCGCGGCCGGGCGGCCTCGCACAGCTGGAACTACGCGGTGACCGGGGCGCGGATGGCGGATCTGTCCGGGCAGATGGCGCGGGCGGCGGCCCGCAGGCCCGAGCTGGTGACGGTGATGGCGGGCGCGAACGACGCCTGCCGGGCGTCGGCGGACGCGATGACCCCGGTGGCCGACTTCCGCGCCGATTTCACCGAGGCGCTGCGCACCCTGCGCCGGACCGCGCCCCGGGCGCAGGTGTACGTGGCGAGCGTGCCCGATCTGAAGCGCCTGTGGTCCGAGGGCCGGACCAGCGCGCTGGGCAAGCGGGTGTGGGAGCTGGGCATCTGCCCGTCGATGCTGGACGACGCGGACGCCCTGGACGCGGCGGCACAGTCGCGGCGCTCGACGGTGCAGAAGCGGGTGGAGGCGTACAACGAGGTGCTGGGCGAGGTGTGCGCGAAGGACCGGTACTGCCGCTTCGACGGCGGGGCGGTGTACGCGTACCGGTTCGGGGCGGCGCAGTTGAGCCCGTGGGACTGGTTCCATCCGAGCGTGGACGGCCAGGCGCGGCTCGCGGAGATCGCCTATCGCACGGTGACGGCCCCTCGGGCGCCTTCTTAGGTCCTTGACTTAAGGTTCCGCTCATGAGCGAACACTTCGGCACACTTCCCGACGGCGCGCCGGTGCACCGCTGGACCCTGGAGCGGGGCGGCGTTCGGGTGCGGATTCTCTCGTACGGCGGGATCGTGCAGTCGGTGGAGGTGCCCGGGCGGGGCGGCGGCACGGCGAACGTCGTACTGGGGTTCGAGGAGCTGACGGGTTATCTGGAGAACCCGGGTCCATATCTGGGGGCGCTCATCGGCCGCTACGCCAACCGGATCGCGGGCGGCCGGTTCGAACTGGACGGGCTGACGTACGCCCTCCCCGTCAACAACGGGCCGAACGCGCTGCACGGCGGTGAGCGCGGCTTCGACCGGCGGGTGTGGGAGGGGACGCCGGTGGCGAACGGGGTGCGGCTGAGCCGGGTCAGCCCGCACGGCGAGGAGGGCTTCCCGGGCCGGCTGGCGGTGACGGTGACGTACACGCTGGACGCGGACGGCGCGCTGCGGATCGGGTACGAGGCGGTGACGGACGCCCCGACCGTCGTGAACCTGACGAACCACAGCTACTTCAACCTCGCCGGCGCCGGGTCCGGTCCCGCGGGCGGGCACGAGCTGCGGATCGCCGCCGCGCGGTACACGCCGGTCGACGAGGACCTGATCCCGACGGGGGTCGCCGAGGTGGCGGGGACCCGGTTCGACTTCCGCAAGGCGCGGGAGACGGGCTCCGGGTACGACCACAACTTCGTGCTGGACAAGGGGGTCACCGCGGCGGCGGAGGAGGTCGCCGAGCTGTACGACCCGGGGTCCGGGCGGGTGCTGACGGTGGCGACCACCGAGCCGGGCCTCCAGCTGTACACCGCGGACCACTTGGGCGGTCCGCTCTCCCCCGGCGCGGGCATCGCGCTGGAGACCCAGCACTTCCCGGACTCGCCGAACCGGCCGGAGTTCCCGGGCACGGTGCTGCGGCCGGGCGAGGTGTTCCGCTCCGAGACCGTGTACGGCTTCTCGGTGCGCGGCTGACCGGACGAGCCCCGGCCCGGGGTCAGGTCCCGGGCCGGGGCTGCTCGGCAGGACGAGTCGTCCCGCTCCAGACGGTAACCGTCGCGGAGATCCCGCGGTCGGCGATCGAGCGTCCGGCCAGAACTTCGTACGAACCCTTCACAAACGGACACTATTTGGTCAACTCGTCCCAGATCTCGAACACCCGGCGCGGGTCTCCTGACGCTGCCGGGTGCGCGGTGACCGCGTAGACCTCGTGTGTCACGGGGAGACTTCCGCCGTCCCGCAGCACGCTCCGCACGGCGACGGAAGGACCTGAACGGCCTTGACACCTCTCTCTCCACGCATCCCCCGCGTCCCCGCGTCCGCTCTGCTCGGCCTGGCCCTCGCGGCCGG